>URAP01000003.1 GCA_900545935.1 uncultured Eubacteriales bacterium
CCGCCGAAAATCGCCTCTGCCGTACAATTGTACGGCGACGTGACGATTTTCGACGCTTCTGCATCTTTTTATCTCCCGCCGAGTCTGAAGTTAGCCACGCGGACCAAGTTTGCAAAAATGATGGCGGTCGGTGTAGTTTATGTTTCGGATAAGAAAACCGTATAATTTCCGCATAGAGTTTGCGGTTTTAATCTGCAGTTGTCTTTTTAGACAAGACAACAGAGCGCAAGTTTCGATCCGACTCTGCCGCAGCAGCGGCAGAGTCGGATTTGGTTTATTCCGCGCTTGGCAAGGATTTTTAAGTTATGTTTTATGCACGAGCAAATAGGTTAAAGACTCGCATCCGAATCGCACCGACAGCGAGTGCGCGGCTATCGCCGCCGAAGGTTTATCAAATGAAACATTCGCACATAATGTCCGTGCCGACCGCCGAGCGGAGGCGTTGGGCATTTGCCCTTTTGGTGCGGCTTTTCGTCGAATACCCTCTTTACAAAAAAGCAATTGACATGCAGAAGCGAATTGAATATAATATTAAGGTATGACGGCATTGATTTTCGCCTGCGCGCAGCGGTACGGCGTGATTTTCCGTGCGGCAAAATTCTTCCGAGGAGCGAATTTCCCTCGGCTAACGTACAAATATAAGGACAAAGAGGAAAAGGCATGTCAGAAAACTTAAAAACAGCAAAATTCGGCGGCAGCTCACTCGCGGAGGCGGGACAGTTCCGCAAGGTAATTGATATAATCAAGGCAGATCCATCGCGCCGCTTCATCGTAGCGTCCGCTCCCGGAAAGCGTTACAGCGGTGACTTTAAGGTCACCGATAAGCTCTATGAGTGCTACGAGCTTGCTTCACGCGGCAACAACATCGACGAGGTATACCACCAGTTTGAAAACAGATACCGCGATATCGTCGAGGGACTCGGAATGGATTATTCACTTGACGAGGAGTTCAGACGCATAAAGATGTCGGTCATTCACAATGCCGGACGCGACTATGCGGCGAGCCGAGGCGAGTATCTCAACGCTAAGATATTGGCGGAGTATCTCGGATACGAGTTTATCGACGCACGTGAGGTCATATTCTTCCACGAAAACGGAACGCTCGACACCGATCGCACCTATACAACGATGGCTGAGCGCCTGCGCGGTGTTGAGCGCGCAGTCATTCCCGGCTTCTACGGCTCTATGCCGAATGATACGATAAGAACATTCAGCCGCGGCGGCTCGGATATTACCGGCGCAATCGTCGCCCGCGCGACCGGCTCTGATCTTTATGAGAATTGGACCGACGTTTCGGGAGTTCTTATGGCAGACCCGCGCATCGTCGAGGACCCCGAGGTCATCGACATCATAACCTATAACGAGCTTCGCGAGCTCTCATACATGGGTGCGACCGTACTGCACGAGGATGCTATCTTCCCGGTTCGTCTGATGGGCATCCCGATCAATATCAGAAATACCAATAAGCCCGAGGATCCCGGCACTATGATAGTTGCCTCCGCAGAGGGCGCAGGAAAAAATGTCATTACCGGAATCGCCGGAAAGCCCGGCTTCTCCTCTATCACTATCGAGAAGGACATGATGAACTCCGAGGTCGGCTTTACACGTAAGGTCCTGTCGGTTCTCGAGAGCGAGGGCATCTCGTTCGAGCACATGCCGTCGGGAATCGACACTCTCAGCATCATCCTTGCCACTCCCGTGCTTGAGGGCAAAAAGGAGCGCATCCTCCGCGCCATCTGCGACGCAGTCAGTCCCGACAGCGTCTTTGTTGAGGACAGCATCGCGCTGATAGCGGTCGTCGGACGCGGAATGCGAAGCACCAAGGGTACCGCCGCAAGAACTCTCGACGCGGTCGCCGATGCGGGCATTAACCTTGTTATGATAGATCAGGGCTCGAGCGAGCTGAATATCATTCTCGGCGTAAAGGAAGCCGATCTGCAAAAGACCATCGCGGCAATATACGGTGAGTTCGGACGCTGAGAATATATATCATCATGCCGGACCGCCCGAGCGGAATATCCGAAAAAAATCAGAGCACACGGAGAATAATCTTCGTGTGCTCTGTGTTTTTTTTGCGGTAATATCGCAGCATCATTGTGCTGCGGCGCTTGAGCTTTGCTTATGTGCATGGCTTTTACGGCAAAAAGATTTTGTCCGTGCGCAAATATCAAGCTGATTTGTGAACATAGCGCATATAATGCTATAATTTGCTTTCAGTCTGTCGGTTTAAACGCAGCAGCGCTTCATTTCGTCGGATTCCTCGGCGCGCTCATTGACAACATTCGGCTCGCAGAAGGTCGGAACCGTTTCGGCTATGACCTCGCGAACATCTCCTACCCCGTCCTCGGAATTATCTGCCGCCTCTATCGCCTTGGCGAGGCGGTCGAGAATATCACTCACCTCGGCGCGGGTCATGGGGGCATCGTGTTCGATAAAGATGAGGTCGTTTTCGGTCTTGGTAAGCGTTTCGGTCTTAATGAGCAGCTCCTCATACAGCTTTTCACCGGGACGCAGACCTATCTCTTTTATCTTGATATCGAGGTTCGGCTCGAGTCCCGAGAGCTTTATCATATTTACCGCAAGGTCATATATTCTGATGGGCTTGCCCATATCGAGAACGAAAAGCTCGCCGCTCTTTGCCATTGCGCCTGCCGTCATAACAAGCTGGCTTGCCTCCGGTATGGTCATAAAGTATCTGATAATGCGCTTATCGGTTATCGTGATGGGGCCGCCGGAGGCTATCTGACGCTTGAACAGCGGAATTACGGAACCGTTTGAGCCGAGTACATTGCCGAATCTGACGGCGGCAAACGATGTCCTTGAGTCGTTGCGGCTCTGTACTATCATCTCGCACAGACGCTTTGAAGCGCCCATTATATTGGTCGGATTTACCGCCTTATCCGTTGATATCAGAATAAACTTTGCCGTGTCGTATTTCTCCGCCATATCAGCGACATTTTTCGTTCCGAAAACATTGTTCTTTATCGCCTCGCCGCCGCTGACCTCCATAAGAGGTACGTGCTTGTGCGCGGCTGCGTGGAATACGATATCCGGCTTATAGCGCTCGAAGATATTCTCGACCCTCGCTCTGTCACGTACGGAGCCGATCTCGACGCGCAGGTCGAGCGATCCGGCATATTTTCTCAGCAGCTCCTGCTGAATATCGTATGCGTTGTTCTCGTAGATATCAAATATAATGAGCTGACTCGGCTCAAGCGCGGCTATCTGTCTGCACAGCTCGCTGCCGATAGAGCCTCCGCCTCCGGTCACGAGTATCGTTTTGCCGGAATAAAATGATGTGAGAATATCTCCGTCAAGCTTCAGCGGGGTGCGGAACAGAAGATCCTCGATCTGAAAATCTCTGATAATGCGCTTGCTGTTCTCCTCGTGAGTTCCGTTCTCGGTAATGTCACGGATAGGCGTATCGTATATGCGCACCTTGCAGCCGGTCTTGCCGTAGAAATCAAACAGCCATGCGGCAAGGTCGCTGTCGACGTTGTTCAGCGCGATGAATACTTCCTTTACGCCGTATTCCTTCAGATATCTGCTAACGGCATCTCTCTCATGGAATACCGGCAGACCCGAAATCCTGCTCCCGTACTTTGTCGAATCGTTGTCGATAAAAAATACCGGACGGTATGGACTGTCGTGATTATAATTAAGCTCATTAGCCAGTATTATTCCGATGTGACCCGCTCCGACGATGGCGACATTGAGTTGCGACTGCCCTTCGGGTCGTGTGGCATTGAGCTTCTTGAAAAGAATGCGGTAGCAAAAACGCGAGGTCAGCGCAAGCAAAAGGTTTGCCATCGAGACAATGAGCGGATGCCAAAAGCCGCCTCTTGTCCCTGAAATAATGAATATCCCGCAGGCAAGTATGCAGCCGAGTCCGTCGGCACATACAATATTCAGATTTGCATAGGTATTTGTATAGCGCCATACATTCGCATACAGACGAAAGATCAGGCGCAGTCCGAAAATACAGGTAAACAGGATTGCGGCAGTTCCGAGAAATGTTCGCAGCGGAGGCGGAGCTTCTATAAAATTGCTGTAATCCGAAAATACATAGTATAGAAAGTTACACGCGGCGAAGCAAAAAGTATCAAAAAGGAAAAGAACTATCTTTCTGCCGCGCCCTTTAATAAAACCGAATAAATCCATTTATAACATCCTTTGATAAATCATTCCATGCCGGATATAATTATAACATAAATATGAACGTGTGTCAATGACAATGTTAATGATATTTCGGTTTAATTTCCTGCGCGACTGCTGCGGATTCGGCAGAATACGACATAATTTGTCAGCGGAACGAGATCGGAATGTTCATGCAGCGTCGGAGACAAACGACGGAGCGCGCAGTCACATGCAACACAAGACTGCCGTTCCTGCATTCGCAAGAAGAAAAAACGGGTATTTATACGTTTTTTCGGATTTTTATGAAAATAATCAAAAAAAATATTGCATTTTTGAGAGCGATCTGTTATAATACAAAATCAGATAAATAAGCTGTGTGACGCAGGCAGGAAATGCGGGTGACCGCGACCGAAGGAGTAACACTCTCAGGTGCAATTAAATGCGAAGACTGTCTGCCGACGGCACTTTGGAGAATCCCGCCGACGGCGGGTGCCGAAGGGGCAAAGCGCACCGCGCGAATCTCTCAGGCAAAAGGACAAAGCTATCTTTCCGCACCGCCGGACATCCGTGCGGAAAATCGGGAATATCCTTTTGTAAGACCATTTGCAGGTCGCGATTGCCGCACCTGCAATTTTTATTTATACTAATCTTATAAAAGGAGCTCGTATGGAACAGTTTCTCGACAAGGTCGCAGCGGTAAACGATGTAATAAATACGTTCGTGTGGGTAAAGATAGGTATCATAATCCTGCTCGGCGTCGGCATCGTGACTACCGTCTGCACAAAATTCTTTCAGCTCTCCCACCTCGGTCTGTGGTGGAAGAACACGATAGGAAGCCTCTTTAGAAAACACGTTATCGGTCACACCAAGGATAAGGGCGCAATATCTCCCTTTCAGGCGCTCTGCACCGCACTCGCTGCAACGGTCGGCACGGGTAATATCGCCGGAGTTTCCGCCGCTATCTGCATAGGCGGAGCCGGTGCGGTATTTTGGATGTGGCTCGCCGCTTTTTTCGGAATGATGACCAACTACTCCGAGAACGTACTCGGCATCTACTTCCGCCGCCGCAACAAGGCAGGCGAGTGGTCCGGCGGTGCCATGTACTACCTTGAGGACGGTCTCGGCGGAAAGCGCGGCTGCAAACACCTCGGCAGGATACTCGCCGTTCTCTTCTCTATTTTCGCCATCTTCGCCTCTTTCGGTATCGGAAGCATGGGACAGATCAACAAGATAGTCATCAACATCACCTCCGCATTCCCCGTACAGTCGCTGCTCGACGCTAAGGTGTTCGGCGATATTTCGGTATATGCGCTCATCATCGGAATTGCGCTCATGCTGCTCGGCGGACTCATAGTCCTCGGCGGACTCAAGCGCATTGCATCGGTCGCAGAGCGCGTCGTACCTTTTATGGTCGTGCTCTTCGTGGTCGGCTCGCTCGTAATAATCGGCGTCAACTACGCAAACATTCTCCCCGCATTCAAGGCGATCTTCGTCGGTGCGTTCAAGCCCATCGCGGCTATCGGCGGCGGCATCGGCGTGCTCATCAGCACGGTGATCACGCAGGGCTTCAAGCGCGGTGTATTCTCGAATGAGGCAGGTCTCGGCTCCTCGGTAATGGTGCACTCCAACTCCAACGTCCGTGAGCCCGTAGCTCAGGGTATGTGGGGCATATTCGAGGTATTTGCCGACACAATGGTCGTCTGCACCATGACCGCGCTCGTCGTACTCACATCGGGTGCGTATAATCTCGTCACGGGCGAAGCGGCATCCTCCGACGCGACCCTCGTCGCTACCGCGTTCAACTCGGTATTCTCTTGGGGCGGCATCGGTGAGAAGTTCATCGCTGTTGCCATGTTCCTCTTTGCCTTCACCACCGTTCTCGGCTGGGATCACTACGGAACAAAGGCATGGGAGTACCTCTTCGGCACAAAGAGCACCAAGGTGTTCAAGGTCATCCACACCCTCACCATCGTGCTCGGCGCTGTTCTTTCTTCTTCGCTCGCATGGGATATCTCCGATACCTTCAACGGTCTGATGATGATACCTAACCTTATCGGTGTCGTCGTTCTCTGCCCGCTCGTTGCAAAGATAACGAAAAACTACCTCGACCGCAAGGTTCGCGGTAAGGATGTCAAGCCCGTGCTCTCCGCCTTTCCCGAGATAGAAAAGGCATATGCGGAGCAGCCTGAAGAGCATGCGGAAGCAGAGATGCTTGAGTCTGCGACAACAAAGTAAGCAACAATATATACCCGTTAAGCGCGGAAAAGCCTTAGACTAAAAAACGGATGGTCAAAAGCCCTGACCGTCCGTTTTTTTATTATACTTATGTTGCTTATTCTTCACGCATATGCCGTGTCAGCAAGACTCATGTTCTTCTGCGCGTCAGCGCCGCGCCGACGGCAAATGCGGCAAACAGCAGCGGCGCAGCCCTGACAAACAGCCACTCGAATGCGTGAAACGCTGCGCCGAATACCGCCGTTTCGGGGTCGCCGTAGTTCCATTCAAGATACGGGCTGCCGAGTGAAATGAGCGCGGCAAAGCCCGCTGCCGTCAGCACGCAAAGCACGATGAACACGATGTGCAGCACCCGTCTGCGCCCCGCACTCCTGCGCGCAAGCTGCAGATTAATGACCTCGAGCTTTTCGGATATCGCCCGCAGCTCACTTGCTCTCGATTCATTTACTCTCGGTTCATTTGTTCTCGGCTCATTTGCTCCCGATTCATCCGTTTTTGCGCCGTCTGTTACAGGTTCATTCCCGCCCGACCGGTCTGCGCGCAGCTCGCCCGTCATAGATTCACCCGTCACAAGCTCAACCGCCAGCTGCGGAGTGACGGTCTCGCCGAGCAATATGCCGACCGGCGTATCAAACACCTCGCCTATCGCGACAAGCATATCCGCATCGGGGACAGACAACCCCTGCTCCCACTTTGACACTGTCTGCCGTACGACATTCAGCCGAACGGCAAGCTCCTCCTGCGAGAGTCCTTTTGCCTTTCGCAGCTCTCTGATATTTTCATTCAGCATTTTATAACAGCCTCCTTTTCGGTCGTTGCCGTTATTATACCCCGCGCCCTCCGTTGCCGCAAGCAACGCAGATTAACATCTGCCGCGCAGCGGGAAAAATATCGCATGTGCGGTCAAATATCGTACGATATCATTCCAAAATCCGATATGCGCCGCCATGATCCACACTAAATTACAGTCACACTTCCGTCGGAATCCGATATTCAATCAACGCGCGCACCCTCTCACAGAGCTCCCCGTACGCCGCAATTCCGCACAGCGGCTCAAAGCCCGCGCCCGTCAGCATTTCATAGTACACGCTCGGAAACAGACATGCGCAGGATGTCACGCCGCCGACCTCAGAATAGACGTATATCATCCGCTGCTGCAGCCCGTCGGGGTCGTTATCTATGCTTGCCCACCGTTCCTCCGCCCACCGCTCCATGCCGTCAAGGAATCGACAGGAGGTCGGCAGAATGACCCTTTCCGTGATGCGCATAGTGTCCTCGATGAGCCGCACCGCAGCCCCGATACGTTCTACAGCCTCGTCGCGCTGACCCGATGCAGCAAGGTATTCAGCCGTGCTCAACCCCGTTTCGATACGGTCAAAGACCCATATATCCGCACCGTCTCCCGCGGCATCGCAGCGGAAAAGCTCAAGCGCACGCTCGGCAAACAAAACGGCTGCGCTGTTTTGTTTCGCGTCGCTGCTCATTCCGACAAGCGAGCGCATGTCAAGTATCGCGCAAAACGCCTCATGCAGCCGATATATCCGCTCGCGCTCAAACCCCGCCGCATCACCGCGCAGCAGACAGCGCTCAAACATCAGAGCACGCTCCGAGCAGTCAAACGCGGTGGTATATTTTTCGAGAAAAACCGACAGATGCTCCTCATCATCGACGACTGCCATCGTCCGAATGGTCTGAGCGCACATCGGATGTCGCTCGAGATACGCCTCGGCGAGCAGACGCACCTCGGGTAAAACCTCGGGGTCGCCGAATGCCCGCATGTTTCCATCGCACCACGGGCGCACGGTGGCATCGCTGTCGATATGGTCTCTGCGTATTTCGCGCAGCAGCTCCGATATCCGTTTTGTATCGTAATTCCGCTTCATGCACTCGCGCCGCAGCGCGTCAAAGGTCTCAGATGCCCGCCGCTCACGCTCGCGCATCGGCATACCGAGCAGCCCGTCAACGGTGATACCGAGCAGCTCGGATATCGACGGTATGAGCTCAAGGTCGGGATAGGTCGCGCCGTTCTCCCACCTGCTGACCGACTGATAAGTTACCCCCAGCCGCTCGGCAAATTCCTCCTGAGTCAGACCGTTTTTCTTTCTGTAGGAACGGATGTTTTCACCGATCATCAGTTTCATAATTACCTCCGTATGTTCATTACTGCAAAGCCACGGATCCGTCTGCAATATCACTATACATGCAAAATGTCCGATGTGCAATAACGCATATCGCGAGAATTATTATCAATCTGTGTTATATCACACATCAAATAACGGGATAAGACAAGCAGTCTTATCCCGACATTACCGCAAATTATGCGACTCCGCGCCCGCTTACGCATATGCACTCACATCCGACGAAGGTCGGATAAAACTAAAAAAGCGCTTGCAATGCAAACGCTTTTCATGGTCGGAGTGAGGTGACTCGAACACCCGACCTCTTGGTCCCGAACCAAGCGCTCTACCAAACTGAGCCACACCCCGTAACGTAGTTATTATATCACTATGTTTCTTTCTTGTCAATAGATTTCTATATTTTTGATTCTGTTTTTAATAAAAACACCGCTATCAGGCTTGACAAAGCAGTCGATATATGGTATAATACCGCTCGTAAACATGAGCACCCTTAGCTCAGTCGGATAGAGCAACTGCCTTCTAAGCAGTAGGTCGAGGGTTCGAATCCCCCAGGGTGCGCCATAAAAGGGCTGCAAAATAGATACAGCCCGTAAAAACCCCGATTTTATCGGGGTTTTTATCATTTATACGGCAAAATTTCAGCAAACCGTTTTGACAGATATAAAAACGATGTTTTACCTTTATTTGGCATTGACGCACAGCCGAATATCCGATGCTCTGCCGCGCGCGGAGCATGCACCGCGCATCCGCTCCTACCGGCACAGTGCCGAAAAGACGTCTGATTTTCACAAATGGCATCCACTCTCATCGGCTGCACGATGAAATATCGACTCTTTTTGCCGTGACGGCAAAAACAGCCTATACATTAGATTTAGAGAGGTAATTCAAATCGGAAAACGTTTTCACAGCACCTGAGGCGACCGTCATTATCTTTAATGACGACAGCTTTATCACAGCATCGTCGAGTTCAGGCACAGGAAAAGACGAAAACATCGGCGAGTGGGATTTTAATTGATCAACCGCACTCCGACCGCCGTCCGATAGCGCATACGCATAGTATCTGCACCGTACGTGCGTATTGAAGCAGATGACGGACAAACGCCACGTAAAAAACGCCCGAGCGGCAGCCGCCGCCCGAGTGCTTTTTGCATGGCGTTATTTTAAAGCGTTTTTTTATAACTGCATTCGCTCAGTGGCGCGCGGCGCGCTCAGCGCTCCTCTCTGAAGTAGGAGAGACCGAGGCTTGCCGGCGGCTGATTTTCACGCTTTCTACGTATGCTGATTATGATCAGCACTATGATAGTAACCACATACGGGAGCATCTTAAAGAGCTCTGTAGCGCTGCGCGAAAGACCGGGGATGAAGTTATAAACGATGTAGAGTCCGCCGAAGAGGATTGAGCCGAGAACACCCACATCGGGCTTCCATACGGCAAAGATAACGAGCGCTATAGCGAGCCAGCCGCGATCTCCGAAGCCGTTATTCGACCAAACGCCCATCGTATAATCCATAACATAGTACAGACCGCCGAGACCCGCTATAACACTTCCGAGGCAGGTAGCGGTATACTTATAAAGCTCAACATTTATGCCTGCGGCATCTGCAGTTGCGGGGTTCTCACCGACCGCGCGCAGATAGAGTCCGCGGCGGGTATGCTTGAAGAACAATGCGGTGAGCAATGCGATGACTATCGCGAGATAAGCGAGAAAGCCGTATGACAGGAACACCTCGCCGAACCATCCGAGCTTTGAGGCAAAAGGAAGGGCCGTGCGGAAGAATTCGCTCGTCTGAGTCAGTGCGACCGACGCAGTCTCACTCTTTGTGATAGTGGCGAGCGAGCCGCCGAAAAAGTTACCGAAGCCGATACCGAAGGTAGTGAGTGCAAGACCCGTGACGTTCTGATTCGCGCGGAGCGAAACGGTGAGGAAGCAGTAGATAAGCCCCATCAGAAGCGAACCGAGCATAGAAGAAAGCAGCGGGATAATAACGGCAAGGAAGGGATTGAGCACGCCCGATGCCGCGCGGACCGACTCCTCATAGAGGAATGCGCCGATAACGCCGCTGATGCCGCCGACGTACATTATACCGGGGATACCGAGGTTGATATTACCCGATTTTTCGGTGATTATCTCACCTGTCGAGCCGAAAAGGAGCGGTATGCCTTGAACGATAGCGCGCTGAATTACGGTAATTATCATACTCGGTTCTCCTTTCCTGCACTGCGGTGCATGATGCGGTAGTTGATGAAGAATTCGCTTCCGATAATGAAGAACAGAATAATTCCGCTGATGATATCGGAGAAGGATTCGTTGAGCTTGAATACCGTCGCAATCTCGCCCGCGCCGCGCTCGAGGAACACGAGCAGGAACGAGGTAAGTATCATATAGATAGGATTGAACTTTGCAAGCCACGATACCATGATAGCGGTAAAGCCTCTGCCGTCAGCCGTCGTTGTTGCTATCGTATGATGCGTTCCGCCGACGAGCAGCAGACCCGCAACGCCGCAGATAGCGCCCGAGAATGCCATTGTGCGTATAATAACGCGCTTAACGTTGATGCCGATATAGCGGGCGGTGTTTTCGCTCTCGCCTACGACCGATATCTCGTAGCCGTGCTTAGAATAGCGCAGATATACGAAAAGAATAACGACGATGAGCGCAACGATGATGATATTCAGCAGATAGCTGTTGTCGCCGATGGTAGGCAGCCAACCGGCATGCGTATCCTGATTGATGATGCCGACCTTGCCAGAGCCCTTCGGCACCTCCCATTTGACGACAAAAAACTGAACGAGCTGCATTGCAACATAGTTCATCATGAGAGTAAAGAGCGTTTCGTTTGTACCCCAGTTAGCCTTGAAGAATGCGGGAATTACACCCCATATCGCGCCCGCGACGATAGCCGCAACCGCCATTATGAGGATGAGCACACCGTCAGGAACCTTTCCGCCGAGCGTTATCATGCATGCCGCGGTAGCAAGTCCGCCGATGAGCACCTGACCCTCCGCGCCGATGTTCCAAAAGCGCATACGGAATGCGGGTGTTACGGCAAGCGCAACGCAGAGCAGCATTGCGATATTCTGCAGCAGCTGCCATACGCGCCTGTTCGTTCCGAAGGAGGATTTGATCATCGTTCCGTAAACGCTGATGGGGTTCTCGCCCGTCAGCGCGAGCGTTACGATGCCCGCGACAAGGAGTGCCGCTATGACCGCGCCGATGCGAATGAGCCATGCGTGCCACCATGCGATGGCGGGGCGCTTGACTATGTGAAAGAGGGGCTCGTGTCCCTCGGCTTTTTTAGTTGCTGCCATGCTGCTCTCCCTCCTTTTCTTCCTTCTTGTCTGTCTTTGTCATGAGATAGCCTATCTCTTCCTTGACGGCGGTCCTGCCATCGACAGTTCCGGTTATGCTGCCGGAGTTTATGACCATTATACGGTCGCAGAGCCCGATAAGCACATCGAGGTCCTCTCCGACAAATATGACGGCAACGCCGCTTTCCTTCTGCTTATTGAGCAGGTTATATATCATGTAGGAGGAATTGATGTCGAGTCCGCGGACGGGGTATGCCGCCATAAATACCGACGGAGCCGCCGCGATCTCGCGTCCGACAAGCACCTTCTGTACGTTGCCGCCGGAGAGACGGCGGACGGGGGTAAAGGCACTCGGGGTAACGACCTCGAGATCCTTGATTATCTCGTCGGCGAGGTCGTGCGGCTTCTTTCTGTTCAGAAAGATGGAGCGCCCCTTGCCGTAGCTGCGCAGCATCATGTTGTCGATTATGTTCATGTTTCCGACAAGTCCCATGCCGAGACGGTCCTCGGGCACGAACGACAGGCGGACACCGAGGTCGCGTATCTGTACGGGAGTCTTGTCGCGGAGATTTATGTGCTCTCCGTCCTTCGGACTGAGATATGTGATCTCGCCCGAATCTATCGGCTGCAGTCCCGCGATAGCCTCAAGCAGCTCGCGCTGTCCCGAGCCTGCGATGCCTGCGATACCGAGTATCTCGCCTGCGCGCGCCTCGAACGAAACGCCATTCAGAACCTTAATGCCGTCGCTGTTGGTATAATTGACATCACGAACGAGCAGTCTCAGACATACGTCGCGCGGCTCGCTGCGGTCGATGTTCAGAGTGACCTTTTTGCCGACCATCATCTCGGTAAGACTTGCCTCATCGGTCTTTGCGGTCTCAACGGTAGCAACATGCTCGCCCTTGCGGAGAACGGCGACGCGGTCGGAGATGGAAAGCACCTCGTGCAGCTTGTGTGTAATAATAATAACCGATTTGCCCTCGTCGCGCATACGACGGAGAACGTCAAACAGCTTTTCCGTCTCCTGCGGGGTAAGCACGGCGGTGGGCTCATCAAGAATAAGTATGTCCGCACCGCGGTAGAGTACCTTCAATATCTCTACCGTCTGCTTCTCGGAAACGCTCATATCGTAGATCTTCTTGTCGGGATCCATTATAAAGCCGTATTTCTCGGTAAGCGCGACTACCTTCTCTCGCGCGGCGGGAAGCGAATATTTGTCCTCATTTATGCCGAGGATGATATTCTCGGTCGCCGTAAATACATCGACGAGCTTGAAATGCTGATGTATCATTCCGATCTTGTAACGGAACGCATCTTTCGGGGAGCGGATAACGACGGGTTCTCCGTCGACATAAACCTCTCCCTCATCGGGATAGTAAATACCCGATATCATATTCATAAGAGTGGTCTTGCCGCTGCCGTTTTCGCCGAGTACCGCAAGTATCTCGCCGTGAAGCACGTCAAGGTCAACATCCTTATTTGCAACTATGCTGCCAAATCGCTTGGTAACATGCTTTAGCTGTATCGCTACGGAATCTGTCACACCGCACCTCCGCGTCAGAATTGTAGGCTTTTCCGAAAAAGCAGGAAAAACCGAAGAAGGATATACCGTTTCTTCGGAATTCTTTAAAGAAAAAATATCGGAGCCGTCTCCGATAAAAGACAGTCGGGGGAGCCGGGCAGCACCCTGCTCCCCTCCTGTCATATTATACTGTTAAAATCAGAATGCGCTGTTGAGAAGCTCGATTCCGTCGATCTTTACATCGAAGTAAGGAGCAGAACGGAACTCGGACTCATGGAAGTAGCCGTTAACAATAGCCTCGGTGTCGCCCGTGTTGTCAGCGTCGGAGTTAACGTCAGCCATGTAGCTCTCAAGAGCAGCGCCGTCAACGGTGAACTTAGAGGTGTCGAATACGCGAAGTGTACCTGCCTCGAGCTCAGCCTTGACCTCGGCGATCTTCTCCGCAGTGCCTGCGGCAGCTGCATTGGTGTTGATGTCGGAGAGAACGACAGAGCCGGTAGCAAGTGTGCCGGTCCAGTCAGCGTCGATAGCCTTGCCGTTCATGGTGTTCTTGATGATGAGCTCCATGTAAGGCTGCCAGTTGATAGCGGAAGAAACGATAAAGGTCTTGGGGCAAGCCTGAACGGTAGAGCCGTTGTAGGAGACGTTGGGAACGCCTGCCATCTCGCATGCGGTAGGAGCACCCATAGAGTCAGCGTGCTGGCTGATGAGCTTGCAGCCCTGAGCGATAAGTGCGTTTGCAGCTTCCTTCTCCATAGCCTCGTCATACCAAGAGCCGGTGAACTGAACCTTCATGGTAGCGGTGGGGCAAACCGATCTTGCACCGAGGAAGAAGGAGGTGTAACCGGAAACGACCTCTGCGTAGGTATACGCGCCGATGTAGCCGATAACTGCCTGCTCAGCGGTAAAGTCGCCGTTTGCGATCATCTCGTTGAGCTTAAGACCTGCGGCAACGCCTGCAAGATAACGACCCTCGTAAATAGAAGCAAATGCATTGTGATAGTTGGAAAGACCCTCGGTGTGAGCTCTTGTACCGGTAGCATGGCAGAACTGAACATCGGTGTACTTCTTAGCAGCCTCAATGAGGTAGGTCTCGTGACCGAAGCTGTCTGCAAAGATGAGCGAGCAGCCCTGATCGACAAGGTCCTCACAAGCCTCGTAGCACTCCTGACCCTCGGGAATGTTGGTCTTCATGATGACCTGCGAATCGGTAAGACCGGTAGCAGCCTGAGCACCCTTAACTGCGTTGATGAAGTTAAGGTCATAGGTGGAGTTCTCGTCGTGCAGGAAAATGAAGCCTACCTTGAACTCCTTACCGTCGTTTGCCTTGTTATCGGCAACGGTAGTCTCGCTGTTATTGTCGCCGGCAGTATTGCCGCAAGAGGTCGCAAAAGCGGCAACCGAGACAATCATAACAACTGCGAGAGCAATAGAAAGAATCTTCTTAAGCATTTGTCTAATCCTCCAAATTTGTTTATAATTAAAAGCACGCCTCGCGGCAGCCCTTAATCCTATCTGCGCGGTCTGGCAAGCCCGACAAATAAAGCAACATCGAACACACACCTGTTGTCCGCGCCGAGACACGACGCCCACGCCGACACAAAAATGCAATATCCGATGTAAAAAAACCGGGACGAATTTCTTCGTCCGACATAATGATACACCATTCGAACCGGTTTGTCAACTAACAAAAACTCATCAAAACAAGGTTTTAATAAAGTGTGAAAAATCCCGCGCCATCGCTCCCCGCCTTTGGTAATTATAACGGCACACTCGACGCGTCCGAAGCCATATCGGCGGCATTTAAGGGAAATAAAGCCATAGCAGTGCCGCTCCGCCGCTGCTGCAACTGACACACCCCGCCGCATTCCGCCGCATTCCGCCGCGTCCCCGCATTCCGCTGCGCACTTCTCAATTCACCATGCGTCCCTCTCCTCCGCACACTCTGCCGTTCGCCGCATGTTCACTATCGCTTCCAACGCATTCTGCCGCGAACCGTCACCGTCCTCGCCGTGCGCTCCGTCATTCAGGACAAAATTTTCATGTCTCGGCACGGATAATTTTCCCCGAAAACATGCATTCAATTCCTGTCGTGCCGTTTTTCACAACCCAAACGCGCAAGAGTTAACCATCGCGACAGCACGACGCTTTTTACCGCCGCAGAAAGCTTGTCCCCGCATGTACTCTACTCGTGTGTACTATAGAAATGACTGAACCTACTTGAACTATAGAAAAATGCAGTATGATGCAAAAATCTTCATTTTGTGCCAACGTATAAGGAAAAATGCAGAAGCACAAAAACCGTCTCTGCCGTACCGATGTACAACAGAGACGGTTTTGATGTTAGAAAAGCAAATTAATTATCTTGAGAGAATCCGTCGGAATTCCATCACATATTATCGACAAATCATATAATACTTAATCGATATAATCTCTTTTGCTTTTCGTTCTGCGCTTTTTAGGATTTCATCGGCTTTTTCGGCTTCTGATTATCCATTTTTGATTATTACTAATCTTTATCCGCTTTTTCGATCCGGACGTTTTTGGGCATTTCCTTTAATACATGCCGCCCATGCCGCCATCCATTCCGGGAGCGGCAGGTGCTGCGGGTGCGGGCTCCTTCTTGTCGGCAACAAGTGCCTCGGTGGTAAGAACGACCGATGCGATAGAAGAAGCATTCTGGAGTGCAGAGCGCGAAACCTTGGTAGGATCGACGATTCCGGCATCCATCATATCTACATACTCATCGCGTGCAGCGTTGTAACCGAAGCCGGTCTTGCCGCTGTTCTTGATCTTATCAACAACGACCGAAGCCTCAACGCCTGCGTTGTTGCAGATCTGGCGAAGCGGCTCCTCGAGAGCGCGAACTACGAGCATAGCGCCGGTCTTTTCATCGCCCTCAAGCGACTCTGCAACGGCTCTGACTGCGGGGATAACGGTGATATAAGCCGTTCCGCCGCCTGCTACGATACCCTCCTCAACTGCTGCCTTGGTAGCGTTGAGCGCATCCTCGATGCGGAGCTTCTTCTCCTTCATCTCAGTCTCGGTAGCTGCGCCGACCTTGAGAACTGCTACGCCGCCTGCGAGCTTAGCAAGACGCTCCTGGAGCTTCTCGCGGTCGAAGTCGGAGGTAGTGGTCTCGATAGCGCTGCGGATCTGAGCAACACGGGACTTGATAGCCTCGCTGTCGCCTGCGCCGCCGACGATGATGGTGTTCTCCTTGTTAATCTTGACCTGTCTTGCTCTGCCGAGCTGCTGCATGGTGGTATCCTTAAGCTCAAGTCCGAGCTCGTCGGAGATGACCTCACCGCCTGTCAGGATAGCGATATCGCGGAGCATCTCCTTGCGGCGGTCGCCGAATCCGGGCGCCTTAACTGCAACGCAGGTAAAGGTTCCGCGCAGCTTGTTGAGTACGAGAGTGGTAAGAGCCTCGCCCTCGACATCCTCTGCGATGATGAGCAGCTTCTTGCCCGCCTGAACGATCTGCTCGAGCAGAGGCAGGATCTCCTGAATGTTGGATATCTTCTTATCGGTGATAAGAACGAGCGCGTCGTCGATGACAGCCTCCATCTTATCGGTATCGGTTACCATATAGGGAGAGAGATAACCGCGGTCGAACTGCATACCCTCAACGACCTCGCAGTAGGTATCTGCGGACTTGGACTCCTCAACGGTGATAACGCCGTCTGCGGAGACCTTCTCCATAGCGTCGGCGATGAGATGACCGATAACTTCGTCGTCTGCCGAGATGGTACCGACTCTTGCGATGTCCTCGCTGCCGTTTACCTTCTTGCTCATTGCGCGCAGCTCCTCGACAGCCTTGTCAACCGCCTTGGAGATACCGCGGCGGAGAACCATCGGGTTAGCACCGGCGGTAACGTTCTTCATACCCTCGCGGATAAGCACCTGAGCGAGAACGGTAGCGGTGGTAGTACCGTCGCCTGCCGCATCGTTGGTCTTTGTTGCGACCTCCTTGATGAGCTGTGCGCCCATGTTCTCCATAGCGTCGTCAAGCTCGATCTCCTTGGCGATTGTAACACCGTCGTTGATGATCATCGGTGCGCCGTACTTCTTTTCGAGAACGACGTTTCTGCCCTTCGGTCCGAGTGTGATCTTAACCGTATCTGCAAGCTTATCAACACCGCGAAGCAGTGCGTTTCTTGCGTCCATACCGTACATAAGTTCCTTAGCCATATCTATATTCCTCCTATATAACTATATAAGCCCGGTAGAATTACTCAACTACCGCGAGAATGTCGCCGACTCTGACGATCATGTACTCCTCACCGTCAACCTTAACCTCGGTTCCGGAATACTTGCTTGTAATGACCTTCTGACCGACGGAAACGGTCATCTCGATCTCCTTGCCGTCAACAACACCGCCGGGTCCGACTGCGATGACCTCAGCTACCTGAGGCTTCTCCTTTGCCGCGCCGGCAAGAATAATGCCGCTCTTTGTAGTCTCTTCTGCCTCGACCATCTTGATAACAACACGGTCGGAAAGTGGTTTCAGTTTCATAATTACCCTCCTGAATATTAAAAATAAATTAGTAAGCAACTCAAGGTCGTTAGCACTCTAACCGTTCGAGTGCTAATAACTGTTTACTATTATACTCACACCTTTTCTAAAATCAAGTCATTTTCTGCTTTGTTTACATTTATTTAACATAAGAGAAATACAATAAATACATTCATAGCAAAGCCCCGTCCGTGCGCATGGCACAGACGGGGACGGCATAAAAATTATGTATCATGTAAAAGACTTATCACAGCAATTTCGTTCAAGTTCATATATCAGACAAGACAGATATTCTCTTTCAGCTCCATTAATTTTTCTTATCTTCTCGGCGGTTTCTCTCTGCATACTATCAATATCAGCCGGGGAACATGCATATTTTATTACCTTATAAAATATGTTTACCGCCTGCTTATAAATGTTTTCCGCATTCGTCATATAGGCAGCTGCATCTTGAAAATAGTTATTCTCAGATAAATATTTCACCCTTTGATACATCAAATACTTATGGTCAAGAAAACTCCTGACATATCTCATGTCTGTATTTTGGACTTCTTCAATGTAATTTGCAAACTCATCCCACGCATCCATACCGAATTTAAGCTTGCCCGCGTCGATATATTCTTTTATATCCGTCCTTTCACTAAGCTCCGAGCACTTCGACATTAGATATTCGCCAAGCAGGAACACCACATTTTGTATATTCGGAGGTCCAAACACAAAGTCGGCATCCACTCTATAAAATATCATATCCACATAGCCGCCGCAAACATTGATAAGTGCATTCGTAAGCTCATCGAAATCAATCTCATACTGCATATATCTTCCGCGCACATACCCTGACGACTGAAAAGTCTTTTCTTCAACATCTACGCCCCACAAAAGACACTCATGATCAAAATCATAGGGCCTTCCCATGTTATGTATGCTCAGCCGTCCTTCGTTCGGACAGCATAAAACATACTCACCGCCGATTATTCTTCTGATTGCGATCTGCAATGCCTCAGATACACATTTTAAATTCGGATCGTCGCATACGTGCACATCCCGCGAAACTATACCCGTTTTTTCAAACCACCCATCATCATTGTAGGTATAAATATAAAACTTGTTGGCATCATCCCGACTATAAATACAATTTATATACGTCTCACACGAAAGCCGCGGAATTATATCACTGCCAAGGACTCCCTCAACCATTCCGAAAGCATAGGCATGATTCAAATATGTTCTTACCTGAGGGTCAATTTTAAACGGGAGTATTTTCATCATTGTCAATCCCACCTTTAACGACCATAAGCATCAATTACTGTACACGTCGCCAATATTCCGCAAAGCACAAATACTAATCGCATTCTTCATCTCCGTCACTCTCCGACGGCTTGTCACGGTAAAATCTCGCCTGCTTGTCGAACATCTCGGTATATATTCCGCCCTTTGCATACAGCTCGGCATGCGTTCCGTATTCGGCAACATGCCCGTTGTCAAACACGGCAACCTTGTCAGCTAGCTGAACGGCAGAGAGCCGATGGGTTATCATAACAGCCGTTCTTCCGTGTATCATATTGTGAAACTGCGTATAAATCTCGTATTCGGCAAGCGGATCGAGTGCCGCCGTCGGCTCATCGAGCAAATATATACTGCCTCCGCGATAGCAGGCACGAGCGATAGCGATACGCTGCTCCTCTCCGCCCGACGGAGTTATTCCGTCCTCGTCGAGCCATTTGCTGATATATGTATCATAACGACGCGGAAGCTTTTCTATCAACTGGTAGATCCCACTGCTTTTACAAACAGCATCGAGCTTTTCGGCATCGTAGTCATTCGTAAGAACAATATTTTCTCCGAGTGTCAAGCCGTCAAACAGCTGATAGTCTTGAAAGACCGCCGCAAACATTTTTATATACTGTTCTGGCTCATACTCATTAAGGCTCTTTCCGTTCAGAAGTATCTCGCCGTCAGTCGGTGAAAACATACGGCACAGCAGCTTTATAAATGTAGATTTCCCCGCGCCGTTTTCGCCTACGATGCACAGCGTCTCGCCGCTTCTGATCTTCAGATTAAAGTTCTTCAATATATCTCTGTCGCTGCCTGGGTATCTGAATGAAACATTTTTGAATTCGATCACGGAATCCGCTCCGAAAGAGGCAGCCTCATTACCGCAGCGCGACCGAGTCAGCGGCAGATTCATATACTCTATCATTTCATTAACATGGGGGACATTATTATTCAACCCGAGATATGAGCCGAATACTCCGCCGACCGCGGATGAAAACTGCCCTGCAGCACTCAAATAGATCGACATAGTACCTATCGGAAGATCGACCGCCAAAACTTTATAGATGAGGTATGCATATATGATAAGCTGCTGCGCGCATCCGAGAAGCGACTGCTTCACGCCCGCCTTGCTCTGCAGCTTATTCTTGCTCAGTTCATTATTGAAATAGTCCCTTTCCGCCGAGGTTTTCTTGTCAATCATGTACGGCGTCAGCCCGAAAATGCGCATCTCCTTAGCCCACAAATACTGCGCGAGCGGATTATGACTGACGAGCAAAAATCGCGAGAGGCGGTCACTTTCCTTGTTCAACTTAAAAATATCCGCATTCAAACGCTTAGCTATCAGAGAATTGATGTACATTATCAGCACAATAACCACGATAACGATCGGAGACAGCGTGCTGATAATGGAAAAGAGCGCGATAACGCTGACAACCGACGACAGCAAGCCGAACAGCTGTGATATGATGTTCGCCGAATTCTGAATGGTATCCTTTGCCCGTCCGCCCATCATTCCGATATCGGGCGACTCGCGGTATTCAAAATCCACCCGCGACAGATGAATGTAGAAATCGGTTTCGAGCGAATCCTTGAGTTCAAAGGATAACCTCATTATCCGTCTGTTCATCATTATGCTGAATAGCTGGTATACGACCGGTATAAACAACATCGTCGCAAGCAAAGCACCGATAACCTGCAATCTCCGGTCGCCTGTAAGCTCATTAATGATCATACCGGGCAAAACTGAAAGACCGATAGGCACCAACGCATTAAGGCATGAGAACACTCCGCTGTGCGCTATCAGCCGCTTCCCTTGCTTCTTTCCGCAGACCATCTTCAGCAAACAGCTTGTGCTTTTTACGGTCTGCTTAAAATTATACTTCGGTTTCTCCATCCTTTGATCCTTTCAACCCGAAAATAACGTGCCCGCATATAGGGGCATCGAAATCGTCTCCTTCACGCCGCATGCGGAGCACCGCCGCGCCCGTTTGCCACTGCACCGCCGCAAGAAAAACCACCGTTCGCCGTTTATACCCGCCACAAAAGTGGCAGCGCTTTCCTGTTATTATTCTCCCACCTTGCCGATGCTCTCCGCCGTGTGCTCCGACGGCTTGTCACGGTAAAACCTTGCCTGCTTGTCGAACATCTCGGTATATATTCCGCCCTTTGCATACAGCTCGGCATGCGTTCCGTATTCGGCTACGTGCCCGTCGTCGAACACCGCGACCATATCGGCGAGTTGAACCGCGGAGAGACGGTGCGTTATCAGCACGGCGCACTTATCGGTTATCATATTATTAAACTGCGTATAAATTTCGTATTCGGCAAGCGGATCGAGTGCCGCCGTCGGTTCATCAAGGATATAGACGCTGCCGCCGCGATAGAGTGCGCGCGCCATGGCAATGCGCTGCCCCTCGCCGCCCGACGGCTCAATTCCCTCCTCGTCAAACCACTTATAGATAACGGTATCGTAGCCGTTCTTATTATGCTCCGCCATCTCGGACAAGCCGCTCTGACGCGCCGCCGACCGCAGCCGTTCTTCGTCGTAGCTCTCCGCCATCACGATATTTTCGCCCAGTGTGATATTATACAGCGCAAAATCCTGAAACACGGGCGCAAAAAGCCTGCAATACTCCCGATAATCGTACTCGTTTATATTGATGCCGTTCAGCAGTATCGCGCCCTCCGTCGGGACGTACAACCTCGTCAGCAGCTTTACGAAGGTCGATTTTCCCGAGCCGTTTGCGCCCACGATGCACAGCTTTTCGTCGCCGCGGATTGTAAGGCTCAGCCCCTTGATAACGAATCTGTCGCTGCCGGGATATCTGAACGATACGTTTTTGAATTCGATAACCGAATCCGCATCAAAGGTAGGCGTGAGGCTTCCTCTGACGTGATTGCTCAGCGGTATCTCCATGAATTTTATAAGCTCCTGCACGCTGAGACTCAGCATAGACAGGTTGAGATACCGCTGTGTGATGTTAGACAGCGAGCCCGAGAACTGCATTATCAGTCCCATATATATCGTCATGCTGCCGACCGACAGCGCGCCCGCAATGACCTTGAAAACGAAATAGAGATTCAGCAGCGCGGTCTGCGCAAAGGATATCAGCGCGCCGAAAAAGCTGCTGTTGCGGATATAAATGCTGCTTTTCTCGCCGTACTTATTTGCTTCGAGCCGCTTTCCGACGTACAGGTTGATGAAAAAATCCTTCAGACCGTATATGCGCATCTCCTTTGCATACTTCATATCGGAAAAATAGCTCATCACCGGCCATCCGTAGCGGTTGTAGCGCTGTATATTGCGGTTCATCTCAAAGGTCTTTCGGTTCAGCCATTTGCCGTTTATATAATTGAGCACGACGGCTGCCGCGACGGGGATCAGTATCCACGGATTCAGCACCGTTATCGTCGAGATGCACATGATAAGACTGACAAGCGCCGTGACAAGACCGCTCAGACCCTCAAACACATCAAGGCTCCTGAAGGTCGTATCCGCCGCGCGCTCCTTGAGCATCCCTATCTCGGGGTTCTCCATCGTCTCGTAATCCATGTCCGCGCAATGACCGATAAAATCCGCGTTGACCTGCACCATGAACCTGTATCGCAGACTGTTTAAATACACATTCAGCGACGACGTGACCGCGCTCTGCAGCAGCGGTATCCCCGCTGTCGCGGCGATATACCACAAAAGAACATCGACCCGCTGCGCGCCCGTCAACTCGTTTATGATAAGTCCGGGCAGAAGCACGAGTCCGAGCGGAAGTACGGCGCCGAGCACCGACAAAAAGCTCTTCATCAGTATGTAGCCCTTGCCGCTGCGCGAGCGCCATACGTATCCGAGCATGTATTTTGAGGTCGAAAACGTTGTTCTGAGATTCTGCTTTAATCTGCCGCTTTCCTTCATAACAGACATCCTTTTCGGCGAATATTTCGCGGTGAACGCGATGTGTCCGCGATGCGGGAAATGCCGTGATATTTGCGGGATGCGGGGTACCGAATTATCCTTCGAGCGATGCGCGGTATTCGGTATGTATGCGATCGACGCATTCGAGCAGACTGTCGAGATACTCGACCTGCGCGGCGGTCGCGCTGTCGTATTCCGAAAATATTGCGACGGCATAAGGGTGCTCGTCGTAGACTATGCCGATATCGTGGTATGCGCCGTAATCCCAGCCGTATTTATGCGCCGCCTTTCGGTCTCCCGCGACACGCGCGATGAGCTTCGGCTGATCGCTGTCTATGAGCGCATCCTTCATCAGAGCGGAATACTTATGCCCGCCCTCCGTGTACTTATATATCTGCTCCATTACGCGGCAGCCGTCGCGTGCGCTCATTCGACTCGCACTTGACTTCATCGACTCCCAGCCCTGCTTATCTATCATACGATGCAAAGAGCCGTAGCCGTAGGCGCGCATAAGGGTATTAAATGCCACATTATCGCTGTACGAGAGCACGTACCGGACAAGCTCCTCATATGTATAAACCGTACCGTCGGGGCTGTCGACTATCCGTCCGGTGCCCTCTCGGTAGTATTCGTCACGATTATATTCAAGGGTCTTGCCCGCAAGGTCGTAACGATCCCCGCCGCCCTCGGCATCGAGCAGCACCGAGAGGATAAACGGTGCCTTGATAACGCTCGCCGAGTCGAAAACGGTATCTCCGCCGCATGAGACGGTATATCCGGTCTCAAGGTCGAGATAGCAGATGCCTATGCGCGGGCGAAAGCTGCTGCCGTCGTCTGCGCTGATAAGATACGGACGCTCCTCCATCAGACTGCCGAGCTCGGAGAAAAGCTCTGCCTGCCGCCGCAGCTCGGGCGTAAAGCTCTGCGAGAGCAGATCGACCGTCGATTGCAGCTCCTCTATGCGAACATCCTTTTCCTTTATCCGCTCAAGAAGCAGCTGCTCATCCTTCGTCAGCTGTATGCCGTCAAGCTCGGCACGCAGCGCGTCGCGTTCGGATTCGAGCGCACTTTCGCGCTCGCGCGCAGCCGTATCCTCGGTCGTTTCCGGCGGGAGCGGCTGCTCTGCATCGTCGCGCCGCAGCGCAAGTACAAGCAGCGCACCGAGCAACAGCGTCAGCGCGCCGAGCACCGACACAACGGCTATCATCGCGCCGCGGCTGACGGTGCGTTTGCCGTCTCTGCCGCCGCGAGCTGCGTGCGCATCGCTGCGGGAGCTGTCGTCCGGATTAGCGCCGCTGCGCGAAATATCCGCGCGGTCTGCCGCCCCGCCGTCGTTTTTATATTGCCGCCTTGTTTCCGTATCCTTCATAGCCTCACCGTAAAAGCCGCGCGAGCTTTCCCCCGTGCGGCTGTGTTGTCAATTGTTAAAACGTTTATGATAGTCACTTTTTAAGATCGTTGTAATAGATAACCTCGTCGGGCATGTGATACCCGAGGCTCTTGCGAGCTATCTGCTTTACATATTCATCGTCGACCTCGTGGTCGAGCAGCTCGCTCATCTCCTCGATATCGTACTCGCGCTCCTCTATCTGAGACTCGAGCTTGTCCTGCTCGTTGCACAGCTCGTTGTATTCATACTGCTGTCCGATAATCGACGCCACGCAGAAGCATACGAATACTACTATCGCCGCCTTTATGAAAACATTCATCCGCTTCTCGGGCATTATATATCTGTTTCTGCCTGCCATGCGTATCACCTCTTGTTACCATTGTATCACATTTTGCGGCATAAATCTACCGCATAGCGATATTTTTTTGAAAATGCGCACCTCTGCCGATGTATCGCGTCGTGAAATAATGAAAAAGCAGTGCATTGCCGACTGTGTGGCGCTCGGCAGAAGGCGAAGCATCCCCGGAAGCATACAGCCGCCGGGGATGAGATGTCCGTTATCCGAAAAAAATAAGCTATTAAGAGCGCTGCCGTTCCCGACCGCTTTCTCCGGCGCTTCCCGTCCGCTCCGAATACTGCGCAGCACCGAGAGCGGAGCGCGCGGCACGCATGGCAAACCTGCGCTCGCGGCGCGAATCGAGGCAGCGCAGAAGTGCCGCAGGAGGACAGGACAGCAGGCGGAAGAGCAGACGCAGCAAACGCAGCAGCGGCAGAAGAGTCAGACGCGCAGCGGCAAGAACGAACCGTCCGACCGCGCGAATGATCCGAGGCATGATACGGGCGGTAAGTCTGCCGACCGTTCTGCGGTAGAGGAGAAAACCAAGCCCGGTGCCGAGCAGAATAAACCACCTGATATGTCCCGACAGCAGATGGAACACCGTCACGCTCAGCGCAGCGGAGGCAATGAGCGAGAACAGCACATCCGAAATAAATAAAAGCGCCGCAGAAAGGCGACGCCCCCATGTCGGCAGCGTTCTGCCACGATAGGCAAAGCAGCGGCGCAGAGTCAGTCCCGCCGCAATGCGCAGCGCACGAAATAAATCGTAGACCGCGCCGAGCGAGGCGCCGACCGCCGCGCCGTAAAGCGCGCTCGAGGCAAGAACGAGCTGCGAGACATGCTCCATCTGAACGGTCATTGCCGCCTCCTGCGCAGAAAGCGGAAGAAGCCGCCGTCCTCCTCGCCGTCCTCGGAAATATAGGCAAGAGCGTCCACCCGCCCGACTATCTCGATAACACCGTCGCCGAGCTCGCCCGCACCGGCACTGCCGTCATAGACGAGCTTTATCCTCCCGTCGGCAGGCGCGGTAGGCGGCGAAGAAAATGAGACTATCCGCAGTCCCTCCCCCTCTATGCTGAGTACCCCCATATCGGTAAGCAAAACTATCCCGCTCTCGTCAAACGACTGTACATCACGCGCGCCGCACACCGTCATACGTTCTCTGCCGACAAGCGATATCGAATGCCTGCCCGCCCTGCTCTTCTCCGATCTTGCTTCCATCCCGAAAACCTCCCGATAATACGGCGCTTTTTTTATCAGCCCCGTTCCCGAGTATATTATATGCGGCGGTATTTCGCAATATTACCGCTCGGTAATCTGTGCGGTGACATTAAGAGCTTTGGCTGCACAAGCGGCACTTTTTTATGCCGAAATAAGACCGTTCGACAGACATCCTCATGCACTACATATAATAATGAAAGAAAATGACGGCGAAGCTACGTCTCCGCCGTCGTAAGCATATTATATTCAAAGAGTCCGAAAGCCCCGACACGCAAAGCCCCGCCGCGCGGAAGCACTATCCCGCATACGGCATTTCCGTGTGCGGCATTACGGGAGACCGCGGCAGCTCAGTCGTGGTGTGAATTCTGTTCAACGACCTCGTACATGCATGAGGCATCAGCCTTGACCGCATGCTCCAGTACATTTGTCACCCGTACGGTCAGCTCGCGCTGTCCGAATGAAACGGTAATTACATCACCGACCTTGACATCATACGACGCCTTGACCGGTCTGCCGTTAACGGTGATGCGCGACGCATCGCATGCCTCGTTAGCCACCGTTCTGCGTTTTATTATACGTGAGACCTTCAAGAATTTATCAATTCTCATATTCATTCTCCTATCTCTTCAAGGAATCCATGGGAATCTCGTTATTGTTTGCTATGCTGTCCGCAGTACCTGAAAAGCGCATGCATGCCGCTGCGCTGACATCGTATTTACTACACCGTATGAGATACTCTGCCGTACAGTACCGAGCCGACGATCACTCTGCCGACTGCTCCGCCGCACGCACGCGCTCGGTCATGCGGTCACACTCCTCGTACAGCTCGCGCTCGGCATCCGTTCCGCTCTCGCGAGCCTCGAGCACAAGGCGCATGAGACGCGCGCCGAGCGAGGAATCCCCGTCGTCGGGCACGGCAGCATCAAGATAGCCCGCCTTTTTGGCACGTCCGAGCAGTTTTTCCGCACGCATAAGCGCGGGAAGAGAGCGGGCGACGCTCTCGAGCGTCTCGGTCGCGGTGGTCTGACTCTTGGAGCGCTGCTTTATCGCATCCCAGTTGTCGAGCACCTGCGCGGTACCGCTGACCTCGGTATCTCCGAAAACATGAGGGTGTCGCAGTATCAGCTTGCGACAGATGCCGTTGCATACATCGTCGAAGGTAAAGCTGCCGCGCTCCTCCTCCATCCGTGCGTGAAACATTACCTGAAGCAGCACATCGCCCAGCTCCTCACAGAGCAGCACCGGGTCGCGGTTATCTATCGCCTCAACGACCTCATACGTTTCCTCGATGAAGTTTTCGCGAACGCTCTCGTGCGTCTGCTCGCGGTCCCACGGACAGCCGTCCGGCGAGCGGAGCAGCGCGGTTATCATGCGCAGATCGGCTGCGGTCATGCGCTCGGAGGTAGCGTATTTATCGGTAAGGTATTTCTTTTCTTCTATTGCTGACATTTTGTTCTCCGTTTATTTTACAAGTCTTGCTTTCTGCAGTCCTGCATAGATTTTTGCGCCCTTAGGCAGCATAAGGATATCGTCGCGCTCTACACCGCGGATGGTAAACAGCACTATCACATAGATTATCGCCGCGAAAGCTATCGCGATGAGCGTCACCGCCTTGCTCGGCAGATAACCGGAAAGCAGGCGTATCATTCCGAAGGCTCCTCCGACGCAGACCGCCGATGCGATAAGCGGCTTCACGAACGTAACAAAGACCGACGGACGGACATCGGTATATTTCGCCATGAAATATACGTTGAGTACGGTGCAGATTATATAGCATACAACGGTTGATATCGGCGCGCCGTATATATTTATCGCCGGAATACCGATAAGCACAAAGCTGAGCATTATCTTTACGACCGAGCCGCTGACGAGCGAAATGATCGGCTTATTCTGTCTGCCGTATGCCTGAAGGATCGCATTCGATATCGAGAGCATGCAGATAAAGAATATGGATATTGCAAGCACAGACAGCTTTGGCGCGGAAAGCTCGGAGCTCTCCGCATTGTACAGCAGCTTTAGCAGAGGCTCGGAGAGCACGCTGACACCGAGCGTGCACGGCAGCGCCACTATCGCGGTAACGCGCAGACAGCTGCGGCATATCTCCGCGCTGCGCTTGCTGTCGCCAAGGGTAAGAGTGCCCTTGAGCAGCGGAATGAGTGAATAGGATATGGGATAGATAAGTGCGGGCGGGAGGTTGGCAAACGGAACGGCAAAGCCGGTATAGTTTCCGTACAGAGCGTTCGCGTACTCCTCTACATAGCCGATGCTCATCAACCGCCAGTTGATTATCATATCGTCGACCATCGTAGTAAGACTCATGATGGAAGAACTGACCGTTATCGGAATGGCTATGACGAGCAATCTGCGCAGAATCTCCCTGCCGCCTGATATTTTCCCGCCGCCGACAGCCCCCTCGATAGCATACTCCTCCTCGTGGAAGCGCAGCTTTGAGATGAACAGAAACAGCATTCCGAACGCGGTTCCGATGGTAAGTCCGGCAATGGCGCAGGCAGCCTGCACCTCAAGCCCGTAGCCGAGCTTTCGCGCGCCGAGCGCGAGCAGTATGCCCATCAGCAGCTTGCCGAGCGTCTCCATTATCTGAGATACGGCGGTAGGCCGCATCTCTTGAAAGCCTTGAAAATACCCTCGCATCGCACTCGCCACACAGACAAGAAACAATGTCGGTGCTACCGCGATGATAGAAAGATACGAGCCTGCAACGCCGTTAAGAAAGGCGAACTGATGCGATAGCAGCATCATCACGGCGGTGCCGAGCGTGCCGATAACGATGAACATCTTCAAAGTCAGCGAGTATATTTTTTTTATCTCCTCGCGGTTTCCGCGGAAGCGCGCCTCGGAGACGAGTATGGAGACTGCAAGCGGCAGTCCGCCGGTCGATATCATATAGAACCAGACGAAGATGTGATAGGCGGCGTTGAAATATGCCATGCCCGAGTCGCCGAGAATGTTGCTTATCGGTATGCGGAAAAGCATGCCGACCACCTTGTTCAGCACATTGGTAAAGGTGAGCACGGCAACACCGGAGAAAAACAGATTCCTATTATTCTTTATCTTTTTGGTCTTTGAAGTAGTTGCCACATTCTTCCCTCATATCGTGAATAATTTTTTCTATATCAACGGTGGTAAATTCGCCGTCTTCGTAGAGTATCCTGCCATCGACCATTGTCATGGTCACATTCGACGAGTTGGCGCTGTAAACGGCAGTATAGCGCAGATCGTAGTACGGAATATTATTGAGCGCACCGAGATCGAGCAGGATAATATCCGCCCGCCGTCCGACCGCTATTTCTCCGCAGTCGCCGCGCTGCTGAGCATGTGCTCCCGCTACAGTCGCCGCGCGGAGCATATCTCCCGCACCGATGCGCGAGGGGTCGCGCGTAAAGCCCTTCTGTACTATCGCGCCGACGTGCATCTCCTTGAATATATCGAGAACATTATTCGATGCCGTACCGTCGGTGCCGAGAGCTACATTTACGCCGCCGTCGAGCAGCTTTGCAAGCGGCATCACGCCGCTGCCGAGTTTGAGATTCGAGACAGGATTGTATATTGCGGTAGCACCGTGCCGCGCGAGCAGTTCAATATCGCCGTCCTCTACCCACACACAGTGTGCCGCAGTTACCGGTGCCTCAAAGCAGCCGCACTGTTCGAAGAACGCTGCCGGTGTCAGCCCGCCGTGACGCTCCTTGCACTGCTCGTGCTCGGACTCGGTCTCCGAGAGATGGATGTGCAGATTTGCGCCGTGCTCGGCTGCGTATTTTCCGACCTCGATGCAGGCACGCGGAACATTCGTATACTCGGCATGCAGTGATATATCTATCTTTATTCTTCCGTCCTCCGCGTTATTCCACTCGGAGTAAAGCGCCTTTGCCTCGTCGAAGCGTCGGTCGCGCGACATATCGATATCCGGATCAAAGGAGGTTATCGAACGGCTGATATTCGCCTTGATGCCCGACTCGGCAACGGCTCGCGCCGTATCGTCGCAGAAGAAATACATATCCGAGAACGAGACGGTACCGCCCCTTATCATCTCGGCTATCGCGAGCATAGATGCATTATAGACCGCACGGCTCGTCAACAGATCCTCTGCGGGAAATATTTTCTCGTGCAGCCAGCGGTCGAGCGGCATGTCCTCGCCGTAGCCGCGAAAGAGCGTCATGGCTGCGTGCGTGTGACAGTTGTACAGTCCCGGCATCAGAAGTCGGTCGGTACAGTCGATGACTCGGTCATAGCTGTCCTCAGACGGCTGCGCTCCGACGTAGGTTATGTATGCCCCATCGGTCACAACGCAGGCAGTCTCACCACTGAGCAGCTTTGCATTTTTCAGCAAATACTTCATAATATATTCCTTTCAGACTAATGTATTTCATACATGCTTCGGCACTGTCGGCATGGCAGAGCCGCGGAATCAGCACGGCACATTCGCTCCGTTACTGCATATCGCCGATAAACTCGCGCAGCATCGAATCTGCGGGAACCGCGGACGGGGACAGCGACGGAACGGCAGAAAGATCGTCGAGAAGTCCGCGCACCTCGGAATAGAGCGGAAAATCCGTGCTTACCGCACCGAGCAGCTCGATAAGCGGCTCCTTGAGCACACACACCTCGTATGCGAGTGAGGAATCTATCAGCGCATCCGCATATCTGCGCGCGGGGTAGATGCTGCTCTGCTCGTTGCGAACAACGCCCGCCCAGACCTGAAGCGTGAACTCGACCGATGCCGAGCGGAAGAGACGGTCGCGGAGCAGACGGCGCATAAGGCGCAGCCGCCGCGCGGAGAATTCGGTATCTCCTATCCGAACACCGCTCGCCGCATCGGTAAAGATGAAGAGCGGCGAGGCAGGAGAGAGCACGCGGCGAACCGCAGGGTATGATGCCTGTATCCCCTCAAAGATAAAAACATCGAACTCGGACGATTCGACCGGGCGAAAGCCGCTGCGGCGCTGAAGATTGAAGTCAAACTGCGGAAGCGCTGCCGACTCCCTGCTCAGCACAGCACCGGTAAAGCGTTCAAACTCCGGGATATCCATCGCGTCCTCACTGTCGAGGTCGAGCTCGCCGTTAGCCTCCGAATAAGCGGAAACATCGGACGATACCTCGGAGGTAAGAAAAAAGTCGTCTATCGACACACGGAAAACACGCAGTCCGCAGGCAGCAAGATCGGTGCGCAGCTTCTCTACCGTCGTGGTCTTGCCGGAGCAGCTCGGTCCCGAGAGCGTTATCAGCTGCGGAGAGCTGCCGCCGCGAACCCTCTCGCATATCAGCGATGCGGTTCGGTCGAGCCTTGTCCGATACTCATCCTCGCAGCGCTCTATCAGAGCGGGAGTGCACTCGCCGGGCGAGAGCGAAATTATATTTTCATGCAGTTCCTGCATAGGACACCTCCTGTTTCGTAAAGGCAGTATGAGTGCCGCAGCCGCTTTGAGCACTGAAAGCATCGCTCGCATTTCCGCGTTCAACGTTGCCGCGCACGTACAAATACAGCCGTTATAAGGACCGCGCGATGTCACATACCGTACAGACATCGGTCTGTACGGGCATCGTTCCGCGCGATCAACGCCGTCCGAGCCTCATTCTATATCATCAAAACGGTCACGGTAGAAGCTCTCCGCCGCCTCGGCGAGCGTCCGGTCGGACTCCTCCGGCGAAGCGGCAAGATACTCATACGGATATTTCGGCATGAACAGCCGCTGCATATCGCCGCCGGAGCGCGATACGAGCTTGGTCACCGCGCCCGCGCCGAGCGCGAAAATGCTGTGTATCTCGTCCATTATCAAAATGTTGTATATGCCCTCTTTTCCGGGCTTTGAAAACCCGACGTTCTCATAGCCGCCGACGGCATTCTTCTGCTTGTACATATAGTACGGCTCATAGCCGAGCTCGGCACAGCGGCGCTGAGAATATGCAACTCCGCGTCCCGCATCCTCGCCCGTACGCGAGTAGCAGCCCCCGCGCTCGGCAAGCTCCGCCGCACGCTTTACGCAGAAGGTATGAACGGTAATATTCTCGGGCGAGAGCGCGCTTACCTCGTCAAAGCTGCGGACAAAGCTGTCTCCGCGCTCTCCCGGCAGCCCCGCGATAAGGTCGGTATTTATGCAGTCGAAGCTCTGCGCCGCAGCCGACTCGTATGCTCGGAAGAACTCCTCCGCCGTATGCGAGCGTCCTATGCTGCGCAGCACCTCATCATTTGTCGTCTGCGGATTTATGCTGACGCGGGTCACACCCCCGCGCTTTGCCGCACGCAGCTTGTCGTCGGTTATCGTGTCGGGTCTGCCCGCCTCGAGCGTGAACTCGCGCAGCCGAGACAGATCGATATTCTCACCTATGCAGCCGAGCAGACGGTCGAGCTGCTCGCCGCTGAGCGTCGTCGGCGTTCCGCCGCCTATATATACGGTATCGACCCGTCTGCCGATCCTCGGCAGCAGTCTGCCGAGCGCGCGTATATCACTGCACAGCCGCTCGAGATAATCGGGAATGAGCGAAAGCAGACGCGGAGTTGAATACGATACAAATGAGCAGTAGGCGCAGCGCGTCGGGCAGAACGGAATGGATATATACACCGAGCAGCCGTCGCTGCCGATCCTGCCGCGCAGCGCGGAATTATTCCGTGCGACCTCGGTCAGCAGATGCGCCTTTTCCGGCGCGGCGAGATAGTCTCCGGTGAGTATCCGCTCCGCCTCACGTGCACCGTCAAAGCCTTTAGCGCGCGCACTTTCCGCGAGCTGCTCTGCGAGCTTTGCCGGGCGAACGCCGGTGAGTATTCCCCACTCCGGACGTATGCCGAAAAGCTCCGCGCCCGCCTCAAATATCGCACGCCCGACCGCGCGCTTCTTTATCCTCTCGTCCGAGTCTATACCGTCGCGCAGCTCACGTGCGGAGGCGCTGCGCTGCTCGCCGCCGTGCCGCATTATCGCCTCGGCGGTATAGCTCTGTGCATCCTCGCGCAACGTCAGACGAACAGCATCACTCTCCGCCGTCTCCTCCTCCCGCTCGGAAAAGCCCGCACCGGGAAAGAAGATAAGGCAGAGTGTCTGCACGTAATAGCGCCCTATATCTCCTTCTATATACAGCTTCATCTGTTCACATCACTTTCGGGCTCGCTCGGAGCCGTTGTCGGTCGACAGCCGCAGCAGACTGTTCCGTGCGGCATGTACCGACGGCATAGAGACTCGGAGCCAACACCTCCGATCGCAGCAGGTCAGGTATTATATCTGCGGTCAACATGGTCAACGCCCTTGATAGCACCGAGTCTGCTGACTATCGAGCGTACATGGTCTATATTCTTTGCACCGACGGTAACATTTATGACAGCCCCTCCCGTTCCGGTTTTGCGTGCTCCTATCGAAACTATCGAGACCTTCATATCCGCAAGCGCGGTGGTAATATCCGCTATCATCGAGATGCGATCCTCGGCGTAGATATTGAGCGATGTCTCGAACAGCGACTTCTCGCTCTGCTGCTCGCCGTCCCATCTCGCCTGTACCCATCGGTCGGCATTCTCCTCACGCTGCATGGACAGCCGAACATTCGGGCAATCGCGCTTGTGCACCGAGATGCCGTAGCCCTTGGTGATAAATCCGATAAGCTCGTCACCCGGCAGCGGGTTGCAGCACTTTGCAAACTTGACCGCGCAGCCCTCTACACCGTCTACAATAACGCCGGAGCTTGCCTTATGCGAATGCGGAAGCGCCTTTGTACGTACCGATGCGGCATCGGTCGGTGCGGGCGGCGCCTCCTCCGCCTTTGTTCTGCGCTCAAATTCATCATGCAGCTTCGGCGCGAGCTTTGAGATGGTTATTCCACCGTAGCCGATGGTGTTGCACAGATCCTCATAGGTCTTGATGCTGAATCGCGCGGCGACTGCGGTTGCGATCTCCTCCTTCATCTGCTCGGAGCAGCCGCGTCCGTAGCGGCGGAATTCGCGGTCTATCTCCGCTCTGCCCATCGCGATATTTTCCTCGCGCTCCTCGCGCTTGAACCACTGTCGTATCTTGTTTCGCGCCTCGCCGGTCTTGACTATCTTCAGCCAGTCGCGGCTCGGTCCGCGAGATGCGCTTGAGGTAAGGATCTCGACTATCTCGCCGTTCTGCGGCACTCGTTCGATAGGCACTATCATGCCGTTTATCTTAGCACCTATCATCTTGTTGCCGACACCGGAATGAATGGCATATGCAAAGTCGATGACGGTCGAGCCCTGCGGGAGGGTAATAACGTCGCCCTTCGGGGTAAAAACAAAGGTCTCGTCGTGGAAGATATCTATCTTGAGCGCACGCATGAACTCGTCAGGATCGCGGGTATCGTCCTCGGTCTCGACGAGCTTGCGGATCCACTGCAGCTTGTCGTCTATCTCCTTGGAGCTCTCCTCGCCCGACTTGTACTTCCAGTGCGCGGCAACACCGTATTCGGCTATGCGATGCATCTCCCATGTTCTTATCTGCACCTCAAACGGTATCCCGCCCCTGCCGATAACGGTGGTATGGAGCGAACGGTACATATTCGGCTTAGGCGTCGATATATAATCCTTAAAGCGTCCCGGCACCGAGTGGAACATGTCGTGAATGATACCCAGTACGGTATAGCACTCAAGCTCGGTATCGACCAGCACGCGCAGCGCGTAAAAATCGTATATCTCGTTAAAGCTTTTGTTCTGCTCGAACATCTTGCGGTAGATGCTGTATACCGTCTTTACTCTGCCGTCGAGCGAGAAGTTTATCCCGTTTCCGGTCAGCTTGTCCGATATCTGACTGCGCGCACGCTCGATAAAATCATGGCTCTGTCCGTACTTTTCTTCGATATGCTTTTCTATCTGTTCATAGCCGAACGGGTCAAGGTAGCGCAGCGAGATGTTCTCCAGCTCCTGCTTCATCCTCTGCATACCGAGACGGTGTGCGAGCGGCGCGTATACCTGCATCGTTTCGAGCGCGGTCTGCCTCTGCTTTTCCGGCTTTTTTGCGCCGAGGGTACGCATATTGTGGAGACGGTCGCACAGCTTGATGAATATAACGCGGATATCGCGCGACATGGCAAGAAACATCTTGCGCAGGTTCTCGATATGCTTCTCTTCCTTATCCTCGAACGGGATGTGCACCAGTTTGGTAAGTCCGTCGACAAGCATCGAAACATCACTGCCGAACTCGGATTCTATCTCCTCAAGGCTCACCTTGCTGCCGCAGTCCTCCACCGTATCGTGCAGCAGCGCCGCACAGATGGAATCGGTATCAAGGCCGAGCGAGACCGCTATCTCCGCGACCGCTATCGGGTGAAAAATATATTTTTCACCGCTCGCGCGAAACTGTCCCTCGTGCAGCTTTGCGGCATAGAGATAGGCACGCTTTATCTTTTCGATGTCGTACTTTTTGCCCGATGCCGTCAGAGCGAACAGCAGCATCTCTATATCCTTATATTTAGGGTCGGACTCTATGTGATGAATTCTTGATTCGTTTTTCATTCTGTCTGCCTCGCTCTCCTGAGTTTTTTCATTCGCAGACTGTGCGAATAATACTTATGCTTTATATTTCGCCGTGCGGGAATCATGCCCGCAGCTCCGACATATTACCTACGCGATACCGCATCAAAATATCTCGAGCAACAGAATAGCTCATATACTTCGCACGAAAACAATCCGGAAAGCACGAGCGATTTATTTTGCCACGCGCGCCTCAAGGCTCTTATATATCTGCGACGCGCAGAGATCGACCTTTCCGTCGGTCGTGCCGAGCGTTATCGAAAGCCCGCCGCCGTCGACGGTATAGTCCGGAACGGCGGAATATGATATTATCCCGGTCTGTACGAGTATGGCGAGAATAAAGCGCAGCTTTATGTACTCGCTCGCACCCGCTCCGAGCGATCTCGAGGCAAGGCGGTAGATGTTTATCTGCGCCTCCGGCTGCTCTCCGAGTCTGCGCTTGATGCACAGATACACTCGTTTGAAATCGTCGCGGGACGGAAGCAGCTCACGCGGTATCAGCATGTCGGGATTCTCCGCGACCCTGCCGTATTCCGCCGTCAGCGCGCGCCTGCGCGCCCTCTCATCGGCGCAGTGCCGAATGTCGCGCAGCATAAGCTGTACACGGGTATTCCCGCGAAACTCGTTTATACTCGGCGAGAACAGCAGGTCTGCACGGTCGCCGCGCACAAGCCCGAACTCCTCAGGAGAACGTCGGAACATGACCGCGCCGAGCATTATCCCGCCGGACTCGAGAGTCATGCTCGTATGCTTTCCGCCGCCTATCGCGCGGATATCGGTGATCGTTGCGTCACGCATCGCAAAGACCGGAGTGGGGTTTGCCGTTCCGTACGGCTCAAGCAGAGACAGTTCCTTGACCGCGGGCACGGTAAGATCTGCAGCCTCCGCCTCACCGTCCGAATCTATCACAGCGACAAGATCCTCCTTACGCAGATGAGCGGCTGCGTACTCGTTGATCCTGCGGCGGAATTCATCAAGATCACCGCGCCGCAGCGACAGTCCCGCCGCCATCTCGTGACCGCCGAAGCGCACAAGAAGATCCGAGCATGAGGCAAGCGCGGCGGCAAGGTCGAGTCCGCGTATGCTGCGTCCCGAGCCCTTTCCGATATCGCCATTCGACAAACCGCTCGTCACACGCCCGCCGTCAAAGGATATAAGTATCGACGGCAGCCCGTATCTGTCGGTCACTCGCGAGGCAACTATTCCGATAACTCCGTGATGCCAGCTCTCGCCCGCGAGAACTATAACACGGTCGCTTGCAAAATCATGCGTCTGCTCTATCATGCGAAAGGCTTCTTCAGCCATTGCGTTTTCGAGCTCCTGACGCTCGCGGTTGATGTCGCACAGCCGCGCCGCTATCTCATCGGCAACGCCTCTGTCCTCTGTCAGCAGCAGCTCCTCGGCAATAGATGCACTGCGGATCCTGCCTGCGGCATTCATCCTCGGCGCAATTCCGAAGCCTATCGAGGAGGCAGTCAGATGACGCTCCTCGGTCTCGTCCGAACCGGAGGTTCCTCCTCCGCTCCGCCCGCCGTTTTTTCCGTCCTTTCCGTTCTTTCCGTCAAGTGCGGCTGCACGTATCAACGCATCAAAGCCTATCCGGCTGCCGCGTTCGAGAAGTCCGAGTCCGATACTGACGATAAGGCGGTTTTCGTCGACCAACGGCATTACGTCCGCGACCGTTCCGACCGTGACAAGATCGGCATATTCCGCACACATGCGGTGCAGATAGCGGTCGTCGTCCGGTACAAGCAGCTGCTCGACAGCGCATATGAGCTTGAATGCCACTCCGACCCCCGCAAGCTCCGCAAACGGGTACTCCGAATCCGGGCGGTGCGGATTGACCGCCGCTATCGCCTGCGGCAGCTCTCCGTGACACTCGTGATGGTCGGTCACGACCGTATCTACCCCGAGCGAGGAAGCAAGCGCTATCTCCTCCACGGCGGTTATTCCGGTATCGACCGTGATAATAAGGCTCGTGCCGCCTGCGGCGATGCGGCGGACAGCGCCCTCGTTCATTCCGTAGCCCTCTGAGGTACGCTCGGGGATATAATAATCGACCGGCACGCCCTTTGAGCGAAGATACAGAAACAGCGTAGCCACCGAGGTCACGCCGTCCACATCGTAGTCGCCGTATATCATTACCCTCTCGCCCGAGTTTATCGCCGCAGTGACGCGCTCGACCGCCTTGTCCATATCGGGCAGGAGAAGGGGGTCGTGAAAGCACTCGTCGTCCCGGCGGAGAAACGCAGTCGCCGCCTCGGGCGTTCTGTACCCTCTCGAGTATAGGAGGGAGGCTGTCAGCCGGTACAGTCCGAGCTCATCCTCGAGCGCGCGAACGGCATCCGGGTTGTCCCGCGCGGAGGTATCCACCCTCCATCGTCTTGCTTCATTGCTGCCTATCATTTCGGCTTCCCTCCTTTTTTATTGTCGTTTTTTTAACAATTATCCTGCTGCCCTGTATCGGCAGTTCCTAAGTTTACACTACGCACAGCGCCTATGCGTAAAGCGATGCATGTACGCTGCCGAGTTGCCGTAGATCGGCTCAGTCGAACGGCGCATATCGCGATATTATCGCCTCGGCGCAACGGATGCCGTCCGCGGCGGCACTCATTATTCCGCCCGCATAACCCGCACCCTCGCCGCACGGATAAACATTGTCCGCACCGATCGCGGTAAATGTGTCGCCGCGCAGTATTCGCACCGGCGCGGATGTTCGACTCTCGACCCCCGTCAAAAGCGCGTCGGGGGTATTGAAGCAGGATATCTGCCGCGCAAAGTCGCGTATCCCGCACCGCAGCACGTCGAGCGCCTCTGCGCCCATAACACCGGAAACGACCTCAGAGAGATCGGCGGTAGTTACCTTGTCGGCACCACCGCCCATGTAGGTGGGCAGCACACGGGACGGCAACGCATTCACTCCTCCGCTCATAAAGTCACCGACAGTCTGCACCGGAGCACGGTATCTGCCGCCTCCGGCGAGAAATGCCGCACGCTCGTACCGCCGCTGCAGCTCTATCTGTCCGTCCGGCGTATCGGATGCGGCAATCGAGACGAGCACGGCGGAATTTGAATTGCGCCCGTCGCGGGCATAGCGGCTCATTCCGTTTACGGCGAGCAGCCCCTCCTCCGAGGAGGCAGCCACGACCTCGCCGCCCGGGCACATGCAAAAGGTATATGCGGTCCGCTCACCGTAGTGACGCGACATGGCATATTCGGCGGGCGGCAGCAGCGGATGCCCCGCATCGTCGCCGTAGAGCGAGCGGTCGATATCCTCGCGCAAATGCTCTATCCGCAGCCCCATAGAAAACGCTTTCGGCACGACCTCATAGCCGCGCCGCATTATCATGGAATATGTATCACGCGCACTGTGTCCGACAGCGAGTACCACCGCGCCGCACTCTATCTCGCCGCCGTCTGTCATTATCCGTCCGACCTCGCCGGAGCGCATCGGCAGCTCTGTCAGCGTGGTGTGATAGCGTATCTCACCGCCGAGCTCGGTAAGCCTCTCGGCAGCATTCTCGACAACGCGGCGCAGAATATCTGTTCCGATATGCGGCTTGGCGCTCGTCAGTATGTCCTCCGGCGCGCCGAGCGAATGCAGCATTTTCAAAACTCCGCGGCACCTCGGGTCGCCTATGCGCGTGGTCAGCTTTCCATCAGAAAAGGTTCCTGCGCCGCCCGCGCCGAACTGAATATTCGTTCCGGTATCAAGCTCGCCGGTACGGTAAAAATGCTCGACCGCCGCCACACGCTCCCCGACCGAACCGCCGCGCTCTATAACAAGCGGGGCATAGCCGAGCGCAGCAAGAGTAAGCGATGCGAACATTCCCGCAGGACCGAAGCCTACTATAACCGGGCGTGCGCTCAGACGCTCGCTTCCGCAGCGTACCTCGTCGGCAAAGTCCGGCAGCAGCGATACAGAGTGATCGGCGCTCAACACCGGAGCCGCTGTGCTGTCCACCTCAACGTCCACCGAATATAAAAAACGAATATTTCCGCGCCGACGCGCGTCCACCGACCGCTTTGCTATAACAGCCCTGCCGATGCTCGCACGCGGGACAAGCCTGCCGAGATATTTAACCGCCGCCGCACACGCCTCCTCGGCGGGCTCGGTAAACGGCAGTGATATATTTCTGACGACGGCATGTACCGTCCCGCCGCAATTCGTTTTTCGTGTCATACTACCTCTTATGTCAATTTAAACTACACGCCGAAGCCCCTGCAGCCTCCGACAGTTTTGCTTTACATTCAAGCTATCATCCTTACAACCACAGACTGTGCGTTTTCTGCCTTGCCGATACGAATGGAGAAAGAATAATTTGACAACAGATTTTTCGGTTCCCAACAGCCCCTCCGGCGCCCCCCTTGCACAAGTGCAATTTTGCGGTCTTGCGTAGCAAGATTGCTGCCGTCGGCAGCAAAGCAAAATTTCATATTTAACCGCGCAGCGGTTAAATGAGGGAGGCTTTCACATCCGCAGCTTTTCTAACATTATCTGCCTATTTTTGAGCTAAATTCAAGTACCATCGAGCTTTTTCGGTCGGGAGGATTTTAGCCACGCCGAATCGGAAAGGCTTAAAAAGCACAGACCGAGAAAGCGAAAACGCTATTTCTTCTTTTTAAGGAATCACAAGGATTCCGAGCACTTACCCACAAAGCTAATTGCACCACCCCTACACAAACTATCATCTTCACAACCGCAGTTTGTGCAATTTCTGCATTATAGTACGCTTTTCGGTCTGCGCTTTTTTAGCCGAGACGAACAGGGGATAGATAAAATCGTTTGGAGCACTCGATTTCGTGCCGCAAGGCGTACAATCGTACGTCGCGGGGCGAAATCGGGCGCAGAAAAAGCGAAAACACTTAACTTTATGCAGGAATCCGTCAGGATTCCGACCCCATAATCAAAATAATGATTATACTAAAGCTCCGTCAATTTAACTCTGTTTTCGCTTTTTCGGTCCGGACGATTTTAGCATCCCCGCAAAGGCGAGAGATAAAAAAGATGCAGAATCGTCGAAAATCGTCACGTCGCCGTACTTGCGTACGGCAGAGGCGATTTTCGGCGGTAGAAAAAGCGAAAACGTATAACCTTGTGCAGGAATCCGTCAGGATTCCGACCCCTTACCTGTTATATGGAACATATTAAAGCTCAATTATAATAATCTGTTTTCGCTTTTTCGGTCTGCGCTTTTTTAGCCTCGCCGATCAGGGGTTGATTTTTACTATGGCAGAATAATCGCCTATCTCATAGACCCCATCCGCCCCGGATACGGTTATCTTCAGCGGCACCGACGAGCTGCCGGACACGCTCTTATCAAAGCTCAGTTCAAGCGTCGCCTTGACCGAATCCGATGTCAGCTCCGCGAGCATTTCGGTCGGTCCTCTCAGCTTGACCTCAACAGATTCGGTCACAAGCTCATAGGAAAGATTACTCGGATTTTCCACGGTTATATTGTCAACCGTCATCGTACGCAGCGACGTTCCGACATGCCTTACGCTTATCGTCGCGGTTTCGGTGCCGTCGGTCATATACACTCCGTCCGGCAGAACGATCTTCTGCGTCATGTTATCGCCGCTCAGGTGCTTTTCGTCGAGAGTTGCAATAGTTATTTTATCGAGCGAGTCAAGCGTCGAAGGCTCGCCCTTGACCTTTACGGACGAGGGAGTAACGGTTATCACAGAGTTTTTCGAGGTGAGATAGCCGTACTTGGTATCGACAGAGAGCGGCACTGTTTTTTCGGTATACAGCGCCACCGTGACCGTCACCTCGCTCGTCTGCAGCTTGACGTACGGATTTGTCACCGTCTCCCCCGAGGAGTCAACAAGCGAGAGCTTAGACGACATTTTGACCGTCTTTTCTACCTTTCCGAGGTCAAGCTCCGCAAGTGCATAGCTTATCCTCTCAACCACCGATTTCGGCCCGGTAACGGTGACCGAGGACTCGCTCGGCACAGCCTCCCCGAGCTCGTACCCCTCCTCTATCATATAGTTTGTGTACTTTACATTGACCGGAACGGTCACGGAAGTAGAAATATCGAGATAAACCGAAATGTCGGTCAGGCTCTGCGAAACAACACTCGTGCCGTCAGGCAGATCGAGAGAAATCGGAACGGTATATTTGCCTGCCGAGGTGTAATCGGAAATATCGACGCTTGCCGTAACATCCGAGCTGCTGAGCGTTCGGATGATGGATTTGTTTCCCGAGAGAACGACATCGAGCGTGTTATTATAGCCGCTGATTACCGAAAGTGTGCTCGATTGCTCGCCGCTCACCGTAATCGGAATGCCCTTGAGCGAAACCTCGCTGCGGACGGTATCGTTCTCTGCGGCATATGCCCAGATACCGAACGCAATAAGCACCGAAGCTATTCGTGCGAAGATCCGAAAGCGTCTGCCGCTGTCCTCGCCCTTTTCGCGTCCGCCGCGGGATCGCCGAGCCTCGCCGGAATTCTTCATTCCTGTGGTCTTTGCAGCAGTTTTTTCCGCGCATCTCGCGCCCGCCGTTTCAGTTTTCCCAACCGCTTTTACAGATGTATTATCCATCAACCTTTCAGCCGCGATGTCCGATGCGGTCGCATCAGGCTCCTCGACTGCATTTGCCGATGCATTCTCCTCCGCTCCCGATGTAACGGTATCTCCGACAGTTGCGGCAACCGAGCTCGCCGTATTATTTATCGAATCAGCCGCAGCATTCTGCGCCGCCTCGGACGGCAGCCCGGTCAAAGGAGTCTGCATATTTTCGGGTTTCTTTTCCGATGACATAGGTCAGTTCTCCTTTCTTCTGCTGCGCAGCTTTTCGATTACCGTCTGCTTTGCGCTGTGTGTGCCGAGCAGCTCGGCAAGCATGCCCTTGAGGGTCATTTCGTCAAGATTGCGATACAGCTTTCCCTCGAGCGCGAGCGATATTATACCCGTCTCCTCGGAGACAACCACGACAGCCGCATCGCTGTTTTCGCTCATTCCTATCGCAGCGCGGTGCCGCGTTCCGAGGTCCTTTATGATCGTAGGATTATTCGAGAGCGGGAGGAAGCAGCCCGCTGCGTGCAGTCTGCCTTCGCTTATTATCAGCGCGCCGTCATGGAGCGGTGCAGGCTCGAAAAAGATATTACGTATCAGGAATGTCGAGGGACTTGCGTCGATAATAACGCCTGTCGATGCGATATCGCCGAGCTTTGTACTGCGTTCAAACACCATCAGCGCGCCGGTCTTATTGCGCGACATATCCGCGGCAGCCGAGGCGACAGCGGCGATCGCTGCAGTCGCTTTATCCTCACGCTCTCCGGTAATGCCTATGAACGACCGCAGCGCCCCGCTTCCGCCCATCTTTTCGAGCGCAGAGCGCAGCTCGGGCTGAAAGAGTATCAGCAGCGCGATAAGCCCGAGCTGAAGCACATTCTGAAGGATAAACTGCGTCGCGACAAGCCCGAGCAGATCGCTGAGAAGCTGCAACGCAAACAAGATCACAACACCGAAAACGAGCTTTCCCGCGCGGCGATTGCGCAGAAAATTAAAGGCATAATAGATAAGCACCGCCACAAGAATGATATCAAAAACGTCAAGGACTCCTATCGACTTTACAAGGCTGATAAAATTTCCGCCGAGTTCTTTTATAAAGTTGTCTATCGAGCTCATGCATCTGTCCCCTTCCCGAAACCGAAGGCCGCGTCGCGGCAGTCGGAATAAGTATCATTTTACGGGTCACCGCGACATGCGCGAGACCGCACAGCGAAAAATACAAACACTTTTGCACTGTATTTTTCTATTCATAATATACTATCACATCACGGGCAAAAATACAATTACTTTTAGCTCTTTTTTAGTAATTTTTTTGTTACGCCGTGCGCGGCAGACGACAGAAAAACACTCTGTTCTTTTATATCATTCTCAAACAAATTAATTATTTTCAAATTTTGCGACACCGCAAAATCATATGCAAGCTTTGTCCCGCTTTTTGTCTCACGAGTTATTATTCTGTTCTTGATATATCTCCGTGAAATTGCTCTGTAATCAGTATCATAATAAAAGACGCACACCGAGCTTTGAGCAATCATTGCTCTATTTCGTTCAACGTATGCAGCCACACCGGCATAGCCTACTCCGTCAGGGCAAATACAGTCATCAAATTCATCAAGATAAAACTGCAAAGTATAAGCATCGGCCTTTGGATAATCCTTTCGGTACAACACCCTTACTATTTGCGGATAAAACGACTTCAATTCGGTTACCGCTTCATAACACATATCATTAAACTCCGAATGGTCACCGAACAAAAAGACACGCATTCCACTATTTATCAGCTTTTCGGTAACGGAGTAAATTCGTAATTTAAGTGTCTCCTTCTCACCAACCCTTCTATGACCAATAAAGCAACATACTTCTTGTTTGTCATACATTATCTCACACCTCCTACATAGAGGCATTATAACATCTATAAACCAACATTTCAAGAAAATCAACATCTATATACAAATATATTTTGCTTATATATAGGTTACAATATTATAAAGGCGGTGATACTGTGACTGAAAAAGATTTTTCACTGAGACTGGCAAAGCTGCGCGGGGAAAAGGGCGTTTCCGCACGTGACATGAGTCTGTCGATGGGACAAAACCCGGGCTATATCAATAATATCGAAAGCGGAAAATCAATGCCGTCACTATCAGGTATATTCTATATATGCGAATATCTCGGAATAACTCCGACGGAGCTTTTTGACATAGACTCGCCCGACCCGTCAAAAGCGCGCGAGCTGTACACTATCGCTAAAGAGCTCAGCAGCGAGCAGATAGATAATCTGATAGCGCTCGCAAAGGGCTTGAAGAGGTAAGCGAAAGCGTAATTTAATCGACCGCACGTCGCTCGATGCATTCGGGCAGCCGCGCTTGCTTCGACTTCATTCGGACAGCACTCTGAACAACAAAATAACAAAAAACCGTGTCCGTCACACCCGCAGGGTATGTCGAACACGGTTATTTTGTTGTTTAAAAGCATGTCTCGGCATCTCTTGCCGAGGCTCACAGCGCGGCGGTGCAGTTCAGACGGCGAACCTATGTTGATTTACGCGACTACTATCACTCGGTGAAGCCGAGAATTCCCGACGGGAGCACCGCCTTTACCCACTCATGAGCGATAAGTCCGTGACCCGCCTCGGTAGGGTGAATGCCGTCCCAGATCCAATAGGATGCCTCACGGACCTTGGTCGCCTCATCAAACGGGCGCAGCAGCGGAACATATACTGCATTGTAATCCTCTGCGATACGGTGCATGAGCTCTATCTCCTGCTCAATCATCGTGCGGCGAGCCTTATACTCATCCTCGGGAAGAGTGACGGGCGCTACAAAAGGCTCGCACATAACGAGCTTGATATCGGGATTATGCTCGCGCAGATCGTCGAACATATTACGATAGGTCTCGTCAAACTCCTCCATGTGGTCGGGATCGTCCTTCCACAGGTAGTAGTCGTTGCAGCCGGCAAGAATGCTGAATACATCGGGATTTTCGGGATACACATCCTCATCAGCGCGATCGTAGATAAGCTCGAGATTATCACCCGAGCACGCACGGTTGACAAAGCGGATATGCTTATCCGCATATTTATATCCGAAGGTCGAGGCGATGGTGTAGATAAAGGTATGACCTATCTGATGGTTGAGGTCTTTTCGCGCGAGCGGATCCTTATACCTTGCGCCGTCGGAGATGGAGTCTCCCTGAAAAAGTATGGTTGTCTCTTTGTTTTCCATTATATATTTCCCCCTGCGGGGTCCCCTTATGTTTGAATAGTTGCGTCGGTACTGCGTCCGGGAGCAAGCACCGCCGCGCCGTATCAGTCGGCAATGATATACTCGATAGCTCTGCCGCGATCGTTCATGTCGATGGCATCCATCATCCACTCATTGAGCTGAGCCTTGGAATAGGAGAGCTGATTTGCCTGATACATGGTGTAGAGCATGCGCGCGATATAGAGCTTATTCTTTGCGAGCGCCTCGGGATGTGCATGCAGCTTCTCCCACATACGGTAGAGGCGGCGTGCAAAGTCAAGGTCGTAGCTGCCGTCCTCACGCTTGAGAGGCAGCAGATCGCGAGGCTGAGTGCGGACGTTCCAGCATCTGCCGTCGCGTGCGCGCTCGATGATCGCATCCATATACTCGCGTACACCGTCTGCGGCATCAACACCGTATATATTGATGAGTGCAGCGCGCTTAAGCTCCTCGTATTTCTCATCGCTCATATCGGGATCGGCAAGCAGGCGGTCGAGCATTGCTTTGCGATAAGAGCCGAACTCAAGCTCGGACTGCATCTCATCGAACTGCATAAATACACCGTCAACACCTATCTGCTTATAGTATGCGATATTTTTGCGGGCGATATCGAGATTCGGGAAGAGCGACGGGAAGTAGAAGTAGTCGGTAGTAAAGTCAAGCACCCAAACGCTGCCGCACTTATTCTTCCAGTCTGCGAGCTTCTTTGCAAATTCCGAATTCTTCTCGCAGGAATCGGGCGAGACGGGATGAGACGAGCAGAGCAGCTTATCGGTTACGATAACGCGAACATTATCTCCAAGCGGCTTCTTCGGCGGGTCGAGGGTAATGCCGGTCGCAACGATTGTGAGATATGCGTCGGGCTCTATCTTTGCAAGATGCTCTGCGGCATCACGGACAAGGTGGAAATATGCGCCTGCGGGAGTTCCCTCCTTCTCAGCAACAGCGCTGCATGACGGACAGTGACAGAAGCCGTATGCATGCTCACCGGTCTCCTCCGCTTGATGACGGCAGGGTTCGCACTTGCACTCTCCGGAGGTATTCCATACAAGACGCTTGGTGGCTACCGCGCGTGCAAGCAGGGTCTTGTAGGTCTCGGTCCAGAGCAGGCAGGGAACAACATTTTCCGGGTAGAGATAGCAGTTATGCGAGAGCATTTCCTCATAATATGTGCTGCCTGCGACCTTCACCTTGAAAGCTCCGGTATCAGCCACCTCGGGGATAGGCTGAGGCGCGGGAGAGCCTGCAAACTCATATGTAAGGTTCTCCGGCAACGGAAGCGTATCCTTCTTTTCCGGCTCCTCACCGGTATGGGCATCATAGCCGAGAACAGCGGATGCAAAATAGCCGACCGCATTCCACAGTCCCACCGCATTGCCCGCGCTCATACGAATACTGCCGTCCTTTACGCTGACGGAAAATGCGTCGCCGGAGAGCTTGAGCTCCGGATCGGTGCCGTCGCCGGTCACTGCGATAACAAAGGTCTGCTCGCCCTCCGCAGTATCGGCGGGTGCTATAATAGGCGTCTCTGCTCCGGACATGACGCGAATGACCTCGGTAAGTGCGGTAGCAGCCTCAAAGGCATTGCTTGGGTTTCTCTGATCTCCTGTTGTTACGACAAAGCGCAGGAGAGGCTTCTTTTCTTTTACGAGATAGTGCTCCATTAGTGTTTCATCCTTTCACACACGCCGCCTGCTCGCAGCTGCGGGTATGTACTTGATTATCCGCAGCAGACGGCTGCGGTAATATGCGCTGTTTGTTTCTTCACCCGCCGACGCAGCACAGCTGCGAAAAAGAGCGCGATGAGACCGCTTCGCCGCACGGTCTGCCGAGCCGATAGAATATGGCGCAGCGCGGGCATTGCAGCGTAAAGCGGAATTGCCGAAAACGGTTACGGCTGAAAAACTCCCGGTCTGTGCCGGTATGTTTTCGCAGATTCTCCGGCGCGAAGGCTCGCACACCGAAAAACCTGCGAAAGCATTCAGCACACGGGCGGCGCGCAGCCGCCCACCCGCAATACCGTCCGATATCACGGACCGACCCCCGGCTCGGGGATGTCGCGTGTGCTGAGAGCTTGATTTTATTATTCCGATATTATCGAATCAATACGATCGGGCGTAGGGGCACTGCACAATACGCAGCGTCGCGATCCTCGCCGCTCACATCATCCGGGGGACGCCGCTTACATCACGGCAGCCCGGATACAGATCCGCAAGCATCAAAAATTACTGAAGTGTGGAGAACGACTCGAGCATGCTGTCAAGACCGGTCTGTGCACTGTCAACGGTTGAAGCAAGGCTGGATGCGAGAGTGAAGGACGAGCCCTGTCTCATCTCGAAGCATGCAGCAAGGCCGTTGTTCCAGTCGCCGATTCCGGACCAGTCGAAGGAGATAGTTTCGCTTATTATGGTCAGAATCTTTCTCGACTCCTGGTCACGGGTGAGCTTAGAGCCGAAAAGAATGGTGTGGAGGCTGTCGTCGAGAGTATCAACGGAGAAGCCGCTCATGACCTCGAGGCATGCAGCTGCCATGTTAGGATCCTGGCAGTTCTTAGGAAGAACATACGCAGTAAAGAATGCAGTATTAACGGTTGAGGTATAATCCTGCTGCTCGGTATTGTACTTAGGCTCGGGAAGAATACCGTATTCATCGCTCATATTACGAAGCTTGAAGGGATGAGTGAGGTTGGTCATACCAAAGCCGAGCTGCCCCTGCTCAAACAGATCCTCGTAAGATGTGGTGCCGTTTACTCCCTGATTGTAGAGACAGTCGGAGTTAGTTACCTTGTCAAACCAATCCTTGCACTTTTGAATGGTCGTCTCATTGTTGCAGACTATCTCGGGATAGCCTTCCTCTGCCATCTTGGCGATACCGCCGTCAAAGCCACAAAGTGCAAACCTTACACCGTTGCCGTAGGTACCGATACCCCAGTTGTCGTTCTCGTCGAAATCCTGGTCACCGTTTACATCAACGGTCAGCTTCTTGATATCCTCAACGAGGGTATCGAGCGTCCAAGTGCCGTCGAATACAGAGTCATAGGGGCTGTCAACGTCGTACTTCTCAAGGAGATCCTTGTTGAAGATATAGCAGTTGTTGGAGCAGTCGTCCCAGATGTTGAGGGCTCCTGCAACAGCGTACAGATCCTCATTATAGAGAGTGCACTCCTTGATGAACTTCTCGTCCCACCATTTGTGGGTAGGATCGAAGGTCTCGGTATTGTTGAAGTTCATTGTGGTACCGCCCTGAGCTGCGGTAAGTGCGTTTGCAAGCGAAAGGAACGCCACATCGTAGTCGTCAACGCCTGCTGCGGTATCCTGAACAAGACGCTTATAGATATTCTCGGAACCGCCGCCCCATACGGGCTCGATCTCTATGCCGAGGAGCTTCTGAGTCTGATCGTTACGCTCGTAGATTGCCTTCTGAAGAACGTCAGAGCCGGCGTCCTCAAACCATACCTCGTTTGCGGTATCGCTGATAAAGTTATACCACTGCTCGCCTGCTTCGAGGGCGAGAATGCGGAACTTCCGACCGCTGTAGTCAAGGCTGCCGTAGAGATCCTTAACCTTATCAACGGTACTGTTGCTGTCGCTTGCGCCGGAAGCCGTTGTTGTCTCCGTACCCTTATTGCCGCTGTCATCCCCGCATGATGCGAGGCAGGCAGCAACTGCGAGTCCCGCCATAGCGAGTGACGCAAGTCTGATAAATTTCTTCATCTTTTCCTCCTGGTAGTTTTCGGTACGCCGCTGTGCGGCATGCCGGATTGGTATATATTAATTTCTCCTTTTAGGGGGGAAATTTTCAAATATGGTGCCCATGTCCGACTGCCAAGCAGCCGCCGAGATCGAGCACGATGCTCACGGGAAAATCAGCCGCCCGAGCGACCGGCAAAGCCCTCTATCATGTTATCGAGCCGAGCCTGAGCCGAGTCGACCTCCGACTCGAGTCGCGAAGCGAGCGTAAACGGCCACCCCGCCTTGAGATCGTAGATGGAGACAAGATTTCCTCTCCAGTCGCCGACATATGCCCAGTCGAACGAAATGGTATTCTGCAATATCTTAAGGACCTGTCTCGACTCGCGGTCGCGAGTCAGCTTTGATGCAAAGAGAATTTCATGCAGGTTATAATCGAGCGTATCTACCGAATATCCGCTCATGACCTCGAGTGCGGTAAGCGCAAAATCCGGGTCGGTGCAGCTCTTCGGTACGGCATAGCAGGTATAAAAATCGCTGTTGTTTTTGCCTGTATAATCGAGCTGCTCGGCATTGTACTTGGCGAGAGGAAGGATTCCGTACTCATCCTCCATATTGCGCAGTCCGAACAGACTAGTTAGATTCGCCATCATAAGCGCCGATTGCCCGTCCGTAAACATATCATAATACGCCTTTTCGCCGTTAATGCCCTGCTGATACAGAGCGTCGCTGTTCATTACGGTATTGAAATACGACTGCACCTTGGTAATATGCTCTTCCGTCGTGCAGGTCAGCTCGGGAAAGCCGTCCTCGTTCATCCGGGTTATTCCGGTGTCGAGCCCGTATAATCCGGAATACAGGATAATTCCTATTCCGCTTGCACCCCAGTTGTCGGCATCGTCCATATCCTGATCGCCGTTGACATCCGCGGTGCACTGCTTCATCAGCACGCGCTGATTGTCGATAGTCCACTCTCCGTCAAAGACCATTTGATAAGGATCGTCACAGCCGTGGCGCTCGATATAGTCCTTGTTGAATATAAGCGCCTCGATAGAGCAGTCGTCCCATATGTTTATCGCTCCCGCGATAACGTAGATATCCGTGCCGAAAAGTGTGATATTCTTAACGAACTTTTCGTTCCACCAGCTATGCGTGCCGTCAAAGGAATCGTAGTCGTTCAAATTGAGCAGAGCGCCGTTCGCCGCAGCAGTCATCTGCTCGGGGAGCGATGCAAATGAAACGTCGAAATCATCTATGTTCGCAAGCGCGGCGGAGACTACCTTTTCGCGAACCTCCTGTGACGAGTTACACCACATCGGGACTATCTCCATATTCAGGAGCTGCTCGGAGCTTTTGTTGCGCTCGTATACCGACTTTTGAAGCAGATCCGAGCCGGCATCTTCAAACCAGACCTCGTTGGCTTCGCTGCCGATAAGATTGTACCACTGCGCGCCTGCGCCGACCGCGAGAATACGGAGCTTGCGCCCGCCGTAATCGCGCTCGCCGTAGAGCTGACGTACAAGTTCATCCGGGGTCTCATCACCGACGGTCGTTTCAGCGCCGGCTGTCGTCTCGTCTTCGCCTGTCTGCCCAACACACGAGGCAAGTGTCACAGATACGGTAAGGGCGGCGAGGATAAGGGATAGGAGTCTTTTTTTCATCATATTAGTTCTCTCATTCTGACCGTTATTCGTACCGCAGAAGGGCCTGTCGTTAAAGCCCGACATTACACTACGTCACACTTATAGTATCACTTAAAAATGTAATTTTCTATAACTTTTATAGAACAATAATATAACAATTTTCACCCGTTTCTATGCCGCACGATTTGCACTCCCCGGTTTTGCCCGCACAAACGTCGATTATATCGCAAATATGCGGTCATCGGCGCAGCGCAGCTCCGTCTCACGGCAAGCAAAAAATCGCCATATATCGTGCAAAGCTCACTATATAATAAATATGATGGAAAATTGTTCTGTATTTCCTTGACAATGCGGTTAAGTCATGGTATAATTCGACGGTATCAATTCGACACACAGCGGTTGTCACGCCGACACGCGCCATGGGTAAGACCCGTGCCGCCTGCTCGGCACCCTGCCCTACGGAGGTTTAACCCGATGAAGGAAAAGGAATCACTCGGACTCACGGAGTGTGAAAGCACTCTCGTTATGAAATACAACCGACCGGCGACCGACTCATACGACGGTCTGATCGTCGGCAACGGCAGAATCGCCGCAAATATCTGCGGAACCGAACGCGAAACGGAACGGGTAATGCTCTCTCACGCACAGCTGTACAGCGCCGTATGCGCAGAGCGTGCACCCGAGGAGCCGCTCCGCTCCCGCATGCTGCTGAGCCGTGCACACATGCTGCTCGGAGGAATGCCCGAAAGCGGCACTCCATACGGTGCAGCGGCAGACGGTTTGCCGACCGACAGTGACACCGCACCTCTCGAAGCCGGCATTGCAATGCCCGCAGGTGTGCTGTCGCTCACCGAGCTTGATGCTTTCGGCTCTCCGATATCCGGCGGAGAATTTGCACGTGAGCTTGATCTGAGAAACGCCGCCGTCAAATCCGGAAGAGCTATCGGAAGCCTTATTGTTAAGCGCGAGTTCTTCGCGTCTCACGGAGAACTCGGTAATCTTTGCATCCGACTCTCGGCATCAAAACCGATAACGTGGCAGCTGCGGCTGTCCGAAATACCGGCAGATCCCGATGCCGTCTACCGTGCTGATTCCGCAGCCGGTACACTGTCGGCGGAGGGCATCGCGAGCGGCTGCCGTTTTGTCACTGCACTGCATATAGAGTCGACCGACGGAAAGATACAGGCTGACGTGGACTCACTCACCGTCAGCGGAGCAAAAACACTGACAGCATATCTCGCCGTCTCCGTCTCGGATGCCGCTCGGACCGACAGTATATTTCCCGCCTTTCAGTGCGGGAGCTACGAGGCGGCGTTCACAGAGCACAAAAAGGTATATTCAGAGCTATTCGGAGTATGCGATATAAACATTGCAGCCTCTAAGGCAGAGCGCAGAGAATCCTCAGCGCTGACACTCGATGCACTGCTCTCGGGCTACCGCGCCGGCAGATATCGCTCGCTCGTACCTATGCTTTACTTCAATCTCGGCAGAAATCTGCTCATATCATCGGCGGGCGTGCTTCCACTCCCGACACAAAAGCTGTGGAACGGACTGAAGCTGCCCGCAGGGCTGCAGCCGTCCGGCTGTCGGCTATGCGACATCTCGGCACTTGCCGAGTCGATCCTTACAGAGCACGACGGAGTTATCAATCTGCTGCCGGCACTGCCGGAGGAGTGGAGCACCGGCAAGGCAAGCGGATTACGCTGCGCCGGATACACCGTCGACCTCGAATGGATAGACGGCGCAGTTCGCCGTGTCACCGTAGACTCACACATCGACGGAGAATGCGTGCTGAGCGCACAGGGACTCCGGGCATGCAGTGCAACAAGCGCATCACTTCGAGCAGAAGCATCGGTCTCGGACGGTACCGTGCATCTTAATACCGCAGCCGGCTCACGTTATTTTCTTGAGCTTGATTGCCGCACGCTTTAATCCTCCGACACCTCACTGCAGACTCTTGACTCGTACTTTACAGACTTTCGGTCTGCCACTCTATATTTTACGGTCGGCTCCGTCCGCATCATGCATCAATAAGCTTCAACATCACAGCCGATACGGCAGAGCCGCTATCGAGCTTATATACGATATTATCCGCAGATATTTATCCGAAAGGAAGAGAAAAAATGAGACAGATATCAATCTATGAAGCACCCATCGAAATAAACGGACTGCTGTCCGACTACCACAAGGGGCACCTCTGGAAGATGCCGGAGGAGCTGTGGGGCAAGGTCAGCGACTGGATCGATATGATGGGCATCCGCGCTACCGGAGGCAGAGTGCGCTTCCGCACAAATTCAAAGAAGCTGTATCTTCGCTCTACCCTGCAATCCTGCACCAGTGATACTAACTTCACCATTGTCGGCTCAGCCGCATGCGACGTTATACGCGGCCGCGGCGTAAGAGATGCGGAATATATCGGCCTTGTCGTACCCCCGGCTTTCGGAACGCTCGTCGGCGAACGCACCATCGAGCTCCCCGGAACGATGGAGGACTACACGATATACTTTCCGAGAAACGAGGCAATCGAGGATCTTGAGCTTGCCATCGACGACGACGCGGAGCTGCTCCCGCCCACGCCCTACACCTATCAGACACCCGTGTTCTACTACGGCTCGTCAATAACCGAGGGCTGCACTGCGACCCACCCCTCATGTAACTTCGTCGCATACACCGCGCGCTGGGTCGATGCCGACTTCGTCAATTTCGGCTTTTCAGGCTCTGCTTTCGGCGAGCCGAAGATGGCTGAATTCATAACAAAGCAGAATATGTCGGTCTTTGTCTACGATTATGACCACAATGCCGAGTGTGCCGACGATCTCCGACGCACACACGAGCCCTTCTTCCGCACCGTCCGCGAGGCACATCCAGATCTTCCTATTATTATGATAAGCAAGGCAGACCCGTGGCATCAGTACGAAATGCTCGAGCGCCGCGACATTATCCGCCGCACCTACCGCAATGCGATCGCCGACGGAGACAAGAATGTCTATTTCATCGACGGCAGCAAGACCTACGGCGAGGACGGAAGATTTGCCTGCACGAGCGATATGCTCCATCCGAACGATATCGGCTACCGCCTGATGTCCGAGCGCCTCTACCCGGTGCTCCGCCACGCGCTCGAGACACGCTACGGCAAGCGCGCCGATGTCTGAGTCGACCGAGAGTTTTTTGCAGCAGCAAAACAAATAATAAAACCAAATCAAGCAAGAAAGCCTTTGTATCACGACCATTACAGTCATGACACAAAGGCTTTCCGTGTGCATTTTTTTATGCGTGCTTTTTACCTATGCTTTTAATAGCTACAAAGCACGCTGCAGCAAAAAAGTGCAGCCGTGCCGTCCATTCTTTTATATTCTATTGTTAATGTCAGAAAAAACAAAAAACCTTTACATCACCGCCAAACGGCGGACGCGCTGATGTAAAGGTTCTTTATGATAATTAATTATCTATGTTTTTTGATTGCTATGAAGCAAGCAGCCGCAAGAAGGGTTGCTGCTCCGACAACAATTCCGGCATCTCCGGTCTGAGCTGAGCCATTGTTATTGGCGGCTCCGCTTACGCCGGTAGTGCCCTTCGTGCCGTCGTTCTTAATAACGTTGCCGCTATCATCAACGACAGTGTCACTCTTAGCAGTGGGCGTTGTGCTCGACAGCTTAGCCTTAATACTCGGCGAACCGTCGATATTGTTGCGACCTTCACTCATGACCATAAAGTCATCAAGATTATAGCCTTCCTTTTCAATGCCTTCAGCCAAAAGCCCTTGATCAAGTCCGTACTTCGCATCGGCAGGGCTGTCGATGCAGGTAATGCTGTACTTAAAGCTGCCGCAATCCTTGAGTACCTTATCACGGTAATTTGCAGAGACCGGCACCTTCATTTCGACCAGGTATCCGTCTTTAGTCTGAGATGTGCAGAACAGCCCATCCTGAGCGTTCTTATCATGCTCAAACCAGCTATACAGATCGCACCATACAGCCTCACCGTAGTTTGCCTCTCTGAATACCGAAATATATCTTCCGGCACGGTCGGCAAGAATACGGAAGTTCATTCCCTTATAGGAAAGATTGACCATGCAGCCATCCTGAAGCCACGGTCCCCATCCGCCTGTGTCCTCACAAGCCATGGCATAATGAGCATCATCAACGACACCGTAATCATCATCGGTCACACGGATAGCGATATAAAGGCTGTCATCATCCCAAAGGAAGTATGACGTAGCCTTGCAATCGAAGCCGTAAGCCGTGACGGTCTTAGCCTCATCGGTAAACTCATATCTACCGCTGCCCCAGAAATTATCGCTCGTTCTCTCTCCGTCAAAATTATGCGTTGAGTAGTACGACTCAAGGTACGCCGCATCAAGCTTTCCGTCGATGGTAGGTGTATACTTGAGTATAGCGTCATTTGTGGTAGACATTGCGCCGGCAGGAATCGCTGCAAAGGTAAGTGCTGCGAGCAAAGCAGCCATCACTGCGCAAACAATCTTTTTCATGATTTTTTGTCCTATTACTGAACTCGGTAACCGCTCCGTGCCCGGAGGCACGGAGCAGCGACCGGAATTTAAAAAGTGAAAGTATATTCGCGCGAAATTACTTTCTCTTCTTAGTAGCTACGAAGCAAGCTGCTGCTGCGAGAGCAACTGCTGCAACTGCAACACCAGCGTCAGCGGTCTTAGGAGAATCCTTCTTGCCGCTGTTGCCTGCGGTTGTGGTAGCTGCTGCCGCTGTAGTAGCAGGAGCGGGAGCTGCGGTTGTAGTTGCAGGTGCGGGTGCGGGAGTAGTGGTAGCGGGCTTCTCAGCAACCTTGATTGCGCCGTTAACAGCGGTAAAGGTTACGTTTTGCTCTGCGAGGTTGGTAGCGCCGCCGCGCTCAGCGATAGTGAGCTCGATCGGGTAGTTGCCGTCTGCAGCAGTGTCAAGTACGGTAAAGGTAAGATTGAAGATAGCGCTGTTAGCAGTTACGTCAATCTTGTTGCCGTCATCGTCGGTTGCAGAAGTAACCCAAACGATCTTAGCGCTTCTCTCAAGAAGGCCGGGGAAGTCAGCACCGGTCTCAACCTTGTTGAGCTTGAGGTTATTGGTATCATAAGTGATAGTAACGGTAGCAGCTGCGATACCGGGGTTGTTAGAAACAACTACCGGAACGACAACCTTCTCACCTCTGTAACCATCAACGGTTCCGACGGTCATAGTGGCTCCGTCAGCTGCGAATACGGTAGAGCAGAGAGCTACGAGCATAACTGCTACCATTGCAATAGAAAGAAACTTCTTCATTTTTGTCCTCCATAGTTTCCTGCAAAGCAGGAGATTTAAATCGGATGGCTTTGGTTTCGTGCACCGAAGCAGCAACATGCGCGAACTGCCCCTGCTCGGTATCCGGAAGAAAAACCCCCGGGGAAACCAGCTATTAGATATAATAATACAGCATATGCCGTACTATTCAAGATTTGGGGTCGGTAAACATACCGACTGAGTATATAATACCCTCTTTGTAACGGTTTGTCAAGCATCAAATAAATACAAATGACAAAAACACTCGTTACGTGTGTTCGGCGATGAGATCAGGAATCCGATTTCTCATCCTTGTTCGACGCGTCAGCGTCGGACTCGGCATTCTCTTCCGGAAGCGATTCCTGCTTGGGAGCGCTATCGGAAACGAAATCGGGATTTTCCTTAGGCTTCGATACGGCAGTATCTTCACCGGTCTTTCCCTTTTTCTTTGACCGAACAACAATACATACCAGAACGACCGCAGCAAGCGCAACAGCGACCACCAATACAATGAGAGCCGTATTATCTGTCTTGCCGGCGGGCTTTGATACAGCATCGGAATCCGAAGCTGTATCCGAATCTGTAACTGCGGCCTTATCGGTCGCGGGAGCGGACTTATCGGTAGCGGCGCTGCCGTCACCGTTCGTCTCGGAATCGGGAGAAGCGGTAGATGCGACCGTACCGGTTCCGTCGGATAGGATCTCTATCTTTCCGGACACGATCTCAAAATCCACATACTTTTCATCCCAGTTGCAGATATCGCCGTTCGAGTATGTAAGCGAGATCTTTGAGTCACCGGCTCTTGCACTGTCAAGGACAGTAAAAGAGAGTGTCAAAAAAGTCCCGTTATTCATGTTATTCTGCAAATCGCCGCCGGAATGGATCCATACGATCTTATTGACGCACTCAAGCATTCCGTCGAAATCATCGGAGAGCTTTGCGCCGTCAAGGCGGAGTGCGGCAGTATCGTATGTTGGAGTCAGTATCATTGCAAAAACTCCGGGATTATTTTCAATCGACAGCGTTACCGTAACGGTATCGCCCGGGTTGCCTGAGGCTGCTCCGACCGAAATGGTCGGAGCGTCTGCAGCCACCGCGGACATCGTCATGGCGGCTATGGCAAGCACTATTACAAGTACTGCCGAAATCGTTCTTTTAATCATAACAGTATCATACCTCATATCGGAATCCTATCAATTGTCGTAAATTCCGACGTAGAGAGGCTTACGATATAGTTTTATTTATGCATCTGCGCCGGCAGTCTCAGACACCGACTCGGTGTACGAGGTTTATGCCACATCACCTGCGGCGATGATCTTCATGAGACGGATAAGGTCTGCGGAATTGGTCTCGCCGTCGCCGTTGATATCGGTATTGATAGCCTCGATGCCCTCGCCGTCTGCTGCGATATACTTCATAAGACGAACAAGATCGGCTGTGTCAACAGAACCGTCGTTGTTTACGTCACCGATGATAACCGGATCCTCGATCTTGACCTTCTCGGTAGAGAACTTAATTATGTTCTTCGGAGCGTTCCATTCACCGAAATCATTGAGGACGATAAAGTCATTAGACTGGAAGCCTTCGACTTCCTTGCCGTTAGCAAGCTCGCCCTGATCAAGTCCATACTTGAAGTCCTCAGGTACATCGCAGAGCGAAAGGCTATACTTGAGCATACCTATAGGATTATTATTGTTATCGTCATAGTCACAGAAAATGGTATTAACGATAGAGGGATCGACCGGGAATGCCATCTCTACATTATAACCCTCATCGGTAATATGAACAGCCCAAAGTCCGTCCTCCTCGTTAGCGTAGTGACCGTTGGCCTTTGCTGCGCCCTTCTCATCACGGCTCCATCTGTTCCAGCCTACCCAAACATCACCGTCAACATAGCCGCAATGTGCGCCTGCATCGACAATAGCCCTAAAGGTAGAGTTCATACCATCTCCGGGCCATGTGAAGTAAGGCATTACATCATCAATGAGCCAAAGTCCGGCATCCTCGATACCCTTAGCAAGTGCCATCTCATACTTTTCATCGGTAATCATTCCGATAGAGCTGTCCTTGACCTCGATAGCAACATACAGATAGTTGCCGGACCAAAGGAAGTAAGATGTAGCCTCTGCCGGCGTACCGTTGAAATAATCCTCTACGAGCTTTGCCGTTTCCTCAAAGGTGCTGCCCTCATATCTTCCGCTCGGCCAGAGCTTTCTTTCTTCCTGGGTATAAGTACGATTAAACTCGTGCTTGAGGCGGTAAGACTGATAATATCCAGCATCAATCTCACCGTCGATAACAGGCTTTTCATCGCCGCAGTTAAGCACGTAATCGGAGTAGGTCTTCTCCTCTTCGCCGGTACCCTCTGCGCCATCTGCGAAAGAGCTGAATGCAACTGCCGATGAAGCCAGCATTGCAGCAGCCATAATCACACTGATTGTCTTTTTCATTTTCTTTGCTCCTTTGTGTATTTTAAGCGCGGGCCCGGCATGCCGTATGCATACCTCAAGCCCCGGTCGAGCCGAATGCGTCGAGCCCGACCGTGCTTAATATCATATTATGTTATCTGAGTTCCGGGCATTCGCCCGTGCGAGAGAGAGATCTGCGGCTCGCGCAAGATTTGCTCACTCCGCATCGCATTTTATTAAGGCGAAAATTATCTGTGCTTCTTGATAGCAATGAATGCGCCTGCAGCGAGAAGTGTAGCAGCGGCAACGATTATTCCCGTATCGCCGGTAGCTGCAGCACCGCCGGTAGTTGCAGCTCCGCCGGTAGTGGTGCTTGCGCCTGCAGGCTTGGTTCCGGTAGATTCATTTGTGCCTGCGCCATCCGGAGTTATAAACTTAGAGGTATCGGGAGTCTGCTCGGAGAGCTTGATCTTATACTTGCCTCCGCCGTAGGTTCCGACATCATTCATCATCATAAAATCATTCACGTTGAAGCCGTATTCCTCAATGCCCTCTGCAAGCTTGCCCTGATGGAGACCGTACTCAAAATTGAGCGGGATATCGCAGATAGAAAGACCGTAGTCAAACTTACCGCCGTCCTTGAGGAGCTTGGGAGCAACACTCGCGTTAAGCGGGAGCTTCATTTCTACGATATAGCCGTAGCTTGTATAGGAAACTGCATAGAGACCGTCCTCACGGTTAGGATCCTGGCTGTGCCAACGAGCCCAATCTACCCATCCTTCGTAGCCGTCGCCATCCCACTCTGCGCCGTATCTGCCGAGAGCCTCAACACGGATGGTGGAGGTCATGCCCTTATAGGTAAGGTAGCAGGTGATCTGGTCGGTGAGCCAAAGGCCGTAGTCGCCGAGGTCGGCAACCGCCTCTGCGTACTTCGCATCGGAAACACCGGTAACATCGTCATCGGTAACGCGAACCGCGACATAGACGCTTGTGTCATCCCAGAGGATGTAGGAGGTTGCTGCGGCATCCCAACCGTATGCGGTGTTATAGCCGACAACGCCCTCCGCGGCATCGGTAAATGCAAACTTACCGCTGCCCCAGTAATTTTCGCTGCTTCTTACAGACGGAAACTCGTGATCTATCGAGATGGACTGAAGGTACGCCTCGTCGATCTTACCGTCGATCACAGGTGTCCACTTCAGAGCGGCTTCGCCGTTTGCTCCCGCACTTACCGGTACGATAAGCATGGAGAGACAGAGAGCTGCCGCCATGGCAAACAGAACAAATTTCTTCATGGTGATCTTCTCCTTTTAGAAAAGTATTATGTACGAATGAGCCCGAGAGACATGCTCCGAATGACACAGTAAACAAGCCCATATATATTATGCAATTTTTTTGTGTTTTTTGCAATAGGTTACGCAAAATTTCTTCAAAAAATTTTTGTGTTTTTTGCCGTTTTGGACCAAGGTCTGAGCAAAAAACGAAAAATTACATTATGCCGACATTATATTAAACGGATAATTTGCACACAATCCGGTTACATCCGCAAAGCGCCCGAGGCATGCGGAAACGGCTCAGCCGCTGTCGGCTCTGCCGCTGCGCGTAGATACAGATTATGCCGTATACACATAGAGCGAGACAGCCGTGCGGCAACCGTCGCCGCACGGCAGCCGACTCTCTTAACGATCCGGATAATGCAGCGCTGTTCAGCCTGCCGCGCGTCTGCCGACATTCGCAGCATCACAGGGCTTGAAGCCCGGAAGCGCGGTATAAATATTGGCATCGTCCGAAACGGCGTAATTGCCGCCCTCGTAATCCGCAAAGCCGAAATCGGAGATAACACCGAATGCTACATTATCTCTCGTCTCGACGTGGTTCGAAAATTCCTTTGTTGCACCGATACCCGCAGTCGAGGGATAGAGCGCATTCTGTCTTACCTTGGAGTCTCCGTATGCGTAAGGAACGAACAGATCGTATATATCGTATACGTTTGTCGTCTTTACGAGCATAGTCCACGGATAGCTGAACGCCCACTTTTCGGTGCCGAATGACGGGTTAAAGGCGGTATTGTAGAACCATACCCAAAGACCGTTCGGACTTGCAGGATTGTATACGGTGATATTTTCCCAGCCGTTTACGCTGTCGTTCGGGAACTTATAATAGTTTCTGGAGTCTGCGGAGATAGACGCAGAACCGCCGGCATTCTTATTTGCGCTGATGATTATATTGTCATGGATATTGTTATCCTGACCGCTTGTCGCGATAGCCGCACCGTCTATATTGATAAACAGATTGGAATATACATGCTTGCCGGCGCCGGAGTCATCGCAGTAGTAGCCGAGCGGGTTAAGGAAGGACTCGATCCTCGAATCACGCGAATAGGAGGAATGAATATCCTTGATGATATTATTGCGGAATACCATGCCGTTGGAGATCCATGTTCCGTCGTAGACCGCGCCCGCGTCGCCCGCCTCGTAGCAGACATCGTGAATATAGTTATACTCGAACAGTGCGTCGCGGCAGAGATAGCTCAGCGCAAGGTGCGGACCGTTATAGATCTCGTTGTGAGATACGGTAACACCGAAGCCGCCGTCATGTCCGGGCTTTACCTGACCGATGCCGATAGCCGCATTATACACGCGGTGAAGCTCTGCATAGTCATGGATAAGGTTATTGTCAATGACCGTCTGAGAATGTATCATCTCTGCGGTATTGCTCATCTCACCGGAGATTCCGCCGCCGCCGATGTAGCTCAGCTCGTTGTTGTAAAAGACATTTCCGTCACCGACAAAGTCAAGACCGGACTCCGAGCAGTTGCGGATAATGCAATTCTTGAAAGTATTATGATTTCCGTTAAGTGAAATAAGCGAATCAACGCCGCATTCGATCGTAATACCGTCGAAGGTATAATAATCTACCTGTGCTGTCATAACATAGTTGCGGCAGACAGCAAAGCGGATCGGAACGCTCTTATAGTTCTCGGGAGCGTAGAGATAGAGTATACCCGTCTCGTTGTCGAGATAGTACTCGCCGACGGTATCTACCTCCTCAAGAACATTATAAAAGAAATATCTTCCGCTCTTTGACGGATTCTCGCTGCCTGAAATGGTAACGGTATTTGTCGATGCATTATATCCGGTAACGTATGCGTAGGAATCGACCCAATCGGTACCGAACATGCCGTACATCATAGCGCCATCGACAGACTTCCAATTCTTAACGCGGTTGTCGATATCGACAAAGGTTCTTCCTGAAGGAGTGTCAAAGTATTTGTAGCTCGCATCGCGGACAACATAGTTCGGGAATCTGCCCGGCCACGCACGCTCGCCGTCGACAAAGAGTCTGGAGTCGATGCGGACCGATCCGCCGAGCGTCGTTCTGATAGCCGAGGTGTCAACACCGTCTGCGCCGAGATCGTAAGCTACAACATTTGCCTTTGCGTCATCGCTCTGCAGACGCCCCTTTATCTCGTCGCTCGGCGCGGTGAACTTATCCGGATCGAGTGTAACACCGCCGGTAATCGTCACGCTCTCGCCGTTATATGAGGCATATGTGATGGGGCAGTCCTCGCTTCCGCTGTCGGCTGAGGTAAACTCGAACGTCTGCGGCTGATAATACACACCCTCGCGCAGATATACGGTAATGCCTCCCTCGGGATCGCCGCCCTCACGCAGCCTTCTTACGGCGTTGCGCGCACCCTCGAGCGTACGGAGCGGCGCAGAGACGGTTCCCTCTGCAGAGTCGTCACCGCTCGGACTGACATAGAGCTCGACACCCTTGGCATCCGCAGCGGCAGACGGTATAGCCGCAGCGGTAAGCGCCATCGTAACTACCGCAAGAAAAGCAGCTGCGGTGCGCTTTAATTCAAACTTTCTTTTTCTCATGACAAATTGCCTTTCAAGAATTTATTTTTCCGGTTTCCAAGCCGTTTTTTACATATCTGTCAAACCGTTTTTACGCGTCGCGAGATCGACGAAGAGAATGCCGCCCCGCCGTCATCATAGCGCCGACCGATTCGTGCAGATCGTACAGCCGATCGCATTCGGCATAATGCGCAAGGCGAAATTACACTCCCGGCAAGCCGCCGTGCATCCGCATAGGACAGCAGGTATGATCTGAAGCCTATGCGGATACGGCACTGCCCAAGGAAACACATGAAAACGCAGTATCAGCTGTCGGCTGCGACCTCTCGTCTGCCGACATTTGCAAAATCGCACGGTTTAAAACCGGGATAGAGCTCAAAGATGGGAGCATTATCCGCAACGGTATAATCGCCGCCGTTTGCATCCGCAAAACCGAATTCGGAATAATTATCAAAGAAATAATTGTCTCTGAAATATATCAGCGCGCGGGATTCGGAGGTAGTAAAGATATTACGGGACGACGGATAGACCATGTTTTGTCTTACCTTGGAATCGCCGTAAGCATAGGAGACAAATCTATCCTTTCGGTCATAAACATTCGTCGTCTTGAGCAGCATCGTCCACGGATAGCGGTAAGCCCACTGCTCGGTGCCGTATGCGGGATTCCATTCCGGATGCATGAGCCATGTCCAGAGTCCGTTCAGACTCGAAACATTGAAGATTGCACTCGTTGTCCAACCGGAGGTATCGTTTTTCGGAAGCTTGTAGTATGAACGCGAATCGGTATAAATACTCGTTTTTTTGTTGTCTTTATTTCCGGTATAGATCAGTATATTGTCATGGATATCATTATCCTGACCGCTCGTCGCTATTCCGGCGCCGTCGACATTGACGATAATATTTGAATATACCGATTTTCCTCCGCCGGAATCATCGCAATAATATCCGAGAGGACACATAAATTTGTTGAACTTGTTATTGATATTCTTTATGACATTGTTACGGAATACCATTCCGTTAGAAAGCCATGTTCCGTCATAGACCGCACCGGCATCACCCGCCTCATAGCAGACATTGTGAATATAATTATACTCAAACAGCGCGTCGCGACAGAGATAGCTCAGAGCAAGATGCGGACCGTTATAGATCTCGTTATGGGTTACGGTCATTCCGTATCCGCCGTCATATCCGGGAGTGACCTCACCGATGCCGATACCGGCATTGTAGGTGCGGTAGATCTCCGCATAATCATGGATGAGATTATTGTCGATAAGCGTGCCGGAATGCGTCATATAAACGGTATTCGGCATTCTTCCCGCTATAGCAGTTCCTCCGATATGGTAAAGCTCGTTATTGAATATCGTCGTTCCGGAGCCGACAAATCTAATGCCGGCATCGGTACAGTCACGGATAAGGCAGTTCTGTACGGTATTGCCGTTGCCATCGAGCAGCATGTTGTTGTCAACACCGCACTCAATGATAAGTCCGTCAAAGGTATAGTAATCGACCTTCGCATTGATAACACTGTCGCGGCAGACCGCAAAGCGGATATCTATATCGCGGTAGTTATCCGGGGCGTAGAAATACAGCATGCCGGTATCTTCGTCTATATAATATTCACCGACTGAGTCAATCTCCTCGATAACATTATAATAGAAAAATCTACCGTTGCTTTTTGTCGCGGTCTCTGAAGCGAAGGTGATGCGGTTCGTCACCGGATCATATCCGGTGACTCTTCCGTTCGAGGTCTCATAGTCGATGCTGAAGTTGCCGTACATCCGTGCCCCGGCAATAGAGTCCTTCGACCACTCGGCGACTCTGCCGGTAGGCTCAATAAAGCTATCGCCGGTAAAATCCTCGCCGAACTGGACATATGCATATGCCGCACGGTCGTCGTTCGGATATCTGCCGGTCCAGCCGCGCAATCCGTCGTAGTAGAGACGGCTGTCTATCCTCGTTCTGCCGGTGAGATTAGTGGCGATATAGGAATAGTCCAAGCCCTCAGCCTTGAGGTCGTATGCAAGTACCTTTTCCTTTGCCTTTTTATCAACAAGGCGCGCCTTCACGTAGTCGCCCGTCTCGGTAAACTTAGACGGATCGAGCGAATATCCGCCGGTGACGGTAACGCTCTCACCGTTGTATGCCGCATATGTTATCGGGCAGGTCTCGGTTGCACTGTCCTCCTCGGTAAGCTCAAGCGTCTGAGGCTGATAATACATGCCCTCACGCAGGTACACCGTAATGCCGCCCTCGGGATCGCCGTCCCTCCGCAGCTCTCTGACCGCGTCACGAGCACCCTCGAGAGTACGCAGGGGGGCACCGAGAGTTCCTGCTGCGGAGTCGTCTCCGCTCGGACTGACATAGAGCACGACGCCGACCGCCCGGTCGTCCGCCGATACCGAAAGAGCAGCAAAGCCTGAGGAGAGCGTTACCGCCGCCATTACGGCGGACAACAGCCTGCTCATTTTTCCGTATTTGCTTTTTTTATTCATACCAATTCCTTTCACGTACCGCCGCGGCAGCCCGCGCCCTTATTGCGTCGGCATTCAAATGCCGTAATCGCAGCATAGGTGCGGCGTTGTCGCGGCAATACTACCTCGGCCTCAGGGAACAATGCAGCAGCGACAAGATGTCATCCGTCAGCCCTACGCACGGATAAACGATTTATTTGCCCATCACCGCACGCGCAACCGCGGTACGGTCTGCGGGATCAGCTATCTGAGAAACATATGTGTAGAACTGCATCTTTGCATGATTCTCCGCGCTCGACATATACTGGCTCGATATTGCGAGTGAATATCTGCTGCGCGCGCAAACTGCAGTCGACGGATAAGGCAGGATGTCATTCCAGAGCTTATACGCCGCCTTTGCAAAGGTCAAGTCGTATGCGTCGATGCCGTTTCCGACTCCGGTCTTGGCGGGAATGACCTTTTCGGGGCGCGAGTAGATATCAAAGCATCCGCTCGCCTTTGACGCCTCGGTCGAGAGGTCGATATATGCGCGGATAGAATCCGCATTCTCCGCACCGTAGTAATAAGCGATCGCCTTATTCATGATGTCGGAATAGCGGCTCTCGCTCATTCCGGGATCCTTCAGCAATGCGTCCGCAAGGTAGCAGCGCAGATCGACGAACTCGAGGTCGGCCATCTTGGTATCAAACTGCATATAGACGTTCTTTACCCCCTGAGCCTTATAGTATGCGGCATTTTCGCGCATAACGAAGAGGTTCGGGAAGGTACTCGGGAAGTAGAAATAATCGGAGGTGAAATCTACGACCGATACGCTGCCGCACAGCTTCTTCCATGCGGCAAGATTCTCAGCGAACGCGCGGTTGACGGGGCACGAGCTGTCGCCTATCGAATGCGCCGAGCAGAGCTTACGGTCGCAGATGATAACATCGACATTCGAGCCGAGACTCGACACCGGCGCCTTGAAGGTCCTGTTCATCGCAAGAATCGTAATGCGTTTGTCGGGATTCTCCTGAGCCGCGCGACGGATCAGGCGGAAGTAAGCGCCCATCTCGGTTCCCTCCTCGCGTGCGGCTGCCTGACATGCATCGCAATTGCAGACATCAAGGAGAGTGTTGTATATTATCTTACCCCTCGGGACACGTCTCGAGATGATACTCTTTATGTTCTCCTCCTTGGAGTAGCAATACATCTGATTTCTCATGGTGTCATATGCATTGTGTGAGAACATCGAATCATAGTCGATATCGCCGTACCGGTGCTCGGTGAAGGTACCGCTCTCATCTATCGTTACCAGAGGCGTTTTTGTCTTATCGGTTCCCTTTTCAATAACATTTATATTCTTAGGTACTCCGATATTCTTAACGTCGGTCGGCATGACGGAATCGTTCCATACATCATAGCCGAGATAGTTCTTTATAAAGTACTCCACGCCGTTCCACGTACCCTCGCCGGTCTTGCCGGTAATAATGATACGCTCATCGGACACTGTGATAATAAAGCCGTCGTCCTGCAGCTCGGAACGGTCGACGGTAATTTTACCGCGCTTTTCCTGATCACTGTTACTGCCTACGATTATCTCCTTTTTTCGAGAGGACATATACTTGTACGTCAGCGTTACACTTGCGCCGCCGCACATGTTGGACATTGTATCCTGAAGCGCTATCGCAGCCTCATAATCCTTAGTCGGACCGTCCTCTGCCGTGGCCAGGGCGGTTGAGATCGAGTATTTTACCGACCCGTTCGATACGAGCTGAAAGCCGGACATATCACCGACCGTAGTCGCACCGGCAACGCTGCCGGAAAATACGGAGACAGAGCCTATGGTTATTATCGCTCCGAGAAGAAGCGAAGCTATTCTGTGCTTTCTCATTTTACTGCCTCCTTACCGTCTGCCGACATTTGCCGCATCGCAGGGAACAAGCCCGGGCAGTGCCATATAGATAGGTGCATCGCTCTTGATTCTGTAATCACCGTTATCGAAATCGACAAATCCGAGATCGGACAGTCTCGATGTGGTGTAGTTGTCTCTTATATCGACCAGCCGTTTCGCGTTCGGCTGAATGTCAAAAGATCTCGTAGATGGGTAGAGTACGTTCTGACGGAGGTTTGCGCCGCCGAAGCTCTTTCCGATATATCTCGACTGATAGTCGACGACGTTTGAGCTCTCGATAACAGCAGTGAGCGGATAGATCATCGCCCACTCCTCGCTGCCGTAAGCCTCTTTAGAGAGAAGATCTTTCCACAGCGGTCCTCCCGGGAACTGCGTCTGCGTGGTCGCCCATCCGGCATTGGCCTGATTCTTTACCTTGTAATATACACGATCGTCGTATCCGATACTGCCGTCTACGATGATATTGTTAGTCAAAGTATTATCTCTGCCGCCGCCGAAGGCAAGCGCATTGCCGCTGATATTGATAAACAAATTTGAATCAACGGTTTTCTGCGAACCGCCATCATCACTGTAATAGCCGTTCGGTGAACCGAGACTCTGAACTCTGCCCATAACCTCAGCCTTGTAGATGTTCTTAACATCCTTGACAATATTGTTGCGGAATATTGTGGTCGAACCCCACCCGCCGTCGTATATCGCGCCTGCATCATTCGCATTTTGGCACACATCATGGATGTAGTTGTACTCCATGACCATGGCCGAAGCGGTATAATTGATGGCATTATGCGGCGCATTGTATATCTCGTTATGCGTTACGGTACATCCGTAGCCGTCCGCACCGATACCGGCATTATACACTGTATCGACAAGCGCATAATCATGAACCGAGTTATTGTCTATGATATTGCCGGAGTGCTGCATGGTCGCACCGTCGCCGCCGCCGAGGCATATGCCTGTCTTGCCGAGCTGCGTGACCTCATTGTTATACACAACAAGGTTATTGCCCTTTCCGTTGATGCCGGCACCGCGGAAGCAGCGTACCGTACAGTTGCGGACAGCACAGTTATTGCCCTCGATCTCGATACCGTTACCGAGACCGCCCTCTACGGTGATACCGTCAAGAGTGATGCCGTCGCCGGATATCTTGATAAGTGCATCCCTGCATATCGGCACGAGTATGCGCGTAGTCGCGGCGTCGGAAGTCGGATAGAGATAGAGGATACCGGTAGACTTATCTATGTGATACTCACCGGGAACGTCCATCTCGTCGAGAACGTCGGAGAAATAATAGGTTCCGTTTTCGCCCGGGGGGTTGGTGGCGGTCATGTAAACCCTGCCGCTCTCTACCTTTTGAATAACGCCGTGGTCGGTAGACCAGTCGATCTGAAAGCCGCCCTCGACCTTTACGCCCTCTGCGTTTTTCCACGACGAGACAATACCGTCCTTATCCGCGAAATAATACAAACCGCCGGAGCTTCCTGTATCTTTGAAGTTGACCATAAGTCCGCAACTCGCAAACTTATTGGGGTATCTCGCCTCGATACCGCGAGCGCCGTCCTCGTATATCGCGAAGGCGTCATTTGTATAATCATAGCCCTCTGCCGCAAGATCGTAGGTAACGACAGCTGCTTTGGCTGCGGCATCCTTAATGGCTTCCTTTGCAAGGTCGTCAGCACCGCCGAGCTTGGAGTTGTCAAGCACCGCGCCGCCGATAATTCTTACCTTCGTTCCGGCAGCAGCGACATAGCGCACGGCTCTGCCGCCGAGCTTCTCCGAGGAGAGGACGAGCGTGGAGGTCTGATAGTAATCACCGCCGAGGAAGATAAGATTAATATCATAGTCCTCGGGAATATCTCCCTTTTCGCACGCCTGTTCGATCGCATGCTGTGCCTCTGCAATAGTCCCGTAGGGCGTTGCCGCCGTTCCGTCTCCGTCCGTCGCGCCGGCCTTTACATAAAATACAGCGGTATTAGCGAGCGGGAAGAGTTCTACATCCTGACCGGAGATAAACTTCATCAGGCGAACGATATCTCTCGAGTCTACCGCGCCATCACCGTTAGTGTCGCACGTTGCGTGATCATACTCCACATTGATGCCCGCAATGATCTTCATCAGGCGCACAACGTCCCTAACGTCTACCGTCCCGTCATTGTTTATATCACCGGGAGTAAGAGCAAAGCTCGAGATACCCGTCAGCGAAGCGGCAACGGTCACAGCTGCCATTGCTGCTGAAATTGTTCTGCTGAATTTGCTTTTGTTATTTTTCATTTAGTATACACCAGTGGCATTACATGCCGTTATTTATCGACCGTGCAGACGGGCTTTGTGCCCGACTACAGCAGCCGATGCCAAAAAAATTGCGAAATCAATATCCGACGGTCCGGCAGCGCCGGAGCGCCTCTTGCCTTATCGGAGCTCGCTCAGTCGGAGACAAGCCGTCCGACAAGCGTTGTATCCCACGCCCTAAAGGAAGGGATCTGCTCGTAGAGATTCGAATCCTCGCGTACGCTGTAATTTCCTCCGTCGTAATCGACGAAAACATCGCTCTTCAGATAGCTGAGACTCGTTGTGATATTTTCACGGAACGAGCCGAGTCTGACGGGATTGTTTTGAAAATTGTATCTGCGGTCGCCGTAGCTTATCACATCCGGGCGGCCGATAACATCCTCATTGCTTACCGTAGCAAGGATATTGTTATTAACCTTGAGCGTTCCGAATGCCTGAGGAACAAAGTTATCGTTTATATCCATTACATTCGAGGTCTTCATCAACATGACCCACGCGTTTCTGTACGCCCATGTCTTTGTTCCGTATGCGGGAGTATGGTTAACATATCCCCACTCGGGACTGTGCCACGGGACAAGGCTCTTCCAGTTGCCATCGGGATACGCACTCACCTGCATTATACCTGCGTTCGCGCCGGTCCCCGGATAATATCCGCGTTGATCGTAGGCAAAGCCGGCATCAATAACTATATTATTCGTTATCGTATTATCTCTGCCTCCGCCCATCGCGATGCCGTCGCCGTCGATAAACATAATAAGATTCGATGTGAACACCTTACCGGAGCCGCCGTCATCGCAATAGAAGCCGTTCGGTCTGTAATAGGTACTCATGTAGTTGTGTATATCTTTTATAATATTATAGCGAAATACACCGCCGTTACAGCTGAAACCGCCGAGATAGATTGCTCCCGCATCTCCCGATTCATAGCAGACATCGTGAATATAATTGTACTCGAATATCATATCCTTGGCGGCGTCGGTCAATGCACAGTGCGGTCCGGTATGCATCTCGTTATGAGCTATATAAAAACCGATGCCGGTTGTGTTGAGTGCCCCGTTATATACACGCTTTGTCTCTCCGAAGTCGTGGATAAGGTTATTCGTAATCCTTGAATCCGAAGGAATAAGCAGGAGCTCGTCTCCGCCGCCGACATTTATTCCCGTGGCGCCGATATGATATATATCGTTGTTATCTATGACATTGCGGTAGCCGTCGACCTTAATGCCTGCCTCGGAGAACCGTACAATGCAGTTCTTTACGATATTATCCGATGCGGCAATACGCAGTGCGCAGCTTCCCGAGCCCTCAAGGATGATGCCGTCGAATTCGACACCGTCCGCTTCCGAGATAACAATGCTGTCCGAGCACAGAACAAAGCCCATATTCATTTCCGTGTATCCGTCGGGGGCATAGAAGTAGAGCGTCTTGCTGTCGGAATCGGCATAATACTCTCCGACAGCGTCAAGCTCCTCGAGAACGTGATTGTAATAGTATCGTCCCGGAATCTTGGGCCACGAGCCTGTGTTAAGCGTTACAATATTCTTCTCACGGTCATACGAAGCGATGGTTCCCTCAGAGGTTGACCAATCGATCTCGAAGTTACCCAAAACTTCTACCCCGACTACCGAATCCGGATCCCACGTGGAAACGATATTTTCGGTATCGTAATAGGTCTTGCCGTTCGGGGCATCGTTGTTTGCGCTGCCCCTCATGCCGAGAATATATCCGCTGTTAGGGTATCTCGCCTTAAGACCGCGCTCGGTTCCGAAGAAAAACGCCTGGCCGATATAGTCGGCTCTGACATCGGAAAGATCGTAGGTCAGGACTGCGCCCCTTGCCTCCTCGCTCTTGATGCGCGCGACAAGCGGATCGCCGTCGCGGGGAGCGGTAAAGCGCGAGGGGTCAAGCAGCTCAAGACCGCTGATTATCGGTGTTTCACCATCATATGCACGGTAGGTAACATCTCCGTCCTCAGCCGAAAGCCGAAAGGTTTCAGATCTGGCATATGAGCCTCCGCGAAGTATTACCGTCGCGTGCTGTCCATCCGCCCTTGATGCTCGGATAGTATCACGAGCCTTTTCAAGGGTGGCAAACGGCGCCTGCTCCGTTCCGGCGGCATCATCCGAGCCGCTCGGCGAAACATAATATATAAGCTCCGCACCGTCGGCTGCCCCGTTATCGGCAGCCGAAGCTGCAAAGGAAAATACGGAAACGGCAGTCAGCGCCGAAAGTACCAGACATAATACATTTTTGATTTTCATTATATCTCCGATCAATTGCCGTGTAAACCGTGTGCCCGTTCCGATAGAAAACAGCCGACAGGACACAATGTGCCGGGTGTTTCATTTTTATACGGAGTTCCGCCGCTCCGGCAAATCCTGCCGAAAAACCGCGCATCCCCGCGATATTTATCAGATCAAAACATATTGGAATTTGACGATGATCGAAATCAAGCCTCAGGCATACCGATCAGTCAGCATCGGCAGCGGCGACCTCGTAGCGTCCGAACTGTGAGAAATCATACGCCTTGAAGCCCGGAATAGCCTGATATATGATAGAATCCTCAGATACGGTAAAGTCGCCGTTTGCGGGGTCAACGAACCCGAGCTCTTCTATCGAGTTAAAGCTGATATTCTCGCGCATTACGGCAAATTTCTCAACATTGAGCGGACGGACTATGGTGTTGGTGCCCGGCGTCATCACGTTATTGCGCACTACCGTGCAAGCGGTAGCATACGAAACAAAGCGGTCGTTGCGGTCCTGAACCGTAGTCGTCTTATAGAAGTGCGTACGCGGATAATGATATGCCCATTCCTCGGTGCCGAATGCCGACTCGGAGAATATGTTATCCCAGAGAATATCACGTGTAGGCGGAATACCGTTGATAAGCGTAACAAAGTACGCGCACCAATCGTCGTAGTAGGTTCTTCCGTCATACTGGAAGGAATGCGTAAGAGAGTCGGGTCCCTTGAGTATTACATTATCGGTCACGATATTGTCCTTACCGCCGCCGATAAGTATCGAGAGCCCGCTTATGTTGTAGAAGAGATTGGAGCGGCATACCTTACCGCTGCCGCCGTCGTCGGCATAAAAGCCCGCAGGCGCGGCAAAGCCGTATTCGTTATATATATCCCTCATATAATTGTTTTGATAGACGATATTCTGATTGCTCCACCATGCGATATACACAGCGCCGCAGTCACCGCCCTCGCGACAAACATTATGGATATAGTTATACTCGATATTAAGGTCGCGCGCATTACCCGATATGGCGTAATGAGGCGAATTATATATCTCGTTGTGCGTCAGCGTAAATCCTATGCCGTCGAACTTGCATGCGCCCTCGTATACCGTGACGACCTCTCCGAAATCGTGAATAATATTATTCTCGACAGTCGAGTCGGACGGTATCAGAAGCGAGCGGTCACCGCCGAGCATACGTATTCCGGTCTTACCGATAGCCGAGACTTCATTATTGTATACGACATTTCGATATCCGTCCGTTTCGATGCCGTCAGCCTCAGAGCAGCCGATGCGCGAATTTTCGATCCTGCAATCGGATGCCTTGACACTGATGACCTTCTTGGTCGCGCCGTATACGTAAAGTCCGTCAAGAGTTATTCCGTCTCCGCTCACGCTGATAACGGTACCGAGTCTGCCCGTGACCATCAGCTCGCGCTCGGAAAGCTCGGCAATCGGATAGTAATAGAGTATTCCGGTATCATCTATATAATACTCGCCAGGTACGTCTATCTCGTCAAATACATTGGTAAAGAAATATCTTCCGCCGTCGCGGTATTCCTTATTTCCGCTCGGAATGGTAACGGTGATCCTGCCGGAGTCGGCATCATAACCGTCAAGCCGTGCATTCGTTTGGATCCAGTCGATCTGGAAGTGACCGCCGAGCTTAATCCCCGCAGTCGAGCTCCATGTAGAAACGATCTCATCCGCAGCCATTGTAAAGGAAACGGGAGACTCGCTCACCGACTCGGCTCCGCTGATAATGAGCGGAGGATTATCGCTGTCCCAGATATTCGGATATCTCGCAACAGTGCAGCTCTCGCCGCCGCAGTAAAGCCGTTTTACTTTCGACGGGTCTATACCGTCTGCGCGAAGATCGTATGCAACGACCGCCCCTCTTGCCGTCTCGTTCTTTATTCTTGCCACAGCCTCGGGCTCCGGCTTATAGAACTTGTCGGCGGAGAGCGTTGTTCCTCCGCAGATGATCGGCTGCTCGCCGTCCTTCGCACGATAGACCACCTCGGTCTCGGCATTGCCGCCGTTTGTAAGCTCTATCGTACTCTCGGGCTGATATACTCCACCGCCGAGATATACGGTAATATCGGACACATGCGCGCCGCCGGATATAATGTCTCCGACTGCCTTGTCTGCCGCACCGAGCGTACGATAGGGCTTTACCTCACTTCCGTCACCATCGTCGGATCCGTTCGGAGATACGTATATTATCTTCTCTCCGGGTAAATCCCACTCTCCGATGTCCTCGAGTGCGAGTATCGGCAGTGATGTAAAAAGCATGGTCGCGCCGAGCAGCGCCGTCGCCGCTCTTCGGAGGTATTTTATCTGCCTCATTTCAATTACCTATATGTCACAAATTCCGTTTTCTGCGAAAGAATCGAGCGCATCGGGACTGCACGGGCAGAGTTATGCTCTGCCCGCCGTCCGACAGTCTATCAATCACAGCCTGCATTCCGGCATCTGCCGGTCGAGAAAGGCATCCCGCGGTCAGAATACCGCTGGTCGGCATCCGAAAAGTGACGCCGATATTAAAATTACAAATTACTTATTGGAACCGAGAATACGGTTAAGCACCCACGATCTGTCACGCATCTCGACAACAGACATCATCCACTCCTGATACTGAGTCTTTGCATGCGAAACAGGCGAGGACTGATAACGGGAGGAGAGCATGCGCGCGAGGTAAGATTCATTGCGTGCAAGTGTCTCATTGTAAGGATGTACGGACTCCCAGAGCGCATATGCCTTCTTCGGGAATACGGTATCGTAGCTTACAACGCCGTCGACAACTTCCTCCATCGGGAGAACGTCGTTCGGCTCGGAATAGATATTGAAGCAGTAGTAGCCGTCATGAGCAAGCTCATCTGCGAGATCAATGTACTGGCGGAGCGCCTCGGCATTCTCTGCGCCGTAGTAGTAAGCAAGACCGGAGTTGATATGCTCGCTGTACTCCTCTGCACTCATAGACGGATTCTCAAGCAGTACTCTTGCGAGGTAGAGACGGAGGTCTGCAAACTCGAGGCAAGCCTGAGTCGTGTCTATCTGGAGATAAACACCGTAGAAGCCGTTAGCCTTGTACCATGCGAGGTTCTCCCTCATAGTATAGAGGTTCGGGAAGGTGATCGGGAAGTAGTAGTAGTCGGAGGTGAAGTCGAGAACACTGATCATTCCGCATACCGACTTCCAAGACTCAACGACCTTTGTAAACTCTGAGTTTACCGGGCACTTAGCGTCGCCGAGAGAATGTGCCGAGCAGAGCTTGGGGTTATAGATAAGAACCTCAACATTGTCTCCGAGCGAGGTCTTGGGAGGATTATAGGTGTGGTTTGCAGCGAGGATACGCAGCTTTGTATCGCCGAGATCTGATGCGATCTTACGAACGAGCTTGTAGAATGCGCCCATCTCGGTGCCCTCTTCCTCTGCCGCCTTCTTGCAGTCCGCGCAATCGCAGAAGTAACAGGACTCGATGGAGTTGAAGATCAGCTGACCCCTATTCTTAGCCTTCTTAAATATTGTATTGTAATCAGACTTGGATTTCAATATCTTCGTGTAGCATGTGGGAGAGCTCTTTTCGGTATATGCATTATGACGTGTCAGGTCGTTATATCCGATATTACCGTACTCGGAAACGTCGAAGCCGTCCTTGTTTGAGGTCTCCTTGAGTGCGGGAACCTTGGTCTCGTCGGTATACATATAGTCGTTTATGCTGACACTGATGCCCTTTGTCGCCTTAGGCGTTGTCATAGTCACAGCGGGATCGTAATGGAGGTATTCCTTTACGAAGTAGTAAACAGCATTCCAAATACCGTCAGCGGTATCGTAATCCTGATAGGGATTCTCATCGGTTCTCGGGTTGAGTGCGGCGGAAAGAACGATGTTATTTCCGTATGTCTTGACCGAGAAGCTGTCACCGACATACTGAGTATAGTCTATGCCGTAAAGCTCGTCACGGGAGGTAGAACCGATTACGATTACCTTATCATCGGTGCTCGGGTTCTTGGCAGGATTCTTCAGATCGTTGACCAGCCTTATGCCGCAGCCGGTCATGTCCTTAATTGTATCCTGAAGTGCGACCGCAGCCTCGTACTCGTGGGTCGCCTGAGCAAAGTCGCGGATGGTGGTTCCGCTTACCTGGTTAGCGGCGCCCTGACATACGATGGTGTAGTCGGACTTTCTCTTTGCATTGACAAGAACAAGTCCCTCGCTTATATCGAACTTATCGGAGATATCCTCTGCCGCAGGCACGGGAGTTACGGGTGTATACTCCTCGCCGGCGGGATTCTCGGTCTCGCCGAGAGTTTCGAATTTAATAGTCTCGACCTCATTACCGGCGATATACTTCATCAGGCGCACGAGGTCCTGAGTGTTGACATCACCATCGCCGTTAAGATCGGGATGGAATGTAACAACATCCGCTCCCGCCACGTGCTTCATCAGACGCACGATATCCGCAGTATCGGCATCTCCGCCGCTACCGTTGACATCGCCCCACTTGTAGCGTTCACGGGCAGCACCCGTTGCGACCGTAAGTGCGCATACAGTCGCCATTGCTGCTGCAATGAAGGAAGCAAGCTTGATTGATTTTTTCATTTTTGTGCCATACCTTTCGTTTTTGTGTATTTTCGGGCTCGGGAGTCGCGATATGCTCCCTTGCCTTATCGTTTCGTTTTGTCTGCCTTGCAGACGGGGGTATGTTCCTTACACAGATTATCTTACACCGCAGAGGGTAAAGTCGCAAGCATCAAATCCCGGAAGCTCATACAAAACTCGGGAATCGGGGCGCAGACGGTAGTCTCCGCCCTCGTAATCGACAAATCCGATATCGTCGATCGAGAAGAAATGCAGATTGTCGCGGAAGTTCGCAAGGCGGATGGTATCCGGCTGAACATCGTTGCGGCGGAGCACCGGCGAGTTTGCAACGGTTACATTACTGCGGACCGTCGCATGACCGAGCGCATAGGGAACGAAGCGGCTCTGATAGTCGCGGACGTTCGTCGCCTTGATATATGTTGTTCTCGGATAGCGGATTGCCCACTCCTTGGAGCCGTATGCGGGATGAAGAATAAGGTTATTCCAGAGTCCCGCGGTCGGATAGATCGCATTGTGCATCTCCCACTGATCGTAGTAGAGACGCTCATCGTAGGCAAGGCGGGTGTTTATCATGATATTGTCGGTAATGATATTGTCTCTGCCGCCGCCCATCGCAAAAGCGTTGCCGTCGATATCAATGAAGAGGTTTGCTCTCGCGATCTTTCCTGCACCGCCGTCGTCGTTATAGAAGCCGTTCGGTGCACCTGTCTTATATATATTAACGATATGCTTTATGAGGTTGTGGCAGAAGCACACATCGTTTGCCGACCAGCCGCCGAGATATACGGCGCCTGCGTCGTTCGCCTCGTAGCAAACATCGTGAATATAATTGTACTCTATTACAAGGTCACCGCTGAGCATTGACATTGCAAGGTGCGGTGCATTGTAAAACTCGTTGTGCAGGCAGGTGATTCCCCTGCCGCGGAAGAAGATTCCGCCGTTGTATACGCGGAAGATCTCGCCGAAATCATGGAAAATATTATCCGATATCTCGGACTCGGACGGAAGCATCTTTTCCTGATCGCCGCCGCCCATGTCGATACCCTCGCCGCCGATATTGTATATCTCGTTGTGTGAGAAAAGCGCCTTGTATCCGTCAAAGAGGATTCCCGACTTACGGCAGCGGCGGATGGTGCAGCCGCGCACGATGTCGCCCGTTCCCTCGATCCTGACGAGGCTGTCTTTTGCGGTCTCGATGGTGAAGTCCTCGAGAGTGACATAGTCTGATGTTACCTTGACGACGAACTCAGGGCACTGCGTTACAATGACCTCGGTCTCGGTGATATCCTGCTCGGGGTAAAAGTAGAGGATGCCGCGCTTTGCGTCGACATAGTACTCACCCGGGATATCGAGTTCGTCAAGGATGTTGGAGAAGTAGTATCTTCCGCCCTTGCGCGCCTCGCCGTTGCAGTGGATGGACACGCGGTGCTTCTCAGGGTCGCGACCCGTGAGATAGCCGCTCGTGGATGCCCAGTCGATGTAGAAGTTTCCGTCTATCTTGACACCCTCTACGCTCTCCCAGGTCTCGACGATATTATCGGGATCGGTAAACTCGTAGTCCCACTGTCTGACCTTGCCCGTGCCCTCCTGCGAGCCGCACGGATTACCCTCCGCGTCGACCTCGGTACCCGTGACCTCATCCATGAAGGAGTAAGCCGTATTGGGATAGCGTGCAAGTATTGCGCGGTTTCCGTTCCAGTAAACCTGGAGACCATCGTCTATCTTTATTCCGTCTGCAATCAGGTCGTATGCGACGATGCGTTCTGCCGCCTCGGGATACTTCTTTGCAACGCAGGCGACATCCGCAGCATCCGGGCGATAGAAGCGCTCGGTCTTGAGCGTTCTGCCTCCGCTTATGACAACCTTTTCGCCGTCGCAAGCCCTGTACGTCATGGGTGCGCCCTCGCGCCCGGCATCACGCTCATCGAGCACGAAGGTCTCGGCAAAGTCATACTCGCCGCCGTGAACGAGTACGGTCACGGCATCGCCCGCACAGACAGTACCTGCGGCACGAAGAGTGCGGATAGTATCTCTCGCCTCGATAAAGGAGCCGAAGGGTCTATCCTTACTCCCGTCTCCGCCGACAAAGCCCGCGGATATGTAGAAAATCTTTTCCATTGTGTTCTCCTTTCGGCATGCCACGCATACCGGCGACGGCTCCACCGCCGCTGATGATTATATTTCTGCCGCCGAACAGCGGCTCGATATCGTAAAAAGTATATCTGCCGAACGTCGTCCGCAGCTCAGCGGTCAAGCACGGTAAGATCCGCACCCTCATCGGCTATCTCGGTCTTTACGTTGTCGTATTTCGCCCCGCGGATAACGACGCTTACGCCGCTGCCGAGCTCGGTGCCGTACTCGCTGTTGCGGCTGAGGTTATCCTCGAATACGATTCCGCGATAGCTGAAGCTGCCGTCCTCGTACTTACGGCGAGGCAGCGCCACATAGGTCGTATCGTCCTCCGCAACATTGCCGCGAATGATGACCGAGACCGAGGTGTCGTGCGTAGTTCCGCCGAGTACGCCTATCGTACTGCTGTTAGAGTAGAACGCGCGTCCGCGATAGACGCGGTTGTTCAGTATCTGACCGAACAGCTCGCCGGCGCTCTGCCATGTATCGCCGCAGCCGGAAAGATCCTCCATCAGTATACCGCCGTTGTCGCAGAGTTCGTTTCCGTCCACGACATTCGAGTAGGTGCCGCCCCAGTAGTAGATACCTCTGCCGAGCGCTCCGACCTCGTTTTCGACTATATATGTATTCTCAAACTTTTTGAAATCCGAGAGGCAAACAACACTTGTTTCGTCAAGCTCGCAGTCGGGCTCGTATGCCATAGTGACCGAATCCTCGTCGTTCGACACTATCGGAATGCGCGTACCGATACCGGTACCTCCGGTAATGTAGATGCAGCCGCGTCCGAACACGCCGGGTATGAATTTTCCATCTTTCATAAGTCCCCATGCGTTGCCGTACTGCTTGTAAACGCCGTCCATGTCAAAGGTGATCCGGCGCCCGTCAAAGCTCTTTGTCGGCGCAAGCATGTGATTGCTCCAAATATGGAAGCAGAAGCCCTCGGAGTCGCAGTGCCAGTACAGCGGCTTTATCACATTGTGAGCCATGTAGTAGTTGGCGTGCTCCTCCATTATCCAAAAGATAGCGCGGCTGGTCTTTGACTGAATGCTGAACTCGTTACCCTCGAGAATGATGTTTCGGCACTGTCTGCGCCAGCTGTTATCGGGATTATACGACGTTGAGAAGAAGGACATGCAGCCCGCCATATCTCCGCCGACCATTATATTGTTGCGAATAAGGCAGTTCTGCGCGCCCATGATGCACAGGCAGTCTCCGCCGCCCTCTATCACATTATTCTCTACCGTTATATTTGTGCCCTTAATAGCAATCGCGGTCCATACATTGACTATCGCGCCGTAGTTTGTCACCGGCTGTGCACCTCTGCGGGCGTTCTCGTACTCGCTCGTAAAGAACGGCTCGGTACGGTCTGCCTTACGGTGCTCTATATATGTGGGAGATTGATAGATGTGGCAGTTGCGGATGACGACATTGTTCGCATCCTTCGTCTGATCAAGCAGATTTTCGTAGCAGGGAGTATGGTTGAACTTGTCATCGCCGAGCTTTGCACGGCAGCCCTCGTTGACCGGCGCTCCGATAACAACGGGAGAATAGACGCTCATGATATTGAGATTCTCTATCTCAAAGTCGCCCTCACCGACGATAAATACGTTTATCGCGGAGCCCTGCTTCCAATCGCCCCAGCCGTCTATCGGTCCCATGCCGAGCGGAAGCTCGAGCCATACGCGGTTCGGATCCTCGCCCGCAAGGCGAACGCCGCGCGGGATAAAGATAGGTCCGTAGAAGTGGTAGCGTCCGTTCGGTACAAATACCGTACCGCCGCCGTTCGCGCCCGCAGCATCAAGCGCGCGCTGAAAGCCGGGAGCACTGTCGGGCAGATTTTCGTAGGTTATATCGCGAGCATAGTCAAACGATCGCTGAATGATACCGACCGCGCCGTACTCGACTACATTAAACAGCTTATCCTTTTTCTTTGCACACTCAAAATAGCCTGCGGGATGTACCTCGGTCTCGAGCTCTGCAATCGCGCCGCTCGACTCGTTCATGACATAGAGTGTGCACACGCCCTCTGCGGCAAGCGCCGGGACGTCTGCCCGTATCTCGTAGCAGGAAGCCTCCGTAACGGCAAGCTCATGCACCGTGCCCGCGCTGTCGCGCAGGAATACCGACACACCGTGCCCCTCGGAGAGCATTCTCCCGTATCCGTGAACGCCGTCCTCGCAGACCCCCACCTCGGCAAAGCGATCCGGTGCGGCAAAACACTGACCGAAGATGCGGATACCCTCGCCCGCGCAGACCGAATCATTCTGAAGCCAGGAAATGACCGGAATATTAAAGAGGTAAGGTACGCTGACCTCACCGTCCCGCTCTGCGGTAACGCTCCATCCGGAGAAATCTCCGTCCGGCGTTATGACGGTAGCGACATGTCCGTCAGAGACCTTTACCGTTTCGACCGTAACGCCGTTTTCGTCGGTACCGAAAAGTGCGGAGCCGGATGCTCCGGACTTTATCGCCTCAAGCACCGAGCCGCGGTCGGAATGCAGCCGACGGAAGGTAAAGCTCGCTCCGTCAAGGCTGTCGCCGGTTATAACAGCGAGTTTGCCCGCCGGAATGGCATTTGAAATATGCCGTATTATAATCCTTGTTTTCTTCATATTCGCATTATTTTTCACCGTGAAAAGTTCCTCCGAGTGCAGAAGTATGATCACCGCGAAATAACGGTAACGCTGAACCAAATAAGCACATGGGAGGAATTTTCTTCCACGACGCAAATTCGCATAGGTACAATTACACACGATAATTCTTCATATAGTACTTTACCACCAAACGTCATCAAATACTTGTGTTTTTATAGCCGAAAAATATAACTATTTTCAGGCGCAAACAATTGCCGAGCACATTCGAGTTTTTTTTGCATTATGCGCAAAAAAATCGGCATTTCCAATAGCTTGTTTTGCTTGACATTCGTCCGAAAAGTGTTAGAATATTAAAACCAAGGCATTGTATCGGTTCCGAATGTTATGTTCGAATCACCCAAAGCAACGTCGAAAGTAGGTGCCGAAAATCGACGCTGAGGAGCAATTCCGGAATGCATCCGGTGAGTCTGCCGATACAGGGATATCGCGGCGCGTTATTCGCGCCGCGGCGATCTGACACAAAGGGTATTGCGCCGCAGAGCCGCGCACATCGTTCCGCCGCTTATTTTATATACGCTTATTACAATAGTAGATATGTAAGCTACAAAACATCCCCGCCCGTCCGAGCCATTGCGCAATGCTGCGCACGAATCGCTCACGCGTGGCGGAGCAAACGGAGAATTATGCTGTTTTCAAGTCTGTTTTTCATATACGGCTTTCTTCCGCCGCTGCTGATACTTTTCTATGCCGTACCGCGTACCGGCTTCCGCCGTGCGCTTCTGATAATCGCCTCACTGCTCTTCTACGCATGGGGCGAGCCGATATACGTTCTGCTGATGATAGGCACCGTCCTTGCCGACTGGCTGCTCGGCAGACTGATAGGCGAGCAGGGAGGAAAGAGCGACCGCGCCCGCAGGGTGCTGTGTGTGCTCACTGTGCTGATAAATATCGCCCTGCTCGGCGTTTTCAAGTATACCGATTTTATCATAGGCACCGTCAATTCCGTATTCGGATGCTCGCTGCCGCTGCCCGGCATACGTCTGCCGATAGGCATCAGCTTTTTCATATTTCAGGCGCTGTCGTATATAATCGACGTCTATCGCGGAATGTATCCGCCGCAACGCTCGCTTTCGCGGCTGCTGCTCTACATATCCTTTTTTCCGCAGCTCATCGCAGGGCCTATCGTCCGCTACGGAGATATTGCGCCCGCTCTCGACGAGATAAAGCCGGATACGCACGATGTGTTTCGCGGTGTATGCCGCTTTGCGCGCGGTCTCGGCAAAAAAGTGCTGATCTCCAACTACTGCGCCGCTGCGGTAGCTGCGCTCGACGCGCTGACCGGCGCTCCGGCGCTCACCACTGTATGGGCGCGTGCTCTGCTCTTTACGCTGCAGATATACTTTGATTTTTCGGGTTACAGCGATATGGCGATAGGACTCGGGCGGATGCTCGGCTTTGACTTTCCCGAGAACTTCAACTACCCGTTTGTCTCCGCAAGCGCGACCGAATTTTGGAGACGTTGGCACATCTCGCTCTCCTCGTGGTTCCGAGATTATCTGTTCTATCCCGTTCTGCGCAGCAGAGCAATGAACTCCCTCTCACGCAGTCTGCGTGCGCACGGGCACAAAAAAGCGGCTCGCGCCGCCATCACCGTGACGGCGCTGCTGTGCGTATGGTCGGCGACCGGTCTGTGGCACGGCGCAAGCTGGAACTATGTCCTATGGGGACTTTACTACTTTGTTCTGCTGACGCTCGAGATGTTTATTCAGCCGCACCTGAAAAAGCATCTGCCGCGAGCGGTCTCCGGCATTCTCGCGCATATTTATTTTGCGCTGATCACCGTATTCGGAATGGCGATATTCAGCAGCGAGAGCAATGTTTTCGCATCGCTCGGTCGGCTGCTCGGCATCGGTGTCTGCGGCTTTTCAAATGTATTTACCGAGGCTGTGCTGCGCGAATATCTCTATCTTATAATCGCGGCGCTGCTGCTGTCATTGCCGATGATTCCTGCGCTGCGCAGGCTGATATACCGCCGCTTCGGCACGCCGCCCGCATGGCTCAGAGCCGCTGCCGGCACGCTGTTCGTAATAGTGACCGTGGCGGCATCGAGCGCCTGCCTTGTCGGCAATACGTATAATCCGTTTCTGTATTTCAGGTTCTGATGATGAAGAAAAGAAATAAGAGAAGTAATATGCAGCCCGTCCGGTACCGCGAAGATAAGCCGCTCGGACCGATAAGCAACATAAATTACGAGGCGTTTGTCGAGGATGATGACAACGACGAGTTTCTGCTGCAGACAGCCTCTCCGCGCCGCAGCGGCATTAAGTCGAGCGGCTCGGGCAGAAATGCCGCACCGAAAGAACCGAACAAAAGCCGCCGAGCCGTACAAACGCCCGAGCGCATTGCCGCCCGGCATTGGGAAAATAAGCTCCGACGCCGAGCACCCGAAGGCTTTCATAATGCGCAAGCGCTCGAAGGGTCTCATAATGTACAAGCATCCGGACAGCCTCGCAGCGGTGTGCACCCTCCCGAGCAGCCCCGCGATTTGCGGGCTGCCGAAATAACGCGAGACGGGCAGACAGCCGAGGCGCCGCGCATCAAGCCTGCCTCCGGAGCACGCAGCGGCAGGAAAGCCTCCGAAGCACCGCAGGAGCGTAAAACTGTCGAGCGGCAGCGGGCAATCGTCGCAGAACGCATCTGCCTTGCCGTACTCGGAACGGCGCTGTGCGCTGTATCGGCATATAATTTCTTTCAGCCGAACCGACCGACCGTATCCGAGAGTGAGAACCGAACACTCACGCCTATGCCGACCTATTCGGCACAGGCACTGCGCAGCGGAGAATATTTTTCGCAGCTCGCACTGCATTTTTCGGATACCTTTGTCGGCAGAGAACGGTTGATGTCGGTATCGCGCAGGATAGGCACACTGACCGGACCGAAAGGCGGGCTGTCGGTGCTTGATGCGCCCGCCATGACCGACGAATCACTCTCGCCGGACGCAGAGCAGCGTCTCGAGGATCTGGGCAGACGCGCGGCAAAGCGCTGGAACGGCGACAAGGCAGGATATTTCAAGCACCTTGCAGAGCCGCCCGAAGCTATAACCGTGTCGCTGTCCGAGAGCGATATCACACTGTATGTAGGCAGCACAGCAACGCTCGACCTGACCGTCACCGGTGAGGGCGAGCTGTCTCTTGACTGCTCGGGTGATGCCGCAAGCGCGGTGCTTGACGGAGAGAGCGTGGTAATAACGGCAGCAGCCGAGGGAGAGAGCACCGTCACCGTCACATACGGCGAGGCGAGCTGCTCCTGTACCGTTCACGTCCGCACGGCGGGCATCAGCGAGAATCAGGGCGCGGAAGCTGACTTTATCGGCAGCGGAATGTTCATCTACGGAGATGCGGTGTATACCATCTCCGGCTACGGCGAAACTGCCGTAGGATATTTCTCGCAGTGCGCACAGTATTATGCCTCACTTTTCCCCGGGACGCGCGTGAGCGTCCTGCCCTGCCCCGTCTCTGCGATAGTGGTAGACGACCCGGAGGTCACGCCCGATTTCACCGATCAGAAATGGGTGCTCGACACGATGCAGTCGCGCTTCTCCGGAGTAAATTTCGTCAACAGCTACTCAGAGATCTATTCTCACCGCAAGGAATATCTGTACTTCAAGAGCGACCACCACTGGACGCAGCTCGGCGCATATTATGCATACCGAGCCTTTGCCGAGTCGGTCGGACTGACTCCGACCCCGCTCTCGGATATGCGCTACGAGGTGATAAACGACGATTTTCAAGGCTCTATGTACTCGTTCACCGGAGATGCAAGGGTCAAAAGCTTCCGCGACACCGTCGAGGTACATTACCCGACCAAGGACGCGACCATGACAGTGACCCGCCGTGACGGTACGACGCAGACCTATGACCGCCTGATAATCCCCGAATACGGCAGCTATCTCTCGTTCATCGCGAGCGATAACCCGTTTACGGTGATAAACGTCCCGTCCAATCCGCAGGATCGCTCGATCCTCGTCCTGAAGGACTCGTACGGAAATGCCTTTGTCCCGTTCCTCGCGGAGCACTACGGAAATATCATAGTCATAGACCCGCGCTACTGCGACGAAAATATAGCCGAGACCTATAAGAATTACGGTCTGACCGATATTCTCTTTGTCGGCAATATTCAGAGCCATAACTCTGTCGCATGGTCAAAATATTTCTATAAGTGCGTCGGCGTCGATATGGGCTGACCTGTCATAAAGATAAACGGCGAGCCGCAGCGAAAAACACACCGCTGCAACTCGCCGTTTTTATGCATTGCTCTCTTGTATAATACTCAGGTGATTTTGAATACATATTTCGTGCCGTCTCACAGAGAGCTTTTTTCGGTCTGCGCTTTCAGCCGACCCGAATCGGGGAGAGATAAAAAAGATGCAGAAGCGTCGAAAAACGTCACGTCGCCGTACAAGCGTACGGCAGAGGCGGTTTTCGGCGGTAGAAAAAGCGGATAATCATTTCTTCGGAGAAATCCGATAGGATTTCATCAGCTTTCATCGTATTTGTGCCAAATAAAAACCTGATAATTGATTTTATCCGCTTTTTCGGTCTGCGCTTTTTTAGCCTCACCGTTAAGCGAGAGCTGCTCCGAGAGCGTTAAGCTCAGCTACGGTATCATCCTCGGGCGCGTCATTGCAGATAACAGGCTCGCACGCCATAAGCGCGCCGTCGCCGACGCAGCGCTCCTCCCAGTTACGCATCCATTCGCCGTCGCCCCAGCCGTACGAGCCGAAAAGTGCGATCTTCTTGCCCGACAGCTTGCTCTCGCAGCTCTCGAACATCGGCTCGAACTCGCTCTCCTCGAGCTGCTCGGAGCCCATCGAGGGGCAGCCGAAAGCGATAGCATCAAAACTCTCAACGAGGCTTGCGTCAAACTCCGATGCGGTAAGCAGAACAGCCTCGCCGCCCTTGCCGGTGATACCCGCTACGACAGCGTCAGCCATCGACTGTGTATTACCCGTACCGCTCCAATAAACAACTGCAACCTTACTCATTTACATCATTTCCTTTCATAAATGTTATACACTTGATATTTATAATCAATCGGCAACGGCAAGCTGCTCGACCGATCTACCCATTTGGTGCAGCCGCATATAAATATCGGTGCACTTTCTGAACTTGCGAAACGACCGCTCCGCTGCTGCCGCATCGCCGTATACCTTCCAACAGCCCACGCTCTTGCAGCCGTCGGCGCGATTCTCAATAAAGCCGCGCACATCTTCCGGAGGATAACCGATAAACAGTCCTATCTCGTGAGGAAAGCTCTTATGTCTGCGCAGTCGCACCGAAAGCTCAGATATGCAGCGCTCGGGCGAAGATCTCGGATAACCGAGCTCGTCGAGCAGATCGCGCGCACCCTCCGTATCAAGATCGCGGCGCAGCGCCGACGGGCGGTATATGTAGACAATAGCCTTTCCTCCGAAGTAGCTCAACGGAAGCATTCGCAGATGCTTTCTGCCGAGCACGCGATTCCACTCGCGCATGTTCTCATAGAGCACGGATGCGCTCTCGTATTCGCAGGTAATGATATTTCCGGTCTTAAGCCCCGCGAGTGTCGGAGAGCAATGCCTGAGAATCATCTCCTCCGACATACGGTCACCTCATTTCACAATTTGTTTTACTTCTGCTATGTAATTCTTTTTACATCCATTATGCATTTCTATTATATATATCATGACTATATATATCATGACATACCGCAGTATCCGCGGCTCAATTGAGTTAGCATACGCTAACCCGATGTTATATAATTTGGTTAGCCTCAGCTAACCGAATAAAGTATATCATATAACAGCCGTTCTGTCAAGCATAAATCGCAATATTCTTAAATATTCAAAAACATGTAACAAAGCTCGAGATATGCAGGAGGCAATAAGCGTATCCGCCACTCGAAATCGGAGCCGCTGCGCTGCAAGAGGTCAAGCTGTTAAGCGGCGGGATAGAGTTATGGGCACCGCGTGACAGCTGCGGTCGGCAGCATATTTTTAAATATACATATCGCTCGAACAGCAGGTGCATTACTACGCTTTGCGGGATCGCCGAAGGTCGCTGCGGGTCGTGCGGAAATTACCGAGCGGCAGATATCAGCGAGCACATTTCGGCTGCATAAAATAAAAAAGCGGTGCACCGAGGTGCACCGCGCAGCGAAAACACCGATTACTCGGCATCTCCGATATCATCGTAGTCAGTATCATCCGATGCGGGATCAAGAAGCGCACGGATAGAAAGACTGATCTTGTGATTCTCATAGTCGATGTCGACAATCTTAACATCAACCTCATCTCCAACATGAAGAACATCCGCGGGAGAAGCGACCTTCTCGGTCGAAAGCTGAGAAATGTGGATAAGTCCGTCAACACCGGGGACAAGCTCAGCGAAAGCGCCGAAAGGCAGCAGACTTACGACCTTGACCTTTGCAACGTCGCCGATGGTGTAGGTGGACATGAATACATTCCACGGGTTGGTCTCCTCGGTCTTATATCCGAGAGAGATACGTCTTGCGTCCTTATCGAAGGACTTAACGTAAACGGTAATCTCCTGACCGATAGATACAACATCGGAGGGATGAGAGATTCTCGTCCAAGAAAGCTCGGAGCTATGTACCATACCGTCGATTCCGCCGAGGTCTACAAATGCGCCATAGCTTGTAAGGGACTTGACCTTACCGGTATAAACCTTGCCCTCTTCGATATTCTGCCAGAACTCTGCCTCGCGCTTCTTGCGCTCCTCGCGTGCAACGACGCGGATGGATGCAACAGCGCGGCGGCGAGACTCGTTGATCTCTATGATCTTAACACGCTGAGTGGTTCCGACAAGAGCAGAGATATCTCCGTCCTTCGGTACGCCGGTATGAGATGCGGGGATAAATACGCGGAGACCGAAAAGATTGATAAGAACGCCGCCCTTTACAGCAGCCTCAATCTTACCCTCAAGTATCTCCTGAGCTTCATATGCGGCAACGATCTTTCTCCAGCTGACGATATTCTCGATCTTCTTTCTCGAAAGAGTAGCGATACCGTCAACATCGCTGTACTTAACAACGATAGCCTCAATCTCGTCGCCTACATGATACTTCTCTGCAATTTCGGCAGCAGTGGTCTCACCGAGCTCGGTAGCGGGGATAATGCCCGTGACCTTAGCGCCGAGATCTACATGGATCTCGCCCGATGAAATACCGGTGATCGTTCCCTTTATAGTTTCGCCCGTGGAGATAGTCTTGAGTGACTGCTCGAGCATTCCCTCAAAATCTTCCCCCGCAGAGACAGTGTCAATAAGATTTTCCATTATATGTTTTACCTCCTCAATAATCCCGCTCGGAGTGGAAGCTCCGGCGGTTATCCCCACTTTCATGTGAGGCCGCAACCGATCAAGTGGTAATTCAGTCGTGTTTTCTGCAAGATACGTTTCGGCGAGATTGCGTTTTGCGGTGAGATACAACTTGTTAGTATTAGAGCTGTTCTTTCCTCCGATTACTACCATCATATCAACGTTCCGTGACATTAAAACAGCTTCATTTTGCCTTGTTTCGGTAACAGAGCATATTGTATCAAAAATAATCGGCTTTGTACATACCTTTTCAAAAAGTTTTTGGCATTTTCTCCATTCGGAAATTTTCTGTGTCGTTTGAGACACAAGAATTATCTTTCTGTTGTTAATATTGTACAGTCGAATTTTGCCACATAATTCCTCAGCTGTTTCACCGACCGCATATTCGCCCTTAACGTAGCTGCATATGCCCCTGACCTCGGGATGACCCTCGTCTCCGAGTATCGCCGTAAGCGTCTCGAGTGATGTGTTTTCGTCCACTATCCGGTGTATCTTTTTAACATACGGGCAGGTACAGTCCTCGACCGCGAACAGCGGATCGGCCGCCGCACGAGCCGCAAGCAGATCGCTCAGCTCCTTCGTGACTCCGTGCGCCCTAATAACTATCGTACGTCTGATGCCGTCAGGCTCGCCTGCGCATATCTCGCGCAGCTCGTCCTCACTCGCGGGGATAACGCCCTTGCGGCGCAGTCCCGATACGATATCGGGGTTATGTATAAGTTCGCCGGTAGTATAGAAGCGAATCCCGCCATCCGAACCGTCGGTAAGCGACCTGACCTTATCCACCGCACGCTTTACACCGAAGCAGAAGCCCGCATATTTTCCCACCGTTATACTGCCCATAGCCGTTTTCCTCCGTATATTGCGATCATGCGCAAGTCATAAGCCACGCTCGCGCTCGGCAATGGCGCAGACCTCGCCGAACACCCGCTCGGTTACTATCTTAAAGCGATCGCGGTCCCCGAGCGGCGCGCCGTTCTCCCGCTCGCGTTCGGCGATAAGAGCCTCGAGCTCCTCACCCTTTATCGGCTTGCCTATAACAAGGCGGGTGCGTCGAAAGGGCTTTATCTTCATTTCGCGGTTGACAAGCGCAACCGGAAGCACATCCGCGCCGGTCTTGACCTGAACCATTCCGACTCCGGGACGCGCGGTCTCGGGTCGAGGAAGCTCACCAGGCAAACGAGTTCCCTGCGCAAAATAGCCCACATTCTCTCCGCCGCGCAGAAGCTCCACGGTACGCTTTATAGCTCCTACATCAGCTGCTCCGCGCTTTATGGGGTAGGCGCCGAAGGCGCGTATTATAAGGCCGAGCAGCGGCACATGAAAAAGCTCAGCCTTGGCTACGAAATGAACCTGATTCCGCAGAGATGCTACAATGAGTATCGGATCGGCTGCCGATATATGATTCGAACAGACGATAAAGCCGCCGGAATCCTGCGGCTCATTCTCCGCATCGACTATCTCTACGCGAAACAGCCCGAGCATAATGCGTGCGAATATCGAGCGCATGACCGCATAAAAGCGGCTTTTTTTTGTCTGATGACCGACGGCACGTCCATCGACGCTCCGCTCTTCTGTTTTTTGATCCTTTGTGTTCTGCTCAGACACCGGACTTACCTCACCGGCTCAGCGCCGGTAGCCTCACGAATTATACGAAGAGCCTCGGCAAGAGTCCCCTCGCGGTCGAGATTGCTGTTATCGAGGATAACGGCATCATCGGCGGCAACGGCGGGAGCGACGTCGCGCGTGCGATCAAGCTCGTCGCGGCGGCGCATATCGGCGAGAACATCCTCAAACGACTGCACAATGCCCTTTCCGTGCAGTTCGAGCATACGGCGCTTTGCGCGCACCTCATCGCTCGCCGTTACGAATATCTTGACACTCGCGTCCGGCAGGATCACCGTACCGATGTCGCGTCCGTCCATTATGACATTATTCTCGCGTGCGAGACGGCGCTGTGTTTCGAGCAGGAATGCTCTGACCTCGGGTACGCTCGACACCGCCGATGCATACATCGATATCTCGGGCGTTCTGATCAGCCCGGTAACATCCTCTCCGCAAAGATATACGCGCTGCTCTCCGTTCTCGAAGCCGAGCTCTACGGTCAATCCGTCAAGCGCGTTAACAAACGCAGCCTTATCCTCGGGCGCTATTCCGCAGCGACTCATATAGAGACCGATAGAGCGATAAAGCGCGCCGGTATCAACATGAATAAATCCGAGCTTTTCGGCAAGCGTATGTGCGAGCCAACTTTTGCCCGCGCCTGCGGGACCGTCAAGTGCTATATTGATCATTTTGTTTTCTCCTTATCCTTCGTCTGCGGCAAAAATATATTATAAAATAAATAATGCCCGCGCGGCAGCAGCTTCGCATGCGGCTAAATGCCGTATCCGTCACAGAACTTTCAACACTGCGATGCGAGTATAGAATCCGCAGCAAGCGCAGCTGTCGAAAATGCTATCTGAAGATTGAAACCGCCGGTATATGCGTCAACGTCGATGACCTCTCCGGCGAAATAAAGCCCCGGTACGATGCGCGACTCCATACTGCGCGGATCTATCTCTCCTACCGCAATACCTCCGGAGGTCACAATTGCCTCTTCTATCGGGCGGGCATGCTCGACGGTGAGAGTAAGATGCTTAAGCACGCCGAGCAGCGACTGCCGTTCTTCTCTTGTTATCGTATTTATTTTTTTGTGCTCGGGAATGCCGGACAGACGTATGACGACAGGTATCAGCTTACGCGGAAGCAAATCGCCGAGCGCGTTAGCCATATCTCGGTTTGAGTACTTTGCAAAGTCGGAAAGCAGGCGAATGTCGAGCATTTTCTCGTCGAGTGCGGGCTTAAGATCAAGCTCGACCGTATATCTGCCCGGCTCTATTGCGCCGAGACGGCTCGATGCACTGAGGACCATCGGTCCCGATATGCCGAAGTGTGTAAACAGCATCTCTCCGAAATCCTCGTACACCGCGGAATCGCCGCGCAAGCGGTCCTTTACTTTCAGCGCCGTGTTGCGCAGGGAAAGCCCCTGAAGCTCCCGACACCACCGCTCGCGCACAACAAGCGGCACAAGCGACGGGCGCGGCGGCACAACCGTATGACCGAGCGCACGGGCGAAGGCATACCCGTCACCCTCCGAGCCGGTCTGCGGGTACGATGCTCCGCCGGTCGCGATTATTACACGGTCGCAGTCATAACTGCCGCCAAGCGTTCTTACGGTAAAGCCGCGGGTGCACCGAGGCTGTGCCGCACCGCCGATGCCGTCGGTCTGCGCGCCGAGTGCATCCGAACCGCGCTCACCGTGATACTCGACTGCCAAAACGGGAGAATTAAGCTCGACCCTGCCTGCATAGCTGCGCAGGCAGCGGACGATATCGGACGCTTTATCCGATACCGGGAACACCCTACCGCCGCGCTCGACCTTGAGCGGAACACCGTGTTCCTCGAAGAATGCGCGTGTGTCCGACGGGTCAAAACGAGAAAATGCTCCGTAGAGGAAGCGCGGATTCGTCGGTATATTGGATATCAGCCCGCGAACATCGCTGTCATTCGTGACATTGCAGCGTCCCTTGCCGGTTATTCCGACCTTAAGGGCACTGCGATCCTTTTTTTCGAGCAGACGGACATCCGCCCCTCCCTCACGCAGTCTGCCCGTCGCAAACAATCCCGCCGCGCCGCCGCCTATTACAATTATTTTTTCTGCCATATGTCTATGCCGTCCGTGCGGCATTATTCTCTGTTGTAAACGTCAAATTCATCCCATACCGCCTCAAGACGCGCAAACGTATCGGTAAGCTCGTCCTGTTTTGCACGCGACAGCGCAACGATAAGGGCATTGATAATGCTGAGCGGCGCAACGAGCGAGTCGATAAACGAAGCCATATCCGAACGGGCTGTCAGCAGAAAGTCTGCGAACTCCGCGACCGGCGAGACATCGCTGTCGGTGAGCGCTATGACCTTTGCGCCGTAGCTGCGGGCATATTCTACCCCGCGCACGATGCGCTTTGAATACCTCGGAAAAGTAATCGGAATAATAACATCGCCCTCTCCGACGCGCAGCAGCTGCTCGAATATCTCCCCACCGCTCGAGGTTTGTATCTGCTTGACGTTCGGGAATATCATAGACAGTCCGAAGGTCAGAAACGACGCAAGCGAGCCGGTCATGCGCACACCCATAACGTAGATGGTCCTCGCACCAAGCAGCGTGTCCACAGCTCCCTCAAAGGCAGCGGGATCTACCGTTTCGAGCGTCTCCTTTATCTTGTCCATATCGCTGCGCAGGACGGTCGAGAGCACCGAATTTTCTCCTATACGCTTGTTGGTTATCTCCATTCGCTGAACACTCGTCAGGCGTGTACGGATCAGCTCGCGAAGTGCGTGCTGAAGCGCGGGATAGCCGTCGTAGCCGAGCTCTATTGCAAAGCGGACAACCGTCGATTCCGAAACTCCGACAGCGGCTCCGAGCTTTGACGCGGTTAGATATGCGGATTTATCGTAGTTTGCAATAATATAATTTCCTATGGCGCGCTGACTTTTTGACAGCTCCGGCATTGCTTTTTCAATGCGGCTGATAAGATCGTGTTTCATCTTATGTCCTTTTTCCTCCGAAATAATTCGGATAATATATTCGTTCTGCGCTGCTTTCGATGCTTACATACCGCCGCACGGCGGTATGTTTACGGGCAAACCCGTACGGCTCACCTGAACCAATATTATAACCCTCTGTCGTTTTTTTGTCAAGTGCGGGAAGCGGTATTTGCACGACCGCGGGATCAACGCGGAATGTTGTTTTCGGCATGAATTATCAGCCTCTTTTATACCATAACTTATTCCGAAAAGTTATTATTATATTGTTTTGAGATGCATCGAAAGAATAAAGGCAGTCGCGCATGATATGACCGTACTCGCTCGCACAAATTTCAATTTTTTCGACGAAATGAATAAATATCGCACGCACGGGAAGAATAAAAACGCGTCCGAATATTTTCGGGTGCTGCATACGACAAAGGAAAGGTAACAATATGCTTGACAGAATAGCACTCTGTATTCTTATCATCGGCGGTATCAATTGGGGCAGCATGGGGCTGTTCAAATTCGATATCGTCGCATGGATCTTCGGCGGTACAGGCAGTGTCGTCAGCAGGATAATCTACACCCTCGTAGGGCTCAGCGCTCTGTGGTGCATCTCCCTGCTCTTCCGTGAGCGCTCACTCCTCGGAGACGGCAGCGACGCAGACTGACAGAGCTGCGCCGGCATTGAGCTGAATCGTTCGGGGCACATTGCTCCGGAAAAAAGACAAATCCCGATGTACCGCAAGGTAACCGGGATTTTCTTTTTTGACATAAGACCTTATAGGGCGCAAAGCAATTATGGTCTGCCCCATTCTGTTATTTCGGGTCGGGACACGCGGAAATTGCGCAGAGAGCCGATTTGCATCACGCATTCTTTCGGCGGATTGCTTTTCATCCGCTCTCATATGCTTCACGCACACAAGCCGGAGGGGCCGGTGCCTTTGTAAAAAAGCCGATGCCGTATTTGCTCTATTCGCACGCTTCGCGCCGTTACGCCGGGAGCCGAACAAGCATCAAGAGCGTCCCCGCGACGATAAGCAGAAGCCCGAGCGCCGCCTTTTTCCGCAGCCGCTCATGAAATACAACAGCCGAAAACGCAACAGAGACGAGAATGCTAAGCTTATCTATCGGTACGACGACGCTCGCAAGCCCGTCTCGAAGCGCCTTGTAATAGCAGAGCCACGAGCCGCCGCTGGATATTCCCGAGAGACAGATAAAGCAGAGCTCGCCGCGCGGAATGCTGCGCACCGCATGCTGCTTGCCCTTAATAAACACAATAAGCCACGACATGGCAAGCACGACAGCGGTGCGTATGGCGGTGCCGAGATTCGACTCAACACCATCTATTCCCACCTTTCCGAGTATAGAGGTCAGGCTCGCAAATACGGCTGACAGGACAGCATAGATAAGCCAGCCCCTGCGCGGGACCTTTTCCTCGGTATTCTTCTTTTTATCTATCATCAGAAATGTGCCGACACCGATAAGCACGACCGCGACCGCCTTTATCCACGTTATCTGCTCGCCGAGAAAGATCAGCGCAAGCAGGATGGTCAGAACGGTGCTTGATTTGTCTATCGGCACGACCTTGTTCACATCACCGAGCCCGAGCGCACGAAAATAGCAGAGCCATGATGCGCCGGTAGCCATGCCCGAGAGAACAAGGAATATCCATGATCTCGTGCCGATCTCGGTGATGGTAGATGCCGAGCCGACAATCCACACCATCAGCCACGAGAAGATGAGCACGATCACCGTCCGAACAGCTGTCGCAACATCAGAATCGGTCTTTTTTATTCCACACTTCGCGAGCACTGCGGTCAGACCCGCGAAGAGCGCCGAGCCGAATGCAAATACTATCCACATAGTCACGACCTTCTTTTCTGATATATTACACGTAAAAAATGAGTATAGGTTGGCAAGAGAAAGTAACAGTATTTAAAATGCCGTCCAAGCGGCTGAGCCACTCGCACGGCATTTTCATTATCATTATCGGTCTCCGCATTCTCTGAGCGGTGTCCGGCGTATGATGCATAGTTTTCAGATCATTTTTCCGACAAACACCGAACTCAGATGGAGACTCTGACTACGTTGCCCTCTTCTACCGAGCGGAAAGCAGCCTCAACTATCTCGAGGTCGCGGAGCATCTGCTCATGCGTTACGAGCTGAGTGGTCTTGCCGTCGATAGCGGCGGTAAAGTTTCTGTAATAGTCGTGAACATCGGACTTCGGACGCGGAATACGATAGGTATCGGTCGTGATCTCGTCGCGGGGTGCCATCGTCTTGGTAAGACCTGCTGCGGTCTCTACCGGAATGACGTCGCTCTCGTGCCAGTACTTGCACTTGACGACCTCGGTCTCCTCTCTCCAGTCGGAGATAAGAGCCGTACCCTTCTCGGCGCGCATATAGAAACGGGGCATTGCGATGAAGTTATATGTACCGACCTCGCAATATGCCTCTGTTCCGTCGTCGAAATAGAGGGTGAGCTTAAAGCCGTCGTCGACCTCTTTGTTGGTGATGTGATCAAAGGTGCAGTATACACGCTCGACCTTGCCGGGGAACAGCTGCATGAGCTGGTCGATAAGGTGAATACCCCAGTCGTAGAGCATTCCGCCTCCATGCTCACGCTCACCTCTCCAGTCGGAGGGAATACCGCGCGAGCCGTGGATACGTGACTCGATATTGATGATCTTGCCGAGCTCGCCGCTCTCCTTTATCTGCTTCATTGCAAGGAAATCGACATCAAAGCGACGGTTCTGGTGGACGGTAAAGAGCTTACCGCAGCGATCGGCAACTGCAATAACGTCACGCAGATCCTGAACACTCAGCATGACCGGCTTTTCGCAGATCACGTTCTTGCCCGCCTCAAGGCATGCGATACATACGGATTTATGAGAATCGTTAGGAATTGCAACGGTGCACATATCCACCCTCTCATCTGCGAGCACCTGCTCGAGCGAATCATATGCGAATATGCCGCGGCTTCTTGCAAGCTCGTTTCTCTCGGGCTTAATATCATAGACACCGAGAAGATTGCAAACATCGCTCTTGAGGAGATGGTCAACATGCCATCCGCCCATTCCGCCGTATCCGATAACAACAGCATTCTTTTTCATAATAAAAAACCTCTTGACTGCCGGCGCGCCGCAGTCCTTCCCTACCATAAATAAAAAAGTAAATTTCACCGCGCCTGAGCGTGCACATTATAGCATACGGCACATGTAAAGTCAATGAAACGTGCACAATTAAAAGTGAACAAAATCTAAACTTTTTACATTTTGTCAGCTCGCCCGATCTCGGCAATTATGCCGTCTCCCGCAGCGACGCCGGACACCCCCTCGGGAAGTGCATCCGACGGGTAATAGCCGTAGAATTTTTCGCCGTCCCTCGATTCTCCGAGAACACCGAGCACGCCGCCCCGAAGCTCCCCTCTCAGGCGCACTCTGCCGAGGAACATATCACCGTCCGAATACAGAAAGGCAGGCGCGTCGGGCTGTGGCAGCAGTAGATAAAGCAGCGCGTCATGGGGGTTAACATTCTCCGCAATTATCTCTGATGCAAGCCCGACAAAGCTGCGCGCATGACAGTCGAATATAAGCGCATTCTCCATACCTATATCCGACAGCGAGGAGTGAAGATCCTCCATCGCATCGGAATAGTTGAACAGCGCAAGATATCTCGCACCGTCCGGGCACTCCGCAACGACCGTCTCGGGGTACGGAGCAAAGAAATCAACGGCTCTTCCGCGTACTCCGAGCGAAGGCAGCTGATCGAGCAGCAGTGCACGGCGGGCGGGACTGAGGTTTTCAAGCTCCTCATTATGCAATACGGTGCCGCCGGAGAGCGCTACGGCGACAGCCCACAGCCGCGCCTCGGAATAGCTTGCATTAAAGCCGTCTCCGTTGTCAACGTCGCGCAGCACAAGTCCGTCAGGGTCCGATAGCAGCGCCGTGCCGTTGTAAAACTGACGGTGAAAGACGGTCGCTGTAACATCCTTCATCGTCTGCCAGTAGCTCGGAAATGCCTTGTTCTTCCCTATTATTATATCACAGGATACGCGCTGTGCGTCGAATATTCCCATCGTCTCGAGCATCGGGCTGCCGCAGGAAAGCAGAATAGCATCCTCACCCGCCGCCTCGCGTATCGTACTCAGCACGCGGCGGAACATCGCAACGGAGTAATCACTCTTAAAGCGATAAACACTCTTTTTCGGCTCGCCCATCTTGCCGAGCGCACCGTCGAGAAAATCGAGCTTGTAATAATCACAGCCCATGCCGCGCATCCGCGAAAAGGTCTCGCGCAGCAGCGAATAAAACTCCTCGCGATCAAAGTCAAAGGTATGAACACGCGGCAGCGGAGTGCAGTCCTCGCGTACAAAGTCACGTACACTCTCATAATATTCGGAATCCTCCGACGCAAGCACCGGCGCGAGCCAAAGTCCGAACCGCATACCGAGCGAATGCACCCTCTCCGCGAGCGCGGGAATGCCGCTCGGAAAGCGCTCGGTATTCGTCTCCCATATGCCGGGGAACGAGCGGCTGCGCTGCCAGCCGTCATCTATCTGAACGAGATTCGCCTCTCCCGGCAGGTAGCGCGCGAGCATATCTGCGGCACGCGAAATCTTTTCCTCGTCCACATCTCCGTAGTAGCAGGACCACGAGCAGAAGCCCACGAGCTTATCACGGTACGGCCGGCAGTGATTGACTCGCGCGACCGTATCCGCATACGTATCGAGAAAGGCATTTACCTCTCCGTCGCAGAGCATATAGCTCTCGAGCCGATACTCCTCGCCCGGACGCAGCGGCTTATCCTCCATATCATAAAAGACGGTAAAGCCCTCGCAAGTCAGCGTTATATACGCATAAAAGCGGTGCGCGGTCACAAAGCCTATGCCGACCGCATCCCCGGTCTCTCCGCGCCGCGCAACAATAACATTTCGACTCACCGCCTCATCCTCCGAACCGAGCACACCCGCATGTGTAACATTATTGGTGCAGGTCCCGTCAGAATAATAATGCAGCTCACCGCCGTTCGACTGCTCGAAGCGATATTCGAGCGCAACAGAGCGAATCATCCTATCTGTGTGCGCGTGTATTATCGGTATATACAGCTCTCCGTCGCGGCACAGTGAGAGCGAAAGCTCGGAAATATCTGTTCCGGCGCGGTCGAGCGGCAGCAGATACTCGCAGATATCATCGGAGGAATAGCTTATCCGTACAAGAGGAGCGGAAATACCCTTCATAATTTTTACCGTAGCTTACGCCGAGCGAAAGCTCCCTTTCTTTTCGGCAAAAACACTACTGCCGAAAATAACATATTTTTTCTCGCATTATACCATGTTGTTTGACATGCGTCAATACACATTACGGACGCATTAAAATGGCTGATTATTTCCGCGCAAGAGGTAAAATTTTCATCAGAATCACCACTGTTAGAAAAAATGCTTGAAATTTACGAAGAAATGCGGTATAATATACAGACTATATAAAAGATTATGATTGTTCTGGGCAAAAAATCTTTCTGTTGAACACGGAGGTTATTATGGCACAAAACGAATCTGCTTATATAAAAAATAACGAGGCGGACATCCGCATCATATCGCTTCCCACACTGCCGAGGTCACCCGAGCAGCTGCGCAGCCTACCCTGCTTTGATATACTCGATCCTTTCAAGACGGCGGCATGCGCCGTCGCCGCTCTATGCGAGTACGGTCGTGATACGGAGGCTTCCGTCGCTATGATAAACATGCTAAAGGGCTCCGATCAGCTCTCGGAGCATGATAAGCATTTTCTCTCCGATCGCTTTGCTGGAGGAAAGGATTATATCCCGCGCTCATATCTCGGCGGCGCAGCTCCGGATAACGGCTATACCCCGAGCGAGCCGATCACCGTGACCGTTTCCGAACTGCCCGACAGCCGCCGCGAGGCAGGCTATATTGATATGTACGTCACCTCCGGCGGTGCTGACGCTCCGCGCCCGGTAAGGCTGAGACAGAAGCCCTCGACAGGCGAATGGTTCCTCTGGAGCTTTTCGGCTCTGCTCTCCGGAATACGAGTTCCGAGACAGCGGCTCGACTGAGCCGAATGCCGCTATCATCCGAATTACTGTACCGACATAGCCGACTGAATTGCATTTTCCGACGGATGTATTTTCCCATGAAAAGCTGCATTTTCAGGCAGCCGAACAGACGTTATTCAGGCAGCACTTTTCAGATAATATCAATGACCCGACCGAATACGGCACATATCGCCGCACCCGATCGGGTCATTTTTTATTATGCGCCCTGATCTAAAGCTATCCGCCTGTGCGAATACCGTACTTCGTCTTTATTCTACCGAGTATCTTGCCGATAGGTCTTGCGAGCAGCAGAAGAAACACAAGATTTGACACTGCATAAATGAGGGTAAACTGTGCCGATGAGACGACAAAGGCGAGATAACGGGAAACATTGAAATACCCATCCGACCACAGCGTCGACCATATGTCCATAAGAAGCGAATACAGCACACCGGAGATAACGGCATATATTGCGAGCACGACTCTGCTGCGCCGAAGCGGATCGGCTATAAGTCCCGCGATAAAGCCGAGCAAGCCCCAGCTGAGCATCTGAAACGGCGTCCACGGTCCCTGACCGAAATAAAAATTCGATATAACAGCAGACAGCGCCCCGGTCATGAAGCCCGCCTCGCTGCCGAAATACATGGCGGTTATAACGGTCATGGCTGTGACCGGCTTAAAGCCAGGAATAGGCGCGAACAGAAAACGTCCGACCACCGACAGCGCCACCATGGCAGCTATAAGTATCATCTCCTTGGCATCCGCTCTGCCGTGCTCGAAATGCAAAAAGAAAGGAAGGCAGGAGAGCACTGCGACGCACAGAGTAAGATATGCGTACTGCTTATCACCGAAAAGCAAAGATCCGCCGACAACCGCTGCGGGTACGAGCACGCAGAGAATGATATATGAAATTATCCGTCTCGGCTTCAAGAACTCGCCTCCCTCTCGCAGCGGTCTGTGACCTGGGCAGTGGTGACGGCGTATCTCCACAAGCCGCGCGCCATACGGTTAGCCGCCGTGGTATAGAAATTATTATCGGCAAAGAAGCGCTCGGGCGTATCCTCGGAAATGATTTCTCCGTCAAAGAACAGTGCGCAGATATCGGCGTTCTCCGCCGCAAATTCGACATCGTGCGTAACGGTGAGCACCGTCATTCCGTCCGCGAGCAGCGAACGGAGTATATCGGACAGCACGCGCTTTGCACCCGCGTCGAGCCCCTTTGTAGGCTCGTCGAGCAGCAGTATGCGCGGCTCGAGCAGCAGCAGCTTTGCAATGGCGCATTTCTGCTGCTCACCGCCGCTCAGATCATACGGATGGCGGTCGAGCAGCGACTCAATTCCTATGCGAGCCGAGATATCCGATATCTTTCTGTCCCTCTCGGCGCTCGGGATCTCGAGCTGACCGAGTATCTCAAAAAAGTCGGCACGAACGGTGTCGCGAAGAAATACCGTCTGAGGATTCTGCGGCAGCAGTGCGAGATTTCCGCGATAAAGCGTGTTGCCATGATACGCCTTCAGGGGCTTTCCGGCGACGATCACCTTGCCGCGATACGGCTTTTCAAGTCCCGCTATAACACTGAGCATTGTGGTCTTTCCGGTGCCGTTTCCGCCGAGCAGGCAGTAATGAATACCACTGGGTACCGACAGCGTACAGCCGCGAAGCACATCCGGCAGGTCGCGTTCGTATCGCTGCCATACGCCCCTCAGCTCTATCGCCGCGCCGTTGTACGCGGCAGTGCTTTTCACAGAGCTGTTTTCGTCATTATCTGTCGAGCGCGGTACAAATGAGGGAGGCTCCGGCTCGTTCGGCGTACCGTGAAATTTCGCCTCGAGCATATCCCTGCCCTCGCGCACGGTAAGCGGGCATTCGCCGCCGACAGAAAGACCGGAGACGGTTAGAGCCGCATATATGCGCACCGCGCTCGGAAGTCCGAGCAGCATCGGATGATCGGATCTGAGCTCTCCGAGCCGTTCACCTATGCGGCGCGGGCTGTCATTGAGCAGCAATCTTCCGTCGTCCATGAGCAGGACTCGGTCTGCTATGGGAAAGACCTCCTCGAGCCGATGCTCGACAAGTATGACCGTAAGACCGAGCTCGCGGTTCAGTCTGCGCAGAGTTGCGATAAAATCAGCGGCGGCTATAGGATCAAGCTGACCGGTCGGCTCGTCAAGAATAAGGACGCGCGGCTGCATGACCATTACCGAGGCAAGATTGAGCAGCTGCTTCTGACCTCCCGACAGCTCGTCGGTGCGGCGGCGAAACCAATCCTGAATGCCGAAATAGCTCGCCATCTCGCCGACTCTGCGGCGTATAACGGGAGTAGGCAGTCCGAGACTCTCGAGACCGAAAGCAAGCTCGTGCCATACACGGTCGGTGACTATCTGATTATCCGGATTCTGAAGCACATAGCCGATCTCGGAGGCGGTGCGGCGCTCATCCAAGCCGTATAGGTCGCTGCCGCAGTATTCGAGTATGCCGCTGCGCTCTCCCGCGGGTGCGAGCGCGGGCTTAAGCAGCTTGAGCAGAGTTGTTTTTCCGCAGCCGGACTCGCCGCATATCACAACAAATTCTCCCGCAGAGACAGAGAACGATATATCCTGCAGAGCAGGCGTGTCTGTCTCGGGATATGAAAAGCTCAGATCCGAGATATGCAGTATTTCCATACAAGCGCCTCCTTCACCTCAATAATAAACGGCAGCAGCGACAGCGCCGCAAACGCAATATAGCTCACAATTGCAAGCGGTGTATGCGGAAGCGGGCTGATGCGCGGGTAAAAATAAAATGTACAATCTCCCGTGCCTACACCGACGAGCGCGAGTATCAGCAGCGCCGCAGAGCATGCGAGCACCGCACCATCCGAGCGGTAAAAACGAAAGAGCGAAAAACTCGTCCGTCCCTTGATACCGTAGCCTCGCGCACGCATGGATGCCGCCGTCTCCACCGAATTTTCGAGCGACCACGCGACCATTGCGGTAAAGACGCGCAGCGCGCCTCGCTGCCGATCGACATAGCCGCGCGAAGAATACAGTCCCATTGCCCTCTGTGCGCGGCTTACTCTGCGGAGCTGCCTGCGGAACAAGGGAATAAAGCGCAGCGCCATTGACAGTATCAGCGAAAATTTCGGCAGTACTCTGCCGAACAGCCACAGCAGCTTATCGCTCGTCATTATCTCGCCGAGACTGCGGCACCACAGCATAACGCCTATTACGGTAACGCCGATAGCCGCGCCGTAGACAAACGCCTCGAGAGTAACGGGATTGCCATTGAGGAAGAAGAGCGGCGTTACGCCGTTATGCGAGAACAGCGGATTTGTTATCGCAACGAGCAGGAACATAGAAAGATAAAAAGCGATATTTCCGGGCAGAGCGCGTCTGCCGAGCAGCATTCCGCAGAAAAGAATACCGCCGAGCAGCGCACTGAGCTGTATTATCGGATTTGTCACGAACATTGCGACGAGCAGCACCGAACAAAAATAGACGAGCAGCACCGTCGGATGATATCCGTCAAACGCCTTCATTCGCATCCTCCTCTATCCATTCGCAGCCGACGTCGTGCCCGAGATCGCAGGTATATACCCACTCGATGACCTGACCGTCGCGCAGCTCATACTTCGAGCAGCCGTAATTCGGAAATTCTCCGTCCACCCGATACATCCATCCCGAGAGCGCCCCGCATGAAAATTCATACAGATAATGTATTCCCTGAACATAAACGCTGCCGTAGCTGTTTTTATCCGCGCCCTGATACTCCATCTGTATCTTATTGTAGCGCACGGCGCGGTCGAGAATGTCGAAAACCGTGTCCCCCGGGCGGAGGACATATTCGGTCTGCGCAAGAATAACGCCGTCCGGCGGGACAAATTCCTCCGAGCGGAGCGCGGGATCGAGATCGTCGTAATTATCAAGGATGGTATCGCAGCGAATGCTGATAGTGACCGTCTCGCTGTCCGGCGTTATGTCGTCGATATGCGTCAGATAATACTCGTCCACCGACTGAATATTAGTGCCGTTTATCAGCACCGCTATCAGCAGGATTATGCCGAATATCGCGACTATATCCTTTTTCATGTCCCGCGCCTCCTCTCTCTTTTTTTCGTTATATCCCGCAGTGCCGCCGACGCAAGGAAAGCATTACCGTCATGTCACAGTCGTAATGTATCGCTATCAAGTATCGCTGTCATTGTACATTGCGGCAAGCTGCTCCATCTCGGTCTTATGCCTGTTTTTTCGGCGGCGTATCCTGCGCACGAGCAGGACGGCGGTCACTGCGAGAACGACGGCGCATACCGCACCTATTATCAGCGCGCGCAGCAGGTTGTCGACCTTGGTTTTCGACTTGACAACATCCTCCCACCGCGCTATCTTGGCTCGGTCATATTCGGAGAGTGCGTTGTATCTGTCTACTATCGCATCTATTTTTCCTTTGTCGCCGAGCGACAACTCATCGAACGGATACAGCTGCTCGCGGATATCCTCGTTTATCGAGTCTATCTCGGCTTGAATCGCGGCTATCTCAGCCTTTGCCGATGTAAGGCGGGCGATGTAGTCCTCTCGACCGTCGAAAGCCTCGCAGCACTCGAGCTTGTCGAGCAGCGTTGTGACGGTGACATACTGCTCGGTCGTCAGCGGCTGCGGAAGTTCGTCGACCGCCGCACGGTCGGCTGCGGTAAACGACAGAATGACCGTCTCCTCGCCCCCGTCTCCCTGACTCTCTATGACCTCGGTTGTATCGGCTATCACCGCGATGTCTACCCCCGCAGCTGCCGCCGCATCCGACAGTCGACAGTAGTTATAAACATAGCTGCGCTCGCCGTCGGGCAGCGAATAATACTCCCGCATAAGCTCCTCGAGCGCCCCCGCGCTCTCAGCGCCCGTCAGCGCCCCGATGCGTGCCGAAAGCTCGGATATTCTCTCGCGCAGTGCGCTGCTCTGCTCGGGGCGAAAGTCATAGAGCGTCCGTTCTCCGAGTCCCTGTCTGCGAAGTGCTGCCATCGTGTACAGCGTCTGCTCGCTCGCCATGGTATTAGATTTATCCGGCAGCGAGGTGGGATTGTCGGAATCAAAGGTATATGAATGAACAAAGCCGCCGTCGGGCATTCGATAGCGCAGTATACCGTCAAAGAGCGTGTTTCCGTTCTTAATAAAACGCTCGTCGTTCAGCGGGTCGATACCGAGGCAGCAGAGCGCGACGGTCACCTGATCGGTGCTCTCGACATTTTCGGTTCCCCAGCTCATATAGTCGCCGGTGTCGAGCTGCAGCTCGGACAGCCTCTGCACAGCCTCATCCACGACCTCACGTACCTTGCAGGTTCGCTCCGAGCCTGTAGCGCGGCGCTTATATGTATAGCTGCGTTCGCTGTTGTAATATGGTGCAAGCGCCTGCAGCGCCATCGCCGTAATATCCGGATCTGCTGTCTTTCCGCTGAGCGCAAAGCCGCCGTCGGTGAGCTGCGAGCGCAGTATCTCGACGATTATGTCGTCGCGGGTGTAGTACGCATCCGCGGGAACCTCATATCTCATGCTGTCGAGCGCGATGAGCCCCCATATCCAGCCGTTTATTCCCTGTCTGCCGAGCGGGGTCGCAAGTCCGCGATTATATGTTCCGTCAGCAATGAGGTCAATCGGCGCGCCGCTCTCATCGGTGCCGAGTGCACGCGGGTCTCCGCCAGAGGCAAGTACGGAAAGCGCTATGCGATGCCACTCGGTAGCCTTTGCCGCGCTGAGCTTGCCCGGGTCGCGGTAGCGCTCCTCGACGCGGTCGCGTATGACCGCGAGATAGCCCGCGTAGTTATCCTCTACGCCGAGCCGCGAGAGCCCGATTTGATACCAGTCGCCCGGTGTGCTGCCCGCAAGCTCGAGATAGGTCTCGTTTATCAGATATCCGTCGGCGCTCGAGCCGTTATCGAGCTTTTTCCATTCGATTATGCCGTCGGCAACGGCGGTCACAGCCGCAGCGCGTTCCTCGGGGGTGTCGCCCGCATCGACCTCCGCGGCACTGCACAGCGGCAGTGCCGCAGCCGACAGTACGGCGGCCGCAGTGCAAAGCAGCGCCGCCGCGCGGAGGGGGAGGCTTTTTCGAAGCCCGATACAATTCATAGCTTAGTCCTCGTTTCGGTCGTTTTCCGTGCTGTCTGCGATTTCGGTGCTGTCAGTGTTTTCGATGTTGTCGGTAGTTTCGGCATTGTCTGCATTGTCGACGGTGTCTGTGCTCTCGATATATGTATTGTCGGCATTCGCTGCACCGTCGACACTTTTCGCGCCGTCGGCAGCAGAATTATTCTTATGCAGAAGCGCAAGCGCAGGAGCGAAAACTGTCGCAAGCTTACGACGGAACACCACAGCCGCTACAGCCGCGCACGCAAGAACCGCCGCGACCGACACGCAGACGATTATTACGGTATACGAGCCGGACGCGCCGACACTGCCATCCGATGTATCTGCCGCGTCTCCCTTGCCGTCTGCACCGCCGGTGCTGCCGTTTTTATCGGCTTTGCCGCCGTTCTTGCCGACGGATGCGCCTCCCGACACTGTCTCAAACAGCGAGCCTTCGGTCAGCTCACCCGAGACCGTACCCGAGGCAGCGCCGCTCGCTATATTATCGGGTCTGAGCGATTCGGGGAGAGACGCGGATGCCGAGCCGTCGGAGACGGCGGACGAGCCGCCCGCGCCGCCTATCGAGCCCGATATGCCCGTACCCTTTCCGCCGCCGATGCCCGATAAGCCTCCGATGCTGCCCGAGATACCTGTGCTGCCCGAACCGCCCATGCCGCTTGTACCGTGGCTCCCTGAGCTGCTGTTTGAGCCGCTGTTCGAGCCGCCCGTGCCGTGATTACCCGAGCCGCCCGTATTTCCGCCCGTACCGCCGTTTGTACCGCCGTCTGGCGCGGTCGCGGAGGACGGATTTGCCACCGCATAGCGCAGCGCATCCGACACAGAGCCGACCGTCGACTGCGACGCATCAAGCTGCTCCATTGCCGCAAGCGCCTGAGCGTAAGCCAATGCCACATTCGTGCGGTCGAGCAGCCCCGACGCACGTGCATCGCATATCGCGCGGGTCAACCCGTCCTTATCGGCAACGCCGAAATACCCGCCCGACGGCTGAACATCGACATCGGGTATCTCGGTGCCCATTGCGCCGAAGCCGCCGATATCGGCGCCGTAGCCGAGCGTGAACTGCACGCGGACGACATCGCCGTCCGAGAGATAGCAGTCGGCAAAGCCGACATTCGGAAAAATATTATTTACGCTGTACATCCATCCCGAGCCGTTGCTGATGACGAACTCGCCGAGGTGCCCGCGCCAGTTTGCGTAATCGTTCGGGTCGAAGTAGGTCATGGTCGATTCGAGATACGGCGTAAGTACCGACGGAATGCTCGGCTCGATATCCAGCGCGCGGGGCGCGGAAGGGTTACCGAAGCGGCTATAGCCGTTGTAGCGCGAAGCGCCCTTGGTTCCGTCCGCGATATACGCGAGATAAAAAGAGGAATCGAGTGATCCGCCGCAGTAGCTGACAAAGCCGCATTCCGACAGCATGCGCACAAGCTGCGCCGCAGCCGTCTCACCCTCATAGATGGGTACATACATCGGGTAAACTATGTAACCGCAGCCGAGAGTAAACGCCTCGACGCTCCACACCGCAGTACCGATAGCCTCACCGTCCGCCGCCCGCCGATAATAGATGGTATAGTTCAGCTCGCGTCTCCGTCCGCCGTCAGAGGTTGCGGTCACGGTGACCGTGTTTGCGCCCTCTGAGGTAAACACGAGGGTATAGCTCGTTTTTTCGTTATCGTCCCATGTCGGCTCGACCTTATCGCCGTTCAGCCGCACGGCCGCTTTTATTTTCTCACCGGAGGCGTTTCTCGCCCAGACATCAAAGTTTTTTTTGCTGCCGCGCTGAACCGCGCCGTCGACAAGCGTGGTCGTGACGGTGGGTCCCGCCGCCGATACCGGCAGCGCGGCAATTATAAGCAATGTGCAAACAAGCAGCATGCACAGCAGCGCCGAAAGGCGCCTTTTCGTATTCATCCGTTTATTCTCCTTTCGGGAAAGCGGAATAATGTATATGGTTTTTCGGGTGTCATGAAGCGATACGGTTGAGTCTGACATATCCCGCTATGTCCGACAGTTTCTGTCAGTCCTCTACAACATCCGATACCGACAGATATCATCAGATATCGTCATACAGTCCCGACAGCAGCATGTAGGATTCATCAGATTCCGATAAAAATCCGTCTTTTGAAGCCGCCTGAAAACAGCGAAACAAGGAAATGCGGAACAATTCCGCATTTCCGTTCGATCATACTGTCCGCTGCCCGAAATAATAGATTATTTCTGTTCTTTGCCTTTATACTTTGAGCGATCAAGCACAAATGCTGCGGAAAGCACCGCGCCGAATGCGAGTACGGATATCACTGCCATGCTGCGGTCGCTCGTTGCGGGCGATGTGACATTTTCACGTTCGCCGTTCGTGCTGCTGCCGTTCGTAATACCGCTCGTGCTGCCGTCGGTGCTCGGCTTTGTGTCGCTCGGCTTATTTTCGGGCTTGTTGTCCGTATCGCCACCCGGCTTGTCGTCGGGCTTAGGCTTATTATCCTCATCGCGACGAAGCTCTGCGAGCTTATCCTCGGCAGCTGTAAGAACATTATAGTTATTTACAAGCGTCTTTGCCGTGTCGGAAAGCGAATCGTATGCCGCACGAATACTCTCGATAAGAGCACCGCTGTCAAGCGTAACATCACCGATAGAAGCGATCGTGTCGGATACCCTTGCAGCGCTCTCCTCATCGTTAAGCACAGCATCTGTCTTGAGCTCATCGAGCTTAGCCTTAGCATCGACAAGCGCCGCACGTACCGCATCCGCATCGGCTGCGGTTTCAATAGCCGCATTGCCCTCGGTTATTATAAGCTCGAGCTGTGCACGTTCTATCTCGCGGTAATCCTCGGGAGCCTTGTACTCGCGCAGCTCCTTGATTGCCGTATCCTTTGTCTCACGCAGAGTCTGCAGAGCAGCAAGTGCCTGTTCTGCCGCAGTCAGCTGCTCAAGCCCGCTCACATGTGCCTTGAGCTCGTCCTCGAGGTTGTCGTATGCGTTTCTTGCCGCAATTATCGCGTCCGCACTGTCGAGAGTTACCTCGCCGATAGCAGAGATAAGTTCATTAACATTATCTATCTCGTCGGCATCATCGGTAGGCTGCCAGTAGGTAAGCGGGTAACCGCCGTTTACAAGTCCGTAGCTGTCCGCCTTGAAGCCTGCGCCGAGCAGAGCGAGCAGCTCTCCGGAGCACATGCTCTCACGGCTCATTGCTGCGGTATCGCCGCTGCCGCTCGAGATGCCCTTGTCGCACTGTGCTGCGTCATAGTAGCACTCGCTGACCGTGCTGCCGCTTGTGAGCAGGCTGACAATTGCGCCCGCACCGTCAAGAATATTCTCGCCGCCTACGGTTATCGCCCCTGCGTTGTAGCAGCGCGTAACGGTATTACCGTCCTGAATTCTGCCGGCGATGCCCGCTGCATTGTCCTTTGCGGTAATTGTGCCGAGGTTGTAGCAATCGGATACGGTGGCCGAGACATCGGTTCCGTGACCGCCCGCTGCGAGGTGACCGACGATACCGCCGACCGCGCCGTCGCGTGCGGTGACGCTACCTATGTTATAGCAACCGCGGATGATGCTCTCGCCGCCGTCACGGACAGTACCGACGATACCGCCGCTCCAGCCGCTGCACGTGATGTCCGCGCCGTTCCAGCAGTTGATAATGTCCGCGCCGTCGCTCCATCCGACAATAGCGCCGATGAACGAAAGCGTCTGCGAGCCTATCTCGCCGCTGCCGATTCCGACATTTGCGATGGTCGCATTCGTACCGGCATAGCCGAACAGTCCGCCCGATGCGGAGGAAAGATTGTCGATAACATAGCCCTGACCGTCAAAATATCCGTCAAACTGACGCGATACGGTACGGGCAATAGGAGTCCAGCTATCATAGCCGCTCATGTCGATATGAGAGGTAAGCAGAACTGTCTTTCCGGTGAAGGCTTCGCCGGCGTTTACTCTTGCGGCAAACGCAATAAGCTCCTCCGCATTGCTTATCTCAACACCTGCGCGGAGCGGAGCCTCGTCGCCGAGCACACACTCACCGGAGAGCATCGGATATCCGCTGTTTGCAGTTGCATTATCGTAGATATAATTCTCGCCGACCGCTGCGGGGTATTCCTCACCCTTCATCACATTCTCGCTGTCTGCTGCGGCGCTGCCGATCACGGTGCCGACAGTATCGCTGCCGTCATCGTCAAAGCTGCCGTACGCACCAAGACCTTCGGTCTCAAGGAAGTGAACATTATTAAAGGTTATCTTCGCCTCGCATACGCTGCCGAGTATCGCGCCGGAAGCCGTACCGAGCTTTATCTGACCTGCGTTATAAGCGTTTGTAACGGAGCTGTCCGCGCCTTCGCCGCTCAGGCGTATCGCGCCGATAATACCGCCGATGCCCCAGCTTGCACTGCCGCCGACAGAGCCGACATTGTAGCAGGAGTCGATATCGACATGCGCGCCGTTGTCGTGCCAGCGATTTGGTCCAACCTGACCGATAATACCGCCGCCGACATACTGTGCGGTGATCGTGCCGTGATTTGAGCAGCGCTCAAGCTTTGCGTATGCACCGTTCTCAAGCTCGCCGATTATACCGCCGACGCCCCACAGACCGCTCATAGATGCATAGTTATGGCAGTTGCGCACGGTAACGCTTGCATTCGAGCATACCTCACCGGCAATAGCGCCGATAGAATAGACCATATTACTGCCGAGACTGCCGCTTGCAATCGTAAGGTTTTCGATGACAGCACCGTCGCCGAGCCTGCCGAACAGACCGCATGCGTTGTATGTAGAGCCGCCGATATTCCAGATCGAATGGTTTGCACCGTCGAAATGTCCGCGGAAGCCGCCGGTCACATTGTCGGCTATGCCGCGCCAGTCGCCGGTATTCTTCATGTTGATATCCTGCGTCACCTTGAAGTAAACGCCGGAGGTGTTCATATTCTTATTATAGGTATAGTAACGGAGGTCGACAAGGTCGTCCGCAGTCTTGATAAGATACGGATCCTCCTCCGTTCCCTCTCCCTCCCAAGGCATGCGCTCGCGCACCTCTACAGTGACGGAGGTGCGGAGGATGCCGTACGTGATGCAGACGGTATCGGTCGTGAGCTCGAGCTTTGCGGGAGCGGAGAGCTTGTAATCGGTAAGCTCGCGCACGCTGCCGTCGCTGTAAGTCGCAGCCACCTTCATACCCGTCGGGTCAAAGGCATCGCCCTCGTAATATCTGACCTTGTCGGGAGCCTTTTCAACACTGATGGAAACTGCATACGGCTCGTTTCCGTCAAGTGCCGACTCGCCGCCGACAAGCTCTACGGATGCCGCAAGGGTCGAATAGTTTCCGACATAGCGGCGCTCCGATACGGGTACCGCACGGAATGCCGCGAGTGCCGACTTAAGCTGTGCTCTGTAGTCGGGGGAGGTAGGATCGACAGCCGCCGTGATAGCAGCCTCCGCAGCCTCGATTGCGGTCTGCGTCTCCGCGCTGCGCTCGCCGCGCATATCGTAGAGTGCACGCATTCCGTTCTCAAGTCTCCAGTAGGAGACGAGAGCGTAGGTCGCCTGGTCGGTTGCCATCGAGTTCCATCCGCCGTCCATAACGTGGCAGAAGCCGCCGTCGGATACGCGGAAGCGGAGCATGCCGTCAAGCAGCGTCTTTCCGCTCGAGGTTATAAAGCGCTGATCCTGCGCGGGGTTGATACCGAGCGAGCAGAGCGCAGCAACGACCTGCGAAATGCTCTCAACATTGTCGGTATTCCATGACGAGAAGCCGCCGTTTGAGTTCTGCATCATTCCGAGACGATCAAGCGCCTCATCGACGCACGCGCGGACGGTCTTAGAAAGCGTCTCGCCGCTGTTTTCATTCACATAAGTATATACGGTATCATCGTTATAATAGGGTGCGAGCGCCTGAATAGCCATGGCGCTGATATCGACATCCGAGCTGCTGCCGTAGCCGCCGAGCACCCAGCCGCCGTAAGCGTTTCCGTTCACGCCGTCGGTCAGCTGCATTTTGAGTATTTCCTTGATAAAGGTCTCGCGAGTATACTTTGCATCTTCGGGAACATCGTACATTCCCGTATCCATCGCGATAAGTCCCCAGATCCAACCGTTGATGCCCTGTGTTCCGGGGCCTGCCTTGAGCGAGCAATTGTAGCTGCCGTCGGCGATAAGGTCGATGGGAGCGCCGTTATAGCTACCGAAGCTCGTGGGATCGCCGCGGAGCGCGCCGATGGTAACGACCGCTCTGTGCCACTCCGTAGCCTTTGCGCTGTGAAGAATACCGCCGTTTGCGGCGTATGTACGCTCTATGTATGAGCGCATAGCCTCAAGATAATCGGCATAGCCCGTGCCGTCGTTTATCATATAGATGTATTCGCCGCCGTAGAAATAGCCGAAGCGACCCATGGCGAGCGCCATCCAGTCGGTACCCGTGGAGCTTGCGCCTGACTTGTAGCCCTCGTTTCCGAGCAGGCTCCCGCTTATTCCCGCGTGCTGCTTAGTGCTTGCAGCCGCCTCTCTGATGTAGCCCGCAAGCTGCGCCGAAAGCTCGGTGCTTTCGATAAATGCGGGGCGCGAGGGCGCCTCGGTGCTGATGCCGCTCTCCCATGCAAGGCAGACACCGCTCTCACCGTCGGCGAAGGCACTGCCGAGATCTGCCGCTGTAATGGCAGATACCTCCGTAACGCCGCTCTTACTGCTTGTGCCGACGCCGCCGAGATAGTAGCAGTCGGTATTCTTGCCGCGGCTCGCGCCGATAACTGCATCAATATTGTTGCTGTTGCCCGCCGTGTCGACGACAGTGCCAGCGCCGAGACAGCGAGTGAGCACGGGAGAAGCCGCCTTGTGTCCGCCGACGACACCGCCGACGGTCGCGGGTCCGCTGACGGTGCCCGCATTGTAGCAGTCCTCGA
>URAP01000004.1 GCA_900545935.1 uncultured Eubacteriales bacterium
AAAAGGGCGCGGACATGGCGCTTTTCGGTCTGCGCTTTTTTAGTTCTCCCCGAGCTGCTGTCACTTCGTACTTAGTTTTCTCCATGCTTTAGTGTTGGAGTGTGATAACTCTGTGTCGAAAAAGGGCGCGGACATGGCGCTTTTCGGTCTGCGCTTTTTTAGTTCTCCCCGAGCGGCTGTCACTTCGTACATAGTTTTCCCCATGCTTTAGTGCGGGAGGGTGATAACTCTGTGTTGAAAAAGGGCGCGGACATGGCGCTTTTTTATTCTTTCTGAGTGCGGTTACTTTGTATGTAGTTTTCCCCATGCTTTAGTGTTGGAGGGCGGTTAATTTGCGTTGCGAGAGGGTATCGAAGAGAGAGTTTTGGTTTTAGCAAGCCACTGTGCAAAAAATTGCCCTCTATGGACGGACTTTTTTATTTTTTTACTTGACAAAGCCCGTCTGAATATGTATAATACTATTTGTGACATTTTGCGTAGCGGTCGGAGTGGATGCTCCGCGACAGACTGCTGTGCCGACAGCGGAGGGTACGGTGAATAGGATTGATATGTTTCCGCTGCTTTCCGGCGGATGCGATACGATAGATATATCGTTTGAAATGCTTCCCGAGCCGATTCCCGAGCAGGGCATCACTTTCAGTGAGCCGTGTAAGGTAACGGGATATGTCACGAACAGGTCGGGCTATATCAGCCTGCATCTGCACACCGAGGTCTCGTATGAGGCGGAGTGTGCGAGATGTCTTAAGCCTGTTATGAGGACCGAGACTGTTGATCTCGAAAAGACGGTCGCTGCAAGAGACAGCCTTGAGGACGCAGGTTCCGACGAGGTCGAGCTCGACTATGTGCTTATCGAGGACGGTGTACTCGATGTGGAGGCTCCGCTCACAGAGCAGCTGCTGCTCGCGCTTCCCACCAAGGTCCTTTGCAAGGAGGATTGTCGCGGTCTGTGTCCGAAGTGCGGACACGACAGAAACGATGGCGACTGCGGGTGTGACCTGCACGAGCCGGATCCGAGGCTTGCCTGCCTCGCGAAGTTGCTCGTTTCCGATGACGGCGATGAAGAGAGCGGAGAAAAATAATCAATACAGCTGATAAGTTTTTTCAGATCTTAAAGGAGGTGTACGGCAAATGGCAGTACCGAAGAGAAAGGTTTCTAAGGCAAGAAGAGATAAGAGACGTTCCAGCGTATGGAAGCTTGATATGCCCGGTATGATCAAGTGCCCGAAGTGCGGTGAGTACAATCTTGCGCACCGTGTATGCAAGGCTTGCGGAACATACAGAGGCAAGGAAATCATCAAGGTTGACGCTGAGTGATCCCGTACGCTCCCCAGAGAGAACGAGGAACTTTCGTCGCAAAATCGGGCGCGTGCGCGGCATGATGCCCGGTTTTTTTCGTTTTATTTTTTTCTTTTTTGGGGCTGTGCCCCGATTGACCGTCTGAATGGGGGGTGACCGAAACGGTCGAGATATCTGCTGTTATAAGCGGCTCGAGAGCCGACCGTGCCGGTATTCACCCGGGTGACTGCCTGATATCCATCAACGGATATGATATCGGAGACGTTCTCGATTACCGTTTTCGGATAACCGAGCGGCGGGTCGTGCTGAAGATTCATCGCGGACTCGAGCTTTTTGACGTAACGATAAAAAAGCCCGAATACGATGATATCGGACTTGAATTCGCAACCTTTCTTATGGACGAAAAGCGTTCATGCAGAAACGGCTGCATCTTCTGTTTTATCGATCAGAATCCGCCGGGAATGCGTGAGACGATATATTTTAAGGATGATGACCGTCGACTCTCATTTCTGCATGGCAATTATATAACGACTACAAATCTGACCGAGGAGGACATCTCGCGAATAACCGAGATGCACTGCTCGCCGATAAATATCTCGGTCCATACCACAAATCCCGAGCTGCGCTGTAAGATGATGAAGAACCGCTTTGCCGGCGGAGTACTCGATATCATGCGGCGCTTTGCGGACGCGGGAATCGAGATGAACGCGCAGGTAGTGCTGTGCCCCGAGCATAACGACGGGGCGGAGCTTGATCGGACGCTGTCCGACCTTGCGGCGCTATATCCGTCGGTCGCAAGTATTTCCGTTGTACCGGTCGGACTTACGAAATATCGCGAAAAGCTGTATCCGCTGCGCATGTTTACCCCCGATGAGTGCGCTGCCGTAATTGCGCAGGTCGATGCTTTCGGCGTTGCCTTTAAGCGCGAGCATGATGTGCGGCTTGCCTACTGCTCGGACGAGTTTTATATCGACGCGGGACTGCCGCTGCCTGATGAGGACTATTACGACGGCTACCCGCAGCTCGATAACGGCGTTGGACTGATAACCTCCGCACAGAATGAGTTTGATTTTGAGCTTGACTTTTTGGACGAATATTCCCGCGACGGAGTCGGCGAGATGTCGGTGGCTACCGGCGCGGCGGCATATGAATTTATATCAGGGCTTGCAGCATCGCTTGAGGAGCGCGTGGACGGGCTGAAGATTCACGTATATAAGATAGAAAATGATTTCTTCGGCAGAACGGTAACGGTCGCCGGACTTGTTACCGGCGGTGATATCCTTGCGCAGCTGCGGGAAAAGCCGCTTGGCGAGCGACTGATAATACCGTCGGTCATGCTGCGCTCGGAGGGCGATCTCTTCCTTGACGGAATGTCGCACGAGGAGCTCGGTGAGGCGCTCGGTGTGCCGATATGCGTTACCGAGACGGGGGGCGTAGATTTTATCCGAGCGGTGCTTGAGGGCTGATCCGTTTGATCGGCAGCGCGCCGTGCATTACCTCACACAAAATTATCCGAGAAAGGAATGCCCCCGTTACGGGCGGCGAGGTCAAATAAATGAGCAAGCCCATAGTTGCAATTGTCGGCAGACCTAATGTGGGAAAGTCGACGCTCTTTAATAAGATATCGGGCTCGAGGATCTCCATCGTAGAGGATACTCCCGGCGTTACGCGCGACCGTATCTACAACGATATCGAGTGGAACGGCAGAGCGCTGACTCTCGTTGACACCGGCGGTATCGAACCGCGCGTGGATGACATGATGCTCGGATATATGCGCGAGCAGGCGCAGACTGCTATCGAGACGGCAGACGTTATCGTGTTCATGGTCGATGTGACGACCGGTGTTACCGCCTCCGACCGCGATGTTGCTACAATGCTGATGAAGAGCCGCAAGCCGCTTATCCTTTGTGTTAACAAAGTCGACTCGGTCGGCGAGCTGCCGATGGAGTACTACGAGTTCTATGAGCTCGGCATAGACGGTGATCCTATTCCCGTATCATCGGTTCACGGAACCGGAACGGGCGATCTGCTCGACCGCATAGTTGAGCTTTGTCCGGATATCGAGGGCGAGGAGGAGGACGACTCGATCAAGGTCGCTGTCATAGGAAAGCCGAATGCCGGTAAGAGCTCGATAATCAATAAGATCCTCGGCGAGAATCGCCTTATCGTCTCAAATATCGCCGGCACCACCCGCGATGCGATAGATACGGCGTTTGAAAATGAGTTCGGCAGATACACCTTCATCGACACGGCGGGAATACGCCGTCAGAGCAAGGTAAACGACCGCATAGAAAAATTCAGCGTTCTGCGCTCGAAGGCGGCGGTAGAACGCGCCGATGTCTGCCTTATCCTAATTGACGGTACGGAGGGACTCACCGAGCAGGACGAGCGTATCGCGGGTCTTGCGCATGAGGCGGGCAAGCCCTCGGTCATCGTCGTCAATAAGTGGGACGCGGTAGAAAAGGACAACGGCACGGTCAAGGCATTTGAGGACAAGATCCACACCGGACTTGCCTATATGTCCTATGCGCCGATAATGTTTGTATCTGCCAAAACCGGTCAGCGCGTCGGAAAGCTCTTCGAGCTTATCAACCGTATTTACGAGCAGTCCTGTATGCGTATTTCCACCGGTATGCTCAACGATGTGCTCAGCGACGCTGTTATGCGCGTTCAGCCGCCGACAGATAAGGGCAGAAGGCTCAAGATATACTACATCACGCAGACATCGGTCAAGCCTCCGGTGTTCGTTATCTTCTGCAATGATGCCGAGCTGTTCCATTTTTCGTATCAGAGATATATCGAGAATCAGATCCGCGAGGTGTTCGGCTTTTACGGTACGCCGATAGTTATTACCGTGCGCCAGCGCGGAGAAAACGGTTGAGTGCGGTGAGGGGGCATTTTAATGTTTAATTTTAATAATATATGGCTCTACGGAATCTTCGGGATCATCGCGCAGAATACGGGCGCGGCGGCATGGAAGATAGTCGGCGTTGTGCTTTCGTTGATTGCGGCATATCTGCTCGGCAGCCTTAATTTCGGCGTTATCATATCTCGCCTTGCCTATCGCGACGATGTGCGCAAGCATGGCTCCGGAAACGGCGGCATGACCAATATGCTCCGTACCTACGGTAAGGCGCCCGCTGTTCTGACCCTTGTCTGCGATGCGGCTAAGGCTGTGCTCTCTATCCTGCTTTTCGGCAGACTCTTCGGCGGCGCGCTCGGCGCGACCTTTGCGGGGCTCGGATGCATTGTCGGTCATGCCTTTCCGCTCTATTTCGGCTTCCGCGGAGGCAAGGGCGTTGTCACCGTAGCGGTCATGATAATGTGTCAAAACTGGATAGTCGGTCTTACGCTTATGGCGGTTTTCTTTACCGTAGTGCTTACGACAAAGTATGTTTCGCTCGGCTCGTGCATTTGTATGGTCATATACCCGTACGTGCTGTATAAGTTTACCGGCGCGGGAACGCATATTCTCGTCGCCATGGCGGCATCGCTGCTTGTCCTATGGCTTCATCGCGAAAATCTCCGCCGTCTGCGCAGCGGAACCGAAAACAAGATCTCACTGTCCTCGAAAAAGAAGAAAAAAGAGAGCGAAGAATCGAAATAATCGCGAGAATTATTATTAAAATAAAAAAAACTATTGATTTTAATAATTATTTATGATATAATACTCTCATCGTGCTGACACGGTCGGCAGGACTATGTCAGCGTAGTTCCGATTTTCTCGGTCGGATACGAGGTCTTGTAAAGTAACTACCATCAATCATGGAGGTGTTAAATATGGCAAAGTGTGATATCTGCGGAAAAGGCGTGACATTCGGTCTCAATGTCTCCCACTCTAACCGCAAGACGAACAGAACCTGGAAGCCTAATGTCAGAAAGGTCAGAGTCGTAACCGATAACGGTACTCATAAGTCTGCATACGTCTGCACAAGCTGCCTGCGTTCGGGCAAAGTTACCCGCGCGTAAGTGCATGCAGCTGAAAAGGATATGTAGCTAAGTGGTCTTTCGCGGGCTGAACCGCGTAAGACCATTTTTCTTTTTATCATACAAAAAATCGGAGGATATATGAGCGCAGAGCGTCACATAAAAAGAATATATCTGTCTGCCGAGGCGGATTTTGCGGTGAGCGATATACTCTCGATGTATTCGGGTGTTGTGCCTACGCCGCTTCCCCCGTTTTCGCGGCTCGGCGCGCCCGTCGCCTCACATGCCGATATGCTGATGCTGTCGCTCGACGGCAGGTTATATACCTACGGTGAATATTTAAGCTGTGATCCCGGACTGCTCATGTCCCGTGCGCATCGCATATCCGGCTCCGGCACGGAAGCTTGCAGAGCCTCGGCATATATTGATAGGTGCGACAGTGATGTAGGCACTATCCGGTGCGGCGATATGCCCGGGATATGCCGTGTCGCTCTGCCTGAGGGCGATGGTTTGCTCGGCTATCCGAGCGATATTTCTCTAAACGCTCTGCCGCTTACTACCCCGCGCGGGCGCTTTCTTCTCTGCCGCAGTGATATGCTCGCGCCCGAGCTGAGACGTGCCTCGGAGGAATCGGGCAGAGAGGTAGTCGATGTCCGGCAGGGCTACACGCACTGCTCTGTGTGTACCGTTGCAGACGGCAGGATAATCACGGCGGATCGAGGCATAGCGCGCCGCGCAGAAGAGCTCGGCGCGGAGGTTCTGCTTATCTCATCCGGCGGCATCAAGTTTCCGCCGTACGATACCGGATTTATCGGCGGAGCGAGCGTTCGTGTCGGCTCCTGCCTTATCTTTTTCGGCGAGCCGAAAAAGCACCCGGACGGCGAACGAATTCTCGGCTTCTGCCGCGAGGCGCTGCAGGACGGGGCGGAGCTTGACGGCATCCCGCTGCGCGAGATAGCGCATACGCTCGGACGGCTGCGCGATTTCGGCTCGGCTGCCGTAATATATTAACTCAATATACATATAATGTTACATGTGCATTAATATCTGATTGCTATAATGCAAGAAGAAGTACCCGTATACTACCTGAGCCGATGGCTCAAAAAAATCGTGAAAGGCAGTGATAGGTATGAAAAATCAAGAGAAACGTTTGCATAGACCTCGCATCGCATCGCGCCTCGTATCGCTCATCGCGGTACTGCTCGCGCTCGTCTGCGTCGGCTCGCTCGCGTCATGCGGCGCCGTGCGCTCCGCTGACGGCTACGCTGAGAGCAACGGCTATTACGGCGGGATCGAATCGGGCGGCAAAACGAACGGAAGCGGTTCCGCGTCCGATGAGTCGTCGGGCATAGCATCGGACAGCGTAGCCTCCGACCGAAAGATAGTCAAGACCGTAGAGCTTTCGCTCGAATGCTACGATTATACCGCAACAGCTTCCGCCGTGACCGACGCTGCGGATGCCGTCGGCGGATATGTCGAGAGCTGCGAGGAATACGGCACAAGCATGCTCTCCTCCGACAGCAGGGTAGGGAGGCACGGCAGATATACCGTACGCGTTCCCGCAGATAAGCTCGATGAGTTTACTGCGGCAATATCGGGCGGCGACGTTAATGTTCTCTCCCGCAGCGAAAGCACCGATGATATAACCGACAGCTACTACGATACCGAGTCGCGCATATCCTCGCTGCGCACGCAGCTCGAACGGCTCGAGCAGCTGCTCGGAGAAGCGAGCGACGTCTCGACGATGCTCGATATCGAGAGCAGACTCGCAGAGGTCCGCTACGAGCTCGAATCCTATCAGAGCACTATGCAGCGCTACGAGAAAAGGATTGCATATTCGACTGTCAATATCTCGATAACCGAGGTGCGCGTCTACTCCGAGCAGTCGGAGGATAGCTTCGCGCAGCGACTCGGCAAGGCGTTCTCGTCCTCGTGGGCGGACTTCATCGACGGGCTCGGTAATTTCGCGGTGGGACTTGTGTATGTGTTCCCCGTGCTGCTCCTGCTCGCAGTGATAGCGGTGATAGTAGTGCTCATAGTACGCTCGGTACGCCGCAGACGTATGGCGCGCGTAACGCTGACCGGGGCTGACGGTGCGGGTATACACACCGACGGAGGCATTTCCGAGGCGCTACCGAATGCAGGCGGTCCGGATCGTTCGGGCACGGATAAAAGCTGATAGTGCATTGCAATATTGCAGCGGTGCAACTATCGGGCATTGCGTTAGTTCGATGCAGTGACAGAATATGATATTTCGGCGGGAATCGTTGCATAGACTGCTTCGATTCCCGCTTTTCTTTCTTACTTTTATCTTGTGGCGCATCGCTTCATTTTACACGGATTTTACATAAATATGACTTTGTTTTAACATACCTATATTATCATAAACCCGTATATTGCCCCGGTGCGGCGATATACGAGCATTTTTGACCACGAAAAAGAAAAAAAGCATCAAGACAAATAAAGCGGAAGGAAGCTGCCCGCTGCGCGGCGGGCGAGATCGCGATGGACGGAGTATTACATGTACTGAGCCTGCTGTGCGGGCTTGCGCTTTTCCTATACGGAATGGAGGTTATGAGCGATGCGCTGAAACGCAGCGCGGGCAATCAGCTGAAGTCTATACTCGGCAGAATGACCTCCAACCCCGTATCGGGCTTTATTCTCGGACTTGTCGTAACGGCGGTGGTTCAGTCGTCGTCGGCGACTACGGTCATGGTAGTCGGCTTTGTCAACTCGGGTACTATGTCGCTGCGGCAGTCGGTCGGCGTTATAATGGGCTCGAATCTCGGTGCGGCGCTGACCGCATGGATAGTTTCGCTTTCGGGCATTGACGCGGGAGAGGGCGCTTCGGCGATACTCACCTTCCTTAAGCCATCTACATGGATACCGATACTCGCAATGATCGGCATCTTTATGAACCTGTTTTCCAAGCGCGGAAGAAAGAAGGATATCGGCGCAATATTCCTCGGCTTTACCGTGCTTATGGTGGGAATGGAAAGCATGTCGAACTCGGTCGCTTTCCTGCGTGACAGCGAGTCGTTCCGTTCGATGTTTACCATGTTCTCGAATCCCCTGCTCGGTCTGCTCGTCGGACTTGTAGTAACGGCGATAATCCAGTCCTCCGGCGCGTCTGTCGGTATTCTCCAGTCGCTGACCACGACCGGCGCAATTACATACGGCGCGGCTATTCCGATCATCGTCGGACAGAATATCGGCACCTGCGTTACGGCGCTCATCTCGTCGATGGGGGCGAGCAAAAACGGTAAGCGCGCGGCACTGATACACCTCTATTTCAACATAATCGGTGCGGTTGTAGTCCTCGGCGGATACAGCATCCTCGACCTTATCTTTGATTTTTCGTTCGCCGACAGCACCATAGATATGTGGGGCGTTGCCGCCGTGCATACGATATTCAAGATAATCTCCATCGCAATAATCGCGCCCTTCAGCCGTCAGCTTGAGCGCCTTGCGGTCATTTCGGTACGCGAGGGCGGCGAGAAAAATGCGGTCAGCCTGCTTGATGAGCGTCTGCTCGTCACCCCTTCCGTCGCTGCCGACAGAGCGGAGGAGGTCACCGTTATGATGGCGGAGATGGCGTGCGATTCGTTCAAGCAGTCGGTGCGGTTGCTCGAGCATTACGACGATACCGTCGCGCAGTCGATACGCGAATCCGAAAGTCAGGTCGACGTGTTCGAGGATGCGCTCGGAACGTATCTTGTTAATCTTGCGAGCCATGAAATGCTTGAGGCAGACAGCCGCAAGATAACAAAGCTGCTGCATATAATAGGCGATTTTGAGCGTATATCCGACCATGCGGTAAACATGGTCGAATCCGCGGAGGAAATTAAGGATAAGAAGATAAGCTTCTCGGGCGATGCGCGGAACGAGATCCGCGTGCTCTCCGATGCGATATCCGAGATACTTGACCTGACGTTCCGCTCGTTCAAGGATAACGATCTCGACGTTGCCGTCAGGGTCGAGCCGCTCGAGCAGGTCGTCGACCATCTAAAGGAGCAGATAAGACTGCATCACGTGCTGCGCGTGCAGAACAGCGAATGCTCGATAGAGCACGGCTTTGTGCTATCGGATGTGCTCACGAACTTTGAGCGCGTCTCTGATCACTGCTCAAATGTTGCGGGCTGCATAATCGAGATATCCGAGGATAAGGCGCTGAACATGCACCAGTATCTCGGCAATGTTAAGAAAAACGGCGCTCAGTTCGAGCAGACCTACAACGATTACAGGAAGAAGTATGCACTTGAACTTTCTGAGTGATTTGTAATCATATGTTCTCACCCCTGCGGGATAACTGCGGGGGTGTTTTTGTATTGGACAGTACTGGAAGTAATTTAAGTATTGCAAATGCTCTTCGGTTGATATATAATAATTTTGGTCATGCCGATTTGCGTTTTGCTACGAGGAGGATGTTATCAGATGAAAATATCACAGGGCGAAAAGACATCGCCGATGTATGAGCGTATATACGGCGAGCTGCGCGAGCGCATTATCTCGGGCAGCTATCCGCACGGCAGCCGTCTGCCGTCAAAACGGATGCTTGCGGAGGAGCTCGGTGTCAGCGTTATTACGACAGCAAAGGCGTACGAGCTGCTCTCGGATGAGGGGTACATTGTCTCGCGCGAGCGCAGCGGGTATTTTGTCTCATATAAGCCGGGCGACGGTCACATTCTGCCGAGTGCTGCACGTCCGCGCGCATTACCGCCGATGCCTAAGCTCTCGGAGGAGACGATGCCGTTTACCGTTCTGTCACGCGCCATGCGCCGTGTGCTTTCCGATTACGGTGAGAGAATATCCGAGAAGAGTGAGGGTACGGGTGCGATCGAGCTGCGCTCGGCAATAGCGTCGTTTCTGTCACGCAGCCGAGGGATAGATGCATCGGCGGAGGATATCGTGATAGGCTCGGGTGCCGAATATCTCTATGGACTTATTCCCGCGCTGCTCGGGCGCGACCGCATCTACGCAACCGAGCGACCGTCATATAAAAAGATAGAGCAGGTGTACCGTTCGCTCGGCGCAGAGTGCGAAAATCTGACGCTCGGTGAGGACGGTATCCTGTCCGAAGAGCTTGCCGCATCGCGCGCGAGCGTACTCCATATCTCGCCGTATCGCAGCTACCCGAGCGGAGTTTCGGCATCACTCGGCAAGCGTCTCGAGTACATCGACTGGGTGCGCGGTGGCGACCGATATATAATAGAGGACGACCTCGGCTCCGAGTTTTCCGCGCGCCGCCGCCCCGAAGAGACGGTCTATTCGCTTTCGGGCAGCGAGCGGGTGATATATGTCAATACCTTTTCGCTCACAGTAGCGCCGTCGCTGCGTGTCGGCTATCTGCTGCTTCCGAGAGGCGGCAGGGCAATGTATGAGGAGCGGCTCGGATTCTATTCCTGCACCGTTCCGACCTTTGAGCAGTATCTGCTCGCAGAGCTTATCGGCAGCGGCGAGCTCGAGCGGCATATCAACCGAGTGCGCCGTTCTCTGCGCCGCTCGGGCGGTGAGCTTTAGAGGTCTTGAGGTGCGCTGCGCTTATGTAGAATGCTAATATAAAAAAACACCCGTCGGTATCCGATTGCACGGACTGCCTGACGGGTGTTTTGCGGCTGTGGGGAGATGTGCGGTCACGGCTCGCATCGTCGCGGAATACGCGGACGCGGCATCTGTTTGATGCAGTAATTCTGTTTATGTCGATGCGTAGCAGCGGCTTCGGATATTGACTCACGGATCGCGGACAGCGATGTACGGTCACAGCTTCGGAGCAATGGCGACGTGCAGCTCATCTATTATCCGCTTTTCAAGCCTCGATATGTATGACTGTGAGATGCCGAGCAGCTCCGCAACCTCCTTCTGCGTGTGCTCGCGCCTCCCGCACATGCCGAAGCGCAGACAGATTATCGCCCGTTCGCGCTCCGGCAGCGAGCGCACGGCATCGCCGACTATCTTTCGCTCCTCACTCTCTTCTATTCCGCGGCTTACGCTGTCGTCGTCTCCGCGAAGGATATCGGATATCAGCAGCTCGTTGCCGTCCCAGTCCACGCTCAGCGGCTCGTCGAGCGAAAGCTCGCAGCGGCGGTTTCCGCTCTTGCGGATGAACATCAGAATTTCATTTTCGATGCAGCGGGAGGCGTAGGTGGCGAGCTTTATTCCGCGGTCGGGGCAGAAGGTGCCGACTGCCTTGATGAGACCTATCGTTCCTATCGAGATAAGATCCTCAATACCGACGCTCGTGTTCTCGAATTTTCTTGCAATGTACACGACAAGGCGGAGATTGTGCTCGATAAGGGCGCTTTTTGCGCCGTCATCCGGCAGCCGTGAGAGCAGCTCGCTCTCCTCCTCCGGACTCAGCGGCGGCGGGAGTGTGTCGGGACCGCAGATGTAGTAGACCTGCCCCTCGTGTGACAAAATGCGACTGCATGCGCGGCGGAGCAGGGAGAAAAATGACTGTACATGTACCTGAATACTCATAGTCTTACTTCCTTTCTTCAAAAAAATGTTGACTGTCGTATATTATATATGCGGTATAATGGGTTTGCCTTGATCGGTATAATAACTGTCGGAATGCTTCGCAGCCGTGTAGTACGTTACATCAGGGATGCGGGGACAAGCGCGTCCGCGCCGCCGAAGTCGCTTCGCCCGGGTGATACGGCAATTAGCGCGCGGCACTCCCGTCCGCCGACGGTAACCGAATCAGGTATGACTGCGGTGAGCAGCGAGCTTCCGGTCGGTGTGCACATAGGTATCATACGCAGCTTAAATCTGCCGTGTCCGGCGGTGATCTCAGGCAGAGCGTCGCACGGAGCGGTCAATATATCGGATCTGCCGCGCCTTGCGGTATGCCGATGCGGTATGGTGCTTTGCGGCGCTGTACTTTGCTGTGGCATGTTTCCGCCATGCTGCGTGATTCTCTGCTGCGTCGATGTATCCGCCTCTGACACACCCGGCAGTGTATTACCGACATCGGTGCTGTCCATGCGTGCGCTTCTCGGCTCGATACAGTCGGGAGGTGTGCCCGAGCAAAGCTCCGGCGGGAGAAGCGCGGCGGCGGAAGCGGGAGTCAGCAGAATGCACGGTCTGCCCGAGAGAGGGTCGCGCAGCAGATTTCCGCTGTCGCAAAGTCCGCTCAGCTCTGCGCTGCTGCCGTTAACGGTTATCCGGCAGATGCATTTTTTTCGTCCGAGGCGCGAGCGCAGTGTTCGGCAGAGCAGGAGCGCAAACGCCGCCGACAGAGCTGCCGCGGGAATGAATCTTCCGAACGGAAGTTCAAGCAGTGCATCGGTCGACTCGGCGCTGCTGCCGGAGAACAGACCATCACCCATTCCCGCAAATGAATACAGCGCGGTCATTGTTCCTCCGATGATTATGCTCGCACACAAAAAGGTCAGTGTCGTGCGCAGCAGCTCCGATGCTCCCAGCGCAATAACGCACATCAGTACGGCGCAGGCGATATCTGATATAACGGAGAGCGGCAGCGACCATGAGATGAACAGCCGCAGCGCCTCGTATCCCGCCCCGATGAGCGATGCGGCAGCGAGCGGTATCGCCTTGGCGCTCGCGTGCATAAGACGCGCCGTGAGGAACAGCGCAACAAAATCCATGCTGAAATTTATCAGCAGCAGAATGTCAATATAGATTACCTGCATCGCCGTCACCTCCTTGCCCGATATCAGAATTGTATCACCGACTCGCCGAAAATGCTGTCAAAAGCCGCTCTCGAAAAAATGATTTATTTAGCGAGCGGTCGGTAGATCTGCGGCAGAGCGGTACCAACAGTCGCTCGGGGACGAAAAAAGGACCGTTAAAAACTCGTTTTTTAACGGTCCGCTTGCTCACCCGCGGATAGGTTAAAATGCTCGGGGCACTGCCCGCAGAATAGTTGGATTATATTTTTTCGAAGAAACCCGATACTGCTTTTTCTGTTTCTTTTGAATTTTCGGCGATACTAAAGCAGAACAATTTCTTGCCTTTTCGTCCCTGGCTTTCGGGTATCCTCCGTATCTGCGGGCGGCTCTTTTTCGGCGCATTGCTTTAATGCGGCAGTTACCGAAAAAGCATGTTATGCCTCGGCGCATTGTTTTGATAAACATTTGTCAAAAAGCATTTTGCATCTCGGCACAATGCTTTGCCGTACGTTTGCCGAAATGTATTTCAAGTCTCAGCTTATGAGCGCGGCATGTCCGCGCTGTCTTGGGAGAGAGCAGACATAACATCTCTCTCGAAGCGTCGCGCTATGCTGCTGCCGGCACCGCCGTCATAGAAGGAATTGCGCATAAGCACGGCGGTTATCTCATTGCGCGGGTCTATCCAAAAGTGTGTGCCGTAAGCGCCGCTCCAGCCGAAGCAGCCGCAGGGCAGGATTCCGTCGCGCAGCGTTACGCGAACGCCGCAGCCGAATACCTCACTCGGCTGCTCTTGTTCATCGCCCGGCACGGTAACCGGTGTGCACATGCGCTGCACCGAGCGGCGAGAGAGGACGGCGGTATCGCGGGATAAGCCGACACGCAGCATCTCTGCAAAGCGGAGATAGTCGTCGGCGGTCGATACAATTCCCGCGCCTCCGCAGTGGTAGCCGAGCGGGTGATCGGAAAAAATGTTGTCCATCTGCCGTATAACCGGTTTTCCGTCCTCAAGGTCGTGCATTCCGACAAGCCCGGTGTGCAGTGACGGTGTAAGCTCAAACGAGCTGTTGCGCATTCCGAGCGGGAGAAAAATATTTTCGTAAGCAAAGTGCTCTATGCTCTGCCCGGAGACTCGTTCTACGACTGCGGCGAGTAGGTCGAACGCTGCTGTCGGACTGTATGAGCGTCTGCTGCCGGGATCGAATGTGAGGCGGGCATTTTCCGAATAGAAGCGAACGGCTGAGCGGAGCGAGCTTTTTGCTCCCGCCATACTCATAAGGGAATCGAGACGCACAGCGTCCTCGTCGGTTCCGAAGCCGGCGGTATGCGACAGCAGGTCAAGCAGCGTTATCTCGCGCACCGGAGGTCTGCAACTGCCGCTCGGCTCATATACGAGCAGCCCGGAAAAGCCGTCGAGGTGCTCGGACAGTCGGTCGGAGACGGATAACAGTCCGCGCTCCTCGCAGAGCAGTATTGCGGCTGCCGTTATCGGCTTTGTCATCGAGGCGAGGCGGAAAACGGCATCCTGCCGCAGCGGTTCTTCGGAGTCGGTGTCGGCACAGCCGAATTCGGCGCTCAGCAGCAGCTCTCCGCTTTGTGCTATGCGCACGGCACAACCCGCAGTTTTTCCTTCAGCTAACAGCTCGGCTGCGGAATCGGCGATTCTCCGCCGCAGCTTTTCGGTGTCATTCATCGGTTCGGTCCTCGTTTCCTGCATTTTTGTACCGATATTTTATCACATTGCGCTCGATATTTCAATTATTTATATATTTTCATTAATTTGCTCATATAAAAATTTGCACCGACTGTGGAAAACATATTGCATTTTGAAAAGCAGTGTGATATAATATGTAGCAGAATAGCATTACTGCGACCGGGTCGCGGTGTGCGCGCATTATCCGTGGCTAAGAAAGGATCGGTCATAACAAATGGCTCTCACAACCAACGAAATGACAAACTTTGACGAGCTTACTATCGACAAGTACGTCGAGGGCTCGTATAAGGCTAAGCGTGTGCTTATGACACTCGCATATATCTTCGTGCCGCTTGCATTTATCGTATTTCTTTTTGCGATAGGTCTCGGTGCGATCGGACTTATCATATTTATCCCGCTGTTTTATTGCTGGGCTTTCGGTAAGTTCGTTGTCCCGCTCACGTGGAGATATGTTAATATTTCGTATACCTACATCGTTAAGGCGGGCAAGTTTACGATGCTGACCGTCTATAACTCCAAGGGCTCGAAGAAGGTCAAGAATACCTTTACTCCCGTTACCATCGATGACATGACTGCAATTGCACCTTTCTCGGATAAGTTCGCAGACGCGCTCCGCTCCGGAAAGATCGACAATTTTTATTCCTGCTGTGCATATCTCGACCATCCCGATAACTATTACTTTACTTGGATCGACGAGAACGGCAAGACCTGCGCATGTGTTTTCCAGGCTACAAACAGCACTCTCAAGATAATGAAGTTCCATAACCGCAATACCGTGGTTGAGCCCGTACAGTGCGTCTCCGCCGAGGAGGGCAAGCACAACCCCGAGAATGACGGTGTAAGAGCTATCGCCGAGGCAGGCATCAAGGTTATGTCTGCTAAGCAGCTTCGCAGCAAGGGCTCTATCAGAGCTATCTGTACCTCTGCGGGTATTGTAGTAGTCCTCGTTGCAGTGCTCGTTGTCAACGGCATCGTATCCGGCAAGGCTGTCGATAAGTCTGGCAGACTCTATGTCGGCTCTGCCTGCCTTGATAATATCGGTCAGACCGAGACCACTGCTGCCGAATAAGTCGGCGAGAGGGCGCTCCGAGCGGCTTTCGGCATAAGAAAAAAATCAGTAATACAAGGCTCTCCCCGAGCATATTCTTGCTCGGGGAGGGATTTTTTTATGCTTGATGATAAAGGCTTATTTCCATTTTTAACCCGTAATATTATGCGCAAGTGCCGAAATAGCACCGAAATGACGCGGCTTGCGTCGATGTCTGCAAATAGCTCTGCCGGAGTTGTGCGCCGCACGGCGATGCTGCTGCCGATGGCACTGCTGCTATCCTTGCTCGGCTGCGGAGCATCGCCGAAACGCGAGATCGGGTGGCAGGAGTATCCGTTTACACTAAAGGCGGAGGCACAGTGCCGCGAGCGCTTCGGCGAAAACGGCGCGGATATACGGCTCACAGCCACTGCACCGGGGGAGGGCGAGCTGGAATTTCTTGCGCCCGATTCGCTTAAGGGACTTTGCGTTTCGGTGCATGACGGAGAGGGCGAGCTCCGTCTCGGCGAGCTATGTTCGCCGCTGTGCGGCAGCGTTCTCGACGATGCTTTGGCGCTGTTCTCCCTGACGGCGCTCGACACATCGCGTATGACGGACATCAGCCTTGAGGACGGAGCGGGCAGTGTTAATGTGGCGCAGATAACACTCTGTCTGCCGACCGACGACGATGCGGAGACTGACAACGATGGGCAGATATCCGAGCGCACCGGCGGCAGGAGCAAGAATGATGCGGATAGCTCGAATGACGGCGCAGAAACGGTAGGGATTCTGACGGTTCGTATAGATTCCGAAACGGGTAATCCGCTTGAGATGCAGGCGGACTTTATCTCAGGTGAGGCTCTGCGGCTGCGCATATATGATTATTCGGTTGGAGATGGCGCGGGCGGATCGGGATCGGTTGTAAGCGCTCCGCCCGATCCTGCCGACGGTGCGGCTGATAAATCTGCCGATGATGCGGCGAACGAACCGTAAGGCGGCTTTTCGGACGCAGATGCGGGCGGCATGACCGATTGACGAGCGTACTGATAGATATCGATAGAATTACGAACGGTATAAATTATATACCGGCAGACAGGTATTATCAAAGGCTATCGTTATATCGTACGGCACAGTCATATGCCTAAATTATACGTAGCTCTATGCAGCTGTCGGAGTTATCTATGTCCCACACGCTATCGGTACGGTAATAAACAGACGATTTTTTTGATCCTGAATATAAAAAAACTCCGATGCACGGTATGCGCATCGGAGAATGTATTTATTTTTGAGTCTCAAAGCAAGGCGTCAAAGAGAAGTGACCGCACTCAGCGCTGCTGACCTCTTGACTTCTTCAGAATGTTGATGATATCGCCGAAGTCTTCCTCGGAGATGCCGTCATCCTTCTTAACATCGCTCTCCTCATCGTCGGCTTCAACCGGAGCAGAAGCGGGAGCTGCTGCGGAGGGCTTGCTTACGGGACGAGCGGCGGTAGTTCCGCCGTCGACCGAATCAAAGCCGGTAGCAATGACTGTGAGGTTCATAGCGTCCTCGAGCGAAGCGTCGAAGGTAGTACCCCAGATGACCATTGCGTCGGGTGCTGCCTCCTCCTCGACCATCGAGGAAGCGATCTCGCACTCGTCGAGTCCGATATCGGGGGAAGCGGTGACATTGATAAGAATGCCCTTTGCGCCCTTGATGGAGGTCTCGAGCAGCGGGCTGGAGATAGCCATCTTAGCTGCCTCGGTAGCCTTGTCCTTACCGGTCGCAAAGCCTACGCCCATGTGTGCGCAGCCGGCGTCCTTCATTATTGCGGTAACATCGGCAAAGTCGAGGTTGACAAAGCCGGGGTTGTTGATAAGATCGCTGATAGCCTGTGCGCCGCGGCGGAGAACATCGTCTGCCTCGGCAAAGGCGTTTGCAAGAGTGATCCTTGTCTCGGATATCTGCTTCAGACGCTCGTTCGGGATAACGACGAGCGAGTCGACGTTTTCGCGCATTTCTGTGATTCCGCGCTCTGCGGACTCCATGCGGCGGCGACCCTCGAAAGCGAAAGGCTTTGTAACTATACCGATGGTGAGTATTCCGAGATCCTTAGCAGCCTTTGCGACTACGGGAGCAGCGCCTGTTCCGGTACCGCCGCCCATTCCTGCGGTGATAAAGACCATATCAGCACCCTTGAGTGCGTTGGTGATCTCCTCGAGATTTTCCTCGGCAGCCTTAGCGCCGACGGTAGGATCGGCGCCTGCGCCGTGACCCTTGGTGATCTTTTCGCCGATCGGGATCTTTACCTCTGCACTCGACTGGAGCAGAGCCTGCTTATCAGTGTTAACGACGATGAATTCAACGCCGCGGATATTCGTTGCTATCATACGGTTAACGGCGTTGTTTCCTCCGCCGCCTACACCTATTATCTTTATTACTACACCGCTTTCGTAGCTGTCTTCGAGTTCAAATGGCATTTTTCTTTCCTCCGTTAATTTATGTAATTTATGATTCGTGAGTAAATCGATTTTTCTGTTTCAGTGAGCTGCTTTTCCGATGCGTCTCTTTGCACCGTGAAAACCGCGATCTTTTCTCATCGGGCAATGCATTCCGCAATGCTCGCGCGTCCCGCCTGTTATTTATAAGGTATAAGGGCGACTGTGTCGCCGTGCGGGAATGGGATAAAGTACGTCTCTGCATCTGTGATTATTTTGCCGAGCAGAGTATACAATCTGCCTATATACAATAATAATATAGGTTTTTATGTTGTTTTTCAATGGTTTCAAAAATAATTTATTGTGAGTTAATAATAAATTTACATCTGCGCGCCGTCTATGCAGGCTCAAGCTCACTCTGCTCGATGTAAAAAGCCGCGCCGCTATCGACGTTGATTATCCCGCGCCCGCTGCTGCCGAGGTCTGCGATGATAGCGGAGGCGTAGGTCAGCTTGGCCTCGAGGTTGTCCGTATCGCCTACGACGATGCGGTATCTGTCGTCATAGATGAAGAATACACCGAATTTGTCCGAGCAGTCGATAAGCGAGATGTATTTTGTCATCGTGCAGTCGGCAAATATCTGCAGCGTTCGGAGCGCATAGTGATAGCTGCCGTCGCTCTTAAAGCCGAGCTGCTGTCCGACGATTGCGCGGCGTATGCCGGAAAGGCGTATGCGCAGCAGGTCGGGATGACGGTTCTGCATCAGATCCTCGTCCGAGATTATCTCGAGCACACGCAGCGAGTCGGAGAGGATGTAGTATTCACCGTCGAGTGTGAAATAATATGCCGCCTTTTGCTCGGTCACGGCAAGCTCTATGACCGACGGCGACGGATGCCGCACAGAAACGGAGCTGATGTACGGAAAGCTCTTCGTTATTTCCTTTTCGACCGTCGCGCGGCTGACCGAATACGAATTCTGTCCGGTCTTGATGCCGGAGGCATCGACTATTCGCCAGTCATCGTACATTGAGAGCCCGGACACATTTACATGCTTAACTCTGAAAAATACTGCGAACAGCACGACCGCGAGTGCAATGCAGAAACCGGAGAGCAGCGCGATATATATTGCCGTTTTTCGCCCGAGACGGCGGCGCGACTTGCCGACAGCGCGCTCAAATGCACCGCGGGAGAGCAGCTCTATCTCGGCGGTCTTTTCCGCATCGGTGAGTCGTTTTTCGTTTTGTTCCTCTGACAAGCTCTCATCTCCTCTCGGCAGTAATTCGGCGTTCGCTGCCGTTTTGCCGTGCTGCCGCAGTATACGGATGCACGCTTACTCTTGTAATTATAACACGTATTTACGGTTTTATCAATAGTATCTCGCAACAGAGTCTCCGCCGCGCGAAAATTTACATTTGACATCCGAGTGAAATCGCCGATTCGAGCCTCATGTGCTCGACCGTTAAGAAGATCCCGCGATCAAATTGCCTCCGATGGATTTTCGGAACTTGGTTTTGATTTTGCGTATGCGATGTATTATTACAATAGATGTGTTGCGCCGAGAAAAAAGAATGGCAATTGAGAGCCGATTAAAAGGAATGGCGGCTTACACAAGCAAGCCGCCGAAAAATCCAACCGGGATTAAAGATCGGGAAGTTCAATAGGTGCTCTGTTATCGCTGGTAGTAACCGTCTCGCCGCTCATTTCGATAAACAGCTCCTCTGCGAAGAGAACGACCTCTGCTTCAGGACGTACAAACATATCATTATCTCCTTTCTGAAAACAATAGATATTCGATCGATCTGGAAACCAAACATGTATTGTCCCACACCACAGGACACACATACACAATGGAAGCATAGCACAATGTTTGTGATTTGTCAAGCCCGGAGCACAAAAAACAAGATCACGGATTTTGATTTTGCGTATGTGAAACATTGACACGGGCGACTATATATGATAAAATATTATGATTTAAATTCGGCCTTGATTTTGATCGATATCGGCACCGGAAGGAGGGAGAGCAATGCCGGATAAAAGGTATGACGGACACAGTAAAAAAATTGTCGATGAATTCGGCAATGAATATGCCAACGGATTCGGCGCGGGAGCAGATGGGCATTTCGGCTCGGACGACGGTGCCGTCGCCAATTCATTCTCCGGCAGCTTCGACGATGATGTTTTTGAGGCATTGCCCCCGATACCGAAAAAATATTTGCGCGAGTTTTCACCCGATACCGAGACTCCGCTAATTGAGATAGGTAAGGATGACAGGATAATTGATCCTGTTTCGGTACAGGGCAGCGGCGAGCGCTCAAGGGATAGGCTGAGTGATGGTATACCTCCATCGAATATGCTGACGTACGGCGGGCATGACGCCTCGGATGATACTCCGGAGGCGCGGAAGGATCACGAAAAGGACAGGATGTCTGCACGGTGTGAGGATACCGACGGTAATACCGATAAGCGCGGCTCGAGCCTTGTAAATGTGCCGATAGAGCACGACGGAGGGGAGACGTCGGCGAATGAAGATGATTCGATATCCGACACGACGGATAGTAGAAGTGACCCCGGTATCGGAGACGTACTGCCGCAGAGCGGCGGAAAGGGCGGATGGCGCGGCATAGCACCCGCTCCCGTACCGGCGGCAGGTCAGCGGCAGCGCAGTGCCGCAGACGAAGAGATATCCGAGCTGTTTGCACGGCTGCGCAGCAGAAGCGGCTCCGGACAGCATAGGGAAAACGATACCGACTTTTCGATAGCGGTGCCGCGCAGCAGCTCGTTCCGTGATACCGGACTTATCCGCTCATATGAGCCGAGGCATCCGTTTCTGCGTCATGTGGATATACTGACGTGGCCGTCGAGCTACACGTTTTATGAGCGTTTCCGTGCCGACGCAGTCTCCTTTTTCTCACGAGAGGGGCGGGAGGTACCGTACGCGGAATTTGTCTCATATGTGCCGCAGTATTCGATGATGACCGGTGCACAGCTTTCATATTATTTTTACTGGCGCAGCTGCATGCGTGCGGGCAGGCTGATAAAGGCATCGCGCAGCTATGTGCTGCTGTTCATCTATGAGGTGATAAATCTGCCCGACCTTATCGCACCTACCGACGGTGTACGGCAGCTCTGCCGCGTTATAACCGGCTATGCCGAAACGGTCATCGGAGTACGTAATTCGGTCATACCGTGGCTGCGCGACTACTGCCTTATTCACGGCGTATCGCTGCCGGAGGAATATATGCGCGATATCGCGGCGATAGCAGGGAGATATACGGCGCTGCCGGAGTTTTTCGTCTGTTATAATGCCGAAACGGGAAAAGCCGATCCGCTGTCGCTCGCCTCGGTGCTTTCGCACTATTCGTGGCAGGAGAGCAAGTATATGACGGCTGCGGCGCGCAGCTGCTACGAGCGTCATATGCCCGCAGCGATAGCGGCGGCGATGGCTGCTATGGGAACCGGGACGATAACCGACGGCATCCCGCAGCGTTATATCGCCGAGTCGTACAGCGGAGCCGTCTGCTCCTCGGAGGTGAAATGCCGCTTGCGTATAGACTATATCCGCGCGTCTGACTGTGCGGATGCCGAGGCTGTCACGGTGGCGGTCAAGTATGCGGAAAACCAGGTGCGCAGACTGCTCGGAATAAAGTCGCGGTTTAAGATATCGGCGCTGCCGAGCGGTATGCGCGATGCGATAGATCTATACTTTGAGCCGGTCTTTGCACGAGAGGAGAGCATGCGTCGAACGATGCTCAGAAAAGCATCCGCACCGCCCGAGGTCGCCCCGGAGTATGAGCATTTTTATGCGCCCGAGAGCAGCGGAATGTCATTCGATCGGGCTTTGGAGATCGAACGTCGATCGTGGCGAATGACAGAGCGGCTCGAGGAGGCATTCTCGGAGGATGCGGAGGCATCCGCGCATACGGGAAAAACCGATGCGGATAATGCAGATGAGCGCGATACGGCTGTATCCGGTATGATGGATGATGCGGCGTCGAATGCCGACTATATGGAGAATGCCGGCAGTGCAGTCGATGCAGCTCACGAGGCGGAGAATAACGGTGCGTCGGCGGCTTTGGCTCACGGAACGGCGGCTCACGGAACGGATAAGCTTGGTGTATCAGGCAGAAAGGCTTCGAGCAGTCCGGAGATAGCCGGGCTGAGATTGCTGCTTAACGGAGACAGTGCGGGCTTTGAGCTCTGCGCATGCGCCGCTGCGCTGCTGCCCGAGGCGCTGTGCGACCGTATAAACGAGCTTTTGTACGACGATGTCGGAGATTCGACGGCGGAGCATACCGCAGCCGGATATTCGATCATAGAGGATTACAGAGACGAAGCGGAGGAGTATCTCCGCAGATATGATTCTGGGGAGGTATGCTGAATGGCGGTTGAAAATAAGCGTGAGCGTGTGCCGAAGCGGGTGCTTTCGGCGCTTGTCAGCTCGGTAGCCGCAGGAGTCGTTCCGAGAGTCGGCGCGCCCTATATAGCCATCGGAAGGGCAGATGAGCTTGAGGCGCTGCTCTCCGATCTCGAAACTATAAGTGAGGGCGGCTCGGCTATGCGCTTTATCATAGGCAGATACGGAAGCGGAAAGAGCTTTCTCATGCAGCTGCTGCGCGGGTATGCCTGCGAGCGCGGCTTTGTTACGGCGGATGCCGACCTCTCGCCCGAGCGCAGAATATGCGGCGGCGCGGGCACCGGTATTGCAACCTACCGTGAATTGATAAAGAACCTCGCATGCAAGACCTCGCCGGACGGCGGTGCGCTGCCGGTAATGATCGCGCGTTGGCTTTCCGATGTTCAGAGTGCGCTCGTTGCGGACGGCTATGCATACGGCAGCGAGGATTTCTCGGAGGAGATGTCGCGTAGAATACTCACTACATCGCGCGAGCTTCAGGGATATGTCGGCGGCTTTGATTTTTCCGCCGTAATAATGACCTATTACCGTGCCGTTCAGAACGGCGACGACGATATGCAGAGCCGCTGCATGAAGTGGCTGCGCGGAGAATACCGCACAAAGACCGAGGCTAAGCGCGAGCTGCCGATCGGCGATATTATCGGCGACGATAATTGGCAGGACATGATAAAGCTGCTCGCGGTCTTTGCGCGAAAGACGGGCTATCGCGGACTTGTCGTGTTCATCGACGAATGCGTAAATCTGTATAAGATACCGAACCGCATCTCGCGCGAGAATAACTACGAAAAGCTGCTCTCGCTCTTCAACGACACCATGCAGGGGCGCTCGGAGGGGCTCGGGTGGATATTCGGCGGAACGCCGCAGTTTCTCGAGGACCCGCGCCGAGGGCTGTTCTCATATGAGGCGCTGCGCAGCAGACTGTGCGACAGCCGCTACGATTCGCCAGAGTATAAGAATCTGCTCAGTCCCGTTATCAGGCTGCGCCGTCTATCGGATAACGAGCTGCTCGCACTGCTTGCCCGCATGACCGAGCTGCATGCGCAGTACTACGGGTGGGAGCCGCCGGTAACGCCGGAAAATATCGAGAGCTTTCTCTCCCGCTGTCTCGAGCGTGCGGGCGCGGACACGCTGCTTACCCCTCGCGAGCTTCTGCGCGATTATATGGCGGTGCTCGGCATACTGATGCAGAATCCCGATGCGACCTTTGACGGCGTTGTAGGCTCATCCGGCGTTGCACTCGGCGCGCCTGCCGAGCCGTCTGCGGAAGCCGACGGCGAAAAAATACAAAAATCCGTACGTTCCGGCGCAGAAATTACGGCGGAAGATATTGACCTTTGAGCCGGAATATTTTATAATATACAGTAATGCCGCCGTGCGCGGCTGAGAAAGGATATCAGACCATGAAATGGACCTCACTTAACGACCTTCGCGAGATGTATCTCTCATTTTTCGAGTCAAAGGGACATCTCCGTCACAAGAGCTATCCGCTCGTACCTATCGACGACAAGTCCATACTGCTCATCAATGCGGGTATGACCCCGCTGAAAAAATACTTCACCGGTGAGGTGGAGCCTCCGCGCCACCGCATGACCACCTGTCAGAAGTGCATCCGTACCCCGGATATCGAGCGTGTCGGTATCACCGCGCGCCACGGTACATATTTCGAGATGCTCGGAAACTTCTCGTTCGGAGATTATTTTAAGAACGAGGCTATTCCGTGGGCATGGGAATTCTGCACGAAGGTGCTTGAGCTGCCAGAGGACAAGCTGTGGGTGACCATATATCTCGACGACGACGAGGCATACGACATTTGGCACAACAAGATAGGCGTTCCCGCCGAGCGCATCGTCCGCCTCGGTAAGGAGGATAACTTCTGGGAGCACGGCAGCGGTCCATGCGGTCCTTGCTCAGAGATACATTTTGATCGCGGCGAGAAGTACGGCTGCGGAAAGCCCGACTGCAAGCCCGGCTGTGACTGCGACCGCTTTATGGAGTTCTGGAACCTCGTATTCACGCAGTTCGACGGCGACGGAAAGGGCGGCTATACCCGTCTTGCAAACCCGAACATCGACACTGGTATGGGACTCGAGCGTCTTGCATGTCTTATGCAGGGCGTTGACAATCTGTTCGAGGTCGACACCGTCCGCAATATCATGCTTGCTGTCAGCGAAAAGGCGAATGTCAAGTACGGCGAGGACGAGAAGAAGGATATTTCGCTCCGCGTCATCACCGACCATATAAGAAGCACGACCTTCCTTATCTGTGACGGCGTTGTTCCCTCGAACGAGGGCAGGGGCTACGTGCTACGCCGTCTGCTCCGCCGCGCCGCACGTCACGGCAGACTGCTCGGTATCAAGGGCACATTCCTTGCCGACATCGTTCCCGTCGTAGCGCGTGAGAATTTCAGCGAGTATCCCGAGCTGACCGAAAAGCTCGATTACATCAAAAAGGTCGTTGCCATCGAGGAGGAGCGCTTTGCCGCTACCATCGACAGCGGGCTTGATATTCTTGATTCGATGATAAAGGAGACCAAGGCTGCCGGCGCGGACACGCTTCCCGGAGAGGATGTATTCAAGCTCAGCGATACATTCGGCTTTCCCGTAGACCTTACTCGCGAGATAGCGCTTGAGGCGGGACTCGGAATAGACGAGGAGGGCTTTGAGGCGCTGCTCGCAGAGCAGAAAAAGCGCGCAAGAGCCGCACGCGCCGCAATGGGCGATCTCGGCTGGACAAGCGACGCTATTCCCGCACTCGGAAGGCTTCCGGCTACCGAGTTTACCGGATATACCGAGACCGAGAGCGAGGCACACGTGCTTGCGCTTATCGACGCAGAGACGACCGAGGAGCTGCCCGACGCATCGGACGGCAAGGTAATGTTAGTTCTCGACCGTACTCCTTTCTACGGAGAGGGCGGCGGTCAGGTCGGCGACACGGGTATTATCGAATGCGCGGGACGCAGCATTCCCGTCGTCGATACAAAGAAGAACAGTGGCATCTATATGCATATCTGCGAGCTTGACGGCACACCCGTTTCGGTCGGCGATACCGTTACGGCACGCATAGACGCGGTTCGCCGCGAGGCTATCCGCCGCAATCACTCCGCCGCGCATCTGCTTCAGGCGGCACTGCGCACCGTTCTCGGCGACCATGTCGAGCAGGCAGGCTCTTATGTGGACGCGGAGCGCGTGAGATTCGACTTTAAGCACTACTCGGCTATGACCGAGGAGGAGCTTGCCCGCGTTGAGGCTCTTGTAAACGAGGAGATACTGCGCGGCGAGGAGATAGTTACCGTCGAGACCGATGTCGAGACCGCAAGGAAGGACGGCGCTACCGCACTCTTCGGCGAAAAGTACGGCAGCGTTGTCCGCATGGTAAAGATGGGCGATTTCTCGACCGAGCTGTGCGGTGGTACACATGCGTCGAACACAGCAAAGCTCGGACTCTTCAAGATAATCTCAGAGACCGGAATCGCCGCAGGCGTTCGCCGTATCGAGGGTACGACCGGGCTCGGCGTGCTTGCGCTGCTCTCGGAGCGTGACACGCTAATCTCCGAGACCGCAAAGGAGCTTAAGGCGGCAAATGTTCACGACATCGCCCGCCGTGCAGCGGCGCTCCAGACCGAGCTCCGCAGCGCAAAGCGCGAGACCGAGGTGCTCAACTCTCGCATCGCCGCCATGCAGACCGAGGCTATTCTCGGCAGCGCGGTAGAGGTAGGTGCGGTCAAGGTAGTGACCAAGCAGACGAGCGGCAGCGGCGTTGATACCGCAAGAGCTATCTGTGACGAGATAAAGGCATCGCACGACGACTATGTTGTCGTTATCTCCACCGATTGCGACGGAAAGCTCAACTTTATCTGCGCATGCGGTAAGGCTGCCGTTGCGGCAGGCGCAAATGCCGGAGCTATCCTCCGCGAGATAAGCGCTATTGCAGGCGGTAAGGGCGGCGGACGTCCCGATTCCGCTACCTCCGGCGCAAAGGATGCGGATAAGATCCCCGCAGCACTTGCAGCAGTTGCGGATACCGTACGCGGGATGCTTAAGTAATATCGTGCTCGGAATGCGTAGGCAATATCGCATGCGGATGACAGTCGATAATGCTCGGCATGTTTTCGGCGATATTGCCCGCAGAAAGCCTATAATATTTCCGTTAATTATGCTGCCGGCGGCGTAAAACAGCGGCACCGTGCTTTTTCGCGGTGCCGCTGTTTCGGTGTACGGTTGATTTATTCTACCGTGAGTTGATATCGCGCAGCCGACGCAATATTTATCGGAATTATTCGGCGCGGTATTGCGTTTTTTACGCACTCATGATAAAATATCTTCAGTCGCAGAGCACGTTCCGTGTCGCGTACGGAAGCGGTCGGTCTGCTTGCGGAGAGGTGTTTTATGGAGAAAATTGTCGAATATATCACGAGCGCACGCGCCATATCGAGCGTTATCGCCGTCGGCGTTGGCGTGCTGCTCTTCTTTCTGCTGAAAAAGCTGTATACGCGCTATATCGCTTCCGATCGTTCAAAGGGTCAGCATGCGACATTTGTGCGTGTCGCGTTCAGCGTCGCCCGCTTTATGCTCATAGCCATCACCGTGCTCTGGGTGCTGCAGCTCAACGGAGTGAACGTCAGCTCGGCGGTCGCCGGACTCGGACTGCTGAGCGCCATCATCGGTCTTGCGATACAGGACGTGCTGAAGGATGTCATAATGGGTATTCATATTATGAGCGACCATTTCTTTGCAGTCGGCGATGTTGTGCGGTATAAGGATATTGAGAGCGTAGTTGTCGGCTTTACGATGAAAACAACCACCCTGCGCAGTACTGTCGATAATACCATTATTACCGTTTGCAACCGTAATATTTCGGAAATTACGAGATTGCCGAAGCTGCTTATGATAGATATTGATGTTCCGCTGTCCTACGACGAGGATTTTAATCACGTTGATGAGGTAATGCGCGGCATCAGCGAGCGTATAGGTCTGCTCAGCGGCGTAAAAAAGAGCAGCTATAAAGGCACTCAGGAGTTTGAGGCTTCCGCTGTCGTCTATCGTTTGCGCTTCTTCTGCCCGCCGGAGGATAAGTACGAGCGCCGCCGCGAAGCGCTGCGGCTGATACAGAGCGGGCTTGCCGAGGCTGGAATGCAGATACCTTACAATCAGCTCGATGTTCATACAGACGCGCCTGCGGTGCATAGGGATGCGGAGTATTATTGATCTCATAGACTTTACTCGTCTATTCTGCTGTATAAGATTGGCATAGTGCCATGCAGCTATGCCGTAATTTAATAAAAAATAAAAAGCAGGTCATTGGGGGCACTCACTTAACGACAGTTCAAATTAACTGGTTTTAGTGGCGTCTTCAAGCGGTGCCAACAGAAAGACCACATCTTTGGAGTAAAATCCTTGGATGTGGTCTTTTGCACTAATAAGGTTTCAAATGATCAAATATGAAGTTTTTCAAATAATTCATCAAACTCATTAAATGCCGTCATAAAAGCATCCATAATCTTGTCACCAATTTGCCATTCATCAGGATATGTCATATCCTCAGGATCATAGTGGTCAGCATCCGTTCTTCCTCCATTTAATTGATCCATATATACTCCAAACTGATCTTTCGACATAGATACATTCTGGATAGCAATCCCCAGTGTATTCCAATTGTTTCTTATTACTTTTTTAAGACTGGAGAAATACATAATGAATTTCTTGTGATCAAAAAACTCCGTAAATTGGCAAGAGTTAATGTCAGGGATAGGCGTACATCTTGGATTAATTAATATTTGCGACCTGGAAAAACAGTTTTTCATAAATGCTATCCCTGCCACATCTCCACCGTTGTATGTAAAATACTGAATTATATACTTTTTTAGTTTTCGCTCACATAACTGTACTTTGTCTTGTATATATTGTCTGCGTTCATCATTTGACATATCACTTGGTGATTTGGTTTCAGTTCTGCAAATATAGTTTTTTAATCCATAGATAGTGAAATCTATAAAACAAGTTAAAGCGTCATATTCAATTAATCCGTATTTAATCAAATGATCAATAATACTAACATCATCGCTTTCTACCTTTTTATACTTTCCTGGAGTCAAAGCAAATTTTTTGAGCATTTCATGCTCTTCTTTATATATGCAAAGATGCTGAAGAATTGTTTTAAAAACTTGGCTTCCCTTTACTGAATTATTGAATTCAGATACCAACGCAGAAAAAGTTGGTTTCGATATTTCGTATACCTTGTCAGGGGAACGGTATTGTTTAATGTTGTCAAACATGAAAGCGCTAAATTGTCGTATGGCATATGGCTGTCCGCCAAAAGTCCTATTTATATCAACATAGATTTCATTAAAGGCAACATTACTATAGCCGCCCAGTGTGTTTAACATATATTTTGTTTGCTCATCTGTAAAGATCGGTAAATATGTTTTTGAAAAATCAGCGCAATTATGAATTCGCTCATACATCGGATTATCGCAGGATGCACCTTTGTATTCAATGATACTTCGCTCGTTTATGGTCGAATTAACTCCACACACGATTAATGAACAGCCCGAATCTCGTAAAGCGCCCCAAAATCCTTTATAAGAATCGAGACTTTGCCAAACTAGAGATGTAGCTGTATTATATGTTATCAATTCTATTTCATCAATGGCAAGAACGAAGTTTGGATAATCCCTTGTATAGAGCTTTACGTCTTCAACGAAACATTGAGTTGGGCGTTTTTCGTAATCGTCTTCTGTGCTAGCCAGTCTTAGCCTCTCCTGAAAGTCATGCCGAGATTCGCCATCACCTTGTATAAATCCTGTGGTATCGATTCGAATATGCCTTGCAATATCAAACAGAGCGGTTTTCCAGGAGTCAACCGGTTCCAATTCGGAACGCGCTTCTACGACAGAATACTTAATCTCGTCGTTGTCAAGTCTACGTGTTACAGCCCTCAGAACAGATGATTTTCCGCTTCTACGCAGCCCAAATATTCCAGAGTGCTTTCCTTCACGACATCTTTGAACAATAGAATCAGCAATTTTTCCACGGTCACCGAACAATAGTTGTTCGTCTTCTATGGGGTTTTCTTCCCCTAGCATATTGTTCTCAAAGAGGTATTCGCCAAATCTATCTAGAATTAATCTTTCAAGCTGACTATTGCTTTCACAATTAAGTATTTCTTCAAATGTAAACGGAATAATTGCTGCATCTGTTCCGCCTTTCATTTTATCAATTTCAGATTTAAGGTGTATTGCATTGCTTATCAGCATATAAAAATTTACTAACGGACGCCGTTCAGCAATTTCCTTCCTCTTTCGAATGAAACTAATCGCCTTAACTGTATTCTGCTGCCATGAACGATTATCAAAGTGTGAAAATAGCAAAAGGAACTCATACATACCGTGTATATATGGCTTTAGGAACTCAGTTGCTCCAATCAAGCAAAACGGAAAAGAAGCTCCGCCAAATCCCATATCATGATGACCAACATGAGAAACATAAAGAACACTCTTTAATTTTTGAAGCACTTCATACTCGCCAGAATTCGGTTTTAGATGTTCTTCACGCATACGAACACGATCCATATTCCGATAGTATCCAGGTGTATAAAACTCTCTTAATGGGTGTTGTTCAGATGCTTTATCTGTATCGCCAGTGTTGTCTTTTTCAATTAATCGTACGCCTAACGCAGATGGCCTACCTTGCGCATCTGTGAAGGTAGAAGAGTATTCGACAGTATCCCCCATAAAAAAATCTGACATTTCCAAACCATCAGACAATGATCTACTGTCAAAATAGATTGATTGTCCATTGTCAAGTTTTATAAACCCATATTCTAGCCCGTTAGTTTTATTCGTTTTTATACAGTCTACTTTGCCTTTCATTCTTTTACCTCAAACTCTCTCGAAGAAATCCTTATCGACTTCGTAAATTGTCCGTTCTTTCACGCCAAGTCCATATTCGATGAGCTTGCTGATGAATTCCTCGCCGTCAATAAGATCGATCTGCTGCTTTCCGGCATTTGATGCTTCTTCGCGGGCGGCCTTTGTAAAGCTGCCTGTGGTAATGAAAACCCCCTTCTCAATATCCGTTGTCAGCGATCCACGGAAATCACGGATATCCCCTGCGCAAACGCTACCAGTATAGCGTTTGCATTGGAACGCCACGTTGAAGCTGAAAATGCCGTTGATACGCAGCTTGCCGGTTCCGTCAATCCCGCCATCGCTGGATTTTTTGGTAACGGTAACCTGGGAGAATCCGCATTCCCGGAGCAGTAGCATTGCCAGACGCTCGAAAGCATAAGGGTTCATGCTGTGCAGGGTTTCCGCCAGTTCCGCTCTCCAAGGTTCCGAATCCTCGATGGTATCGATACCGTCATTGGAGGGATCTCCGTCTTGGAGAATCGTATCGACCTCCTTCTCGGTTTTGCCCTTCAGCTTCGTGACCTTGATATTTTCGGTCACTTCTTCCCGAGTTATGGATTTGCGTCCGGCATACTCCGGGGTGATCATCCATACGCCACGCTTGCTGTTGATGATAGCGCCGAGGTTTTTCAGCCTGGTACGCGCCCAGGCAAGCTGATACTCGAGTTCTGTCTGCTGTGACGCATTGCCCTTATGAGGCTCGTCAACCACATCATCGGAGAGTTTCAGCTTCTTTATGATATTATCGCGTATCTCGTCAATTGTAGCAGAACCGCCCAATTCGACTAGCACAGCAAACAACGGTTCCACCAACTCAAGCTGTGTGGGACTTTTGATTTTCTTTAATCTCGCCATATTCGCCTCCGTTATAGACCCTGAAAGTAAACCAGGCTACTTTGAACTTGGGGCCAATCAATCTCCAAGCCAACGCCAATTCTGTATGCGGCTTTTCCACCCTTCTCTTTTACAAACCCCATCTTTTTCAGGAATGAGATTTCGGCCTGAAAAGATTTTCTTGTTCCACCAGCACGGATGGTACTTTTCTTTGACAAGTGCAAATCGTTGGCGAATACGTCATCAAGCCAATTCAAGTATTCTTGCGGTTTAAACACATGGTTGCCACGAGCATCGGTTTGTGTGAAAGCGAAAAGATCGGACGAGAACTTTTCTTCTGATAGTTTGTAGAAATAATGAAGCATCGCTCCATACTGACCATTCTGAAGCACGGATGCGCGGAGAATCTCAAGGGGTATTCCAGCGTAAGGAGTTCCAATTCTCTCACACGCATCAACATATTTGTAACCCAGATCTGTTAGGGTACCGTCTGGTGCGACAAAACCAATATGATACAGCCCCGAATCAATTACTTCCCGATAACTATGAGAGTCGCTTCTAACTTTTCTAGCGTATTCCTCCCAGGCATCAGCCTCACTTGTTGTCCCAGCATTTAGCTTGCTAACAATTTTGGATTTGATTGAATCCACACGACCGCTAAACAGATTCTGAAAGCGAGTGCTGTCAATCATAATTCTCGTTGATACAGCATTGACAGTATACGGAGTAGTAGAAGAGTAAATTGGCATCAGGTCGTTCCAGAAATAGTAATTAAACCATACATATCTCCACGCTTTGTCCGAAATTGAATCACCGGGAGTGTTTGAAAGATACTTAAAAGCATCAGCAGTAGAGTCTATTCTCCTGACGGCATTCTCCAATTCAACAGGAATATGTATATTATCCAAGTTATCGCCTGTTGCAGTTATTACCTTTACAGCTTGGCAAAATCTAAAAAAGGCATCAGGGTGACTCATTCCTTCCCTCATATGGGCCCATAATGTTGATGCACTTCCCATTGTTGCCGTACCAGCACCTGTTCTGGCAATCCGTCGACACGAAGGCAAGGAAATATCTCTAACGCAGTTGAGCTTACCCAGAAAAGGCCTTGTAGCTGAGAGATTTGGGGGAGAATACGTATAAATGCTTATAGGTATATCAGGGGAGACTGCATCAATGACACGACATACGTGCTCCCCTGGAGCGGAATGCGATGAGTAACGCTCGGGGATAACCATCACAGAAGCATCATACCCCTTTTCAAGATAGGCATATGATTGTCCCAAGGCGGTAAGTATGCCATGAACCCCCTCATTAGGGCGTTTGAACTCAAACGCAATGTTTATATCATTAGAGGTTGTGTTTTGTGCGCTTAACACTCCATCTGCCAAGGGCCATTGATGCCCGCCCTCACGTCCGGCAAATACGGACCACGCACCAGCTGTTCCCATAGTTCCGAAGTAATTCGCTTGATTTTGCATAATCAATTCAGCAACTTCTGATGATGCATATGCGGCTTCAACATCGTGGCTCATTTTGCCACCTCCTCTGACAAGTATGTCGCTATCTTACGCATAAAAGGTTCAGCCATCTTTGGCGGGACAGCATTACCAACCTGAATACACTGTTGCTGCCTTGTCCCAAAGAAAATATGTGTGTCGGGAAAAGTTTGAATTCTCGCAGCCTCCCGTGCCGTCAGAGTACGATTAAGCGTCGGATGGATAGGAAAGGCGTTATGACCTGGAACCATAGTTGTGGACGGGCGGTTTCTGTCCAGTCGTTTAAACACATGACTATAGTTCGCCACTTTCCCCGTTTTTGCATCCCGGCGAGTGGCGACAGCCAACTCAGGCGGAAGGTCATCAACGTTTAATTTGCACCCTTCTTTCACATAAGCGTATCTTGCTGCAACAATCGGTTTATGCGCTAACGGAATATGATTTGGAAAATCGTTCTCTTTCCCAACTAAATCCATTATTGCAGAACCGACTGTAGAGTACTCGGGTGTCTTGCCTGAACCAATGGGAAAGTGTGATTTTTCGGGAGGAGCATACTCTATTCCCAGGCAGTTTCCAATCATGAACATTCGATACCGCTCTTGAGGGACACCATAATCAGCAGCACAAACAATCTCACACCAAATACTGTCGTAGCCTAGGGTTCTAAACTGATTTTTTACTTCTTCAATGAATAGGCCTCCATCGAGATTCGTAAAGCCCTTCACATTTTCCATAAAGAAAAACTTCGGCCTAAGAATAGAAACGACTCTTATAAATTCATAAACCAAATGGTTACGAGGATCCTCCTTGGGATTATATCCCTTGGTGTTAACAAACCGTCTCTTTCCAAACACCGAAAACCCCTGGCATGGAGGGCCTCCGACGATGAGATCCACTGATTCTCCCTGAAGCACAGATTCAATCTCTTCAGCAGTAAGTTCCTTGATGTCTTTTTGGATTAGAGGAATCTCTGGGAAATTATACTTATGTGTTTCAGAAAAGGTTGGATCAATTTCGTTCGCCATCAGAACATTAAAACCGCTATTTTTCAATGCGATAGTCAACCCTCCGGCGCCAGAAAACAAGTCGATAGCATTCAATTTTTATCACCTCCGTTGCCAGATAAAAGCGATAGGACAAATTTCCCGAGTTTTTCTGAAAACATTGGCGGAACAGCATTCCCTACTTGATGGCCTTGCTGCCTACGATTTCCTTCAAATATCATCTCGTCGGGGAATGTCTGAATACGTGCGGCTTCTCTTACTGTAAGGCTTCTATTCAATTCAGGATGAATAGGGAATGCATCGTTTCCGGGAACCATGGTCAATGCAGGGCGTTTTCTGTCTAAGCGTTTATATGTGTTGCCGAAGTTTCTTCGGTATAACTCCGGTGGAAGGTTATCTTCCGGCAGGCGTCCTCCTTCTGGAATCAACTTATAGCGCTCTATGTTTTTGGGTGTATGTTTCAATGCCACATGATTAAACTCCGGACAATCACCCAGATCGACCAGGTCTTTAAGCACATCCCAGCAGTTATTCCATGGCAGCAATCCATCTTCCGGATTGTCGGAATGATCTCGCTTGGGGAAAGAAACGGGCAAGCCAAGTCTATTGCCGAGAATGATTACGCGTTCACGTATTTGAGGGACACCATAATCTGCCATATTGATCAAACGATAGTCAACAGAATACCCGGCGTCCCGAAGCATTGACAAAACGCTTTGAAGATAGTTTCCACCATCTTTTGTAATGATGCCTTTAACATTTTCCATCACAATAAACTTAGGCTGAAGCGCACGTATGAGGTTAGCATAGGTGATTACGAGTTCATTTCGTGGATCAAAAGCGTACCTTTTCTGCGGATCAGAGGAGACACGTTTGCCTATCGTAGAAAAACCTTGACAGGGAGGGCCACCAATTACCACATCAACAGTACCGTCATCAAGGAATGCCTTTATTTCATCTGGCGTAACAGTACGGATATCCCTGTTGATCATAGGAATATTAGGGAAATTTTTTCTATGGGTCCTCTCTACAAGATTGTCATTGTCGATACAGAGCTTTATATCAAACCCCGCTCTTTCAAATCCAATATGCAATCCGCCTGCCCCAGAAAAAAGATCTATGGCTGACAATTTGCCGTTGCTCATTTTTTCTCCTCCAATTCGTGCCTGATATCGAAATCTATACTACGGCTCTTGCAAAAATCATCGATAAGCTTCATTGTCTTATATGTGGGTTTCGTTTTGCCGGATTCCCATCTGTTGACTGTGGCAAACGACACCCCCAGTTCTTTTGCAAAAGCCTCCTGGGAGAGAAAGCACTTCTGACGAATTTCTCTTATATCATCACAGAACCCCATATGGCACCTCCATCTGCTTGCAAAGCTATAACAGTATTATAACATGTATCTATGAATTTTTCTACCCCTTTCGGAAATTTTCCGAGAAGGGCTTTTTCATTCTTCGATTCTGTCAAGATGTTTTGCGATGAGCGTTTGGAAATCCTCTTCATCCATGCCCTGGGATTTCAGCAACTGATGGATCCCTACGAATTTATCCAAATACGCATTGAGAGACCAGAATGGTGTCTGATTTCCACGCACTTCATCAACTATCACCTTGTCTCTTGTTTCTTCGTCACCGACCACATCCTCATGAGGATTCCAGAACGAAGAAAAATATGCTGCCCAGTCTTATGAGCTTCCCCGGGTGATGCGTCTCATCGGCACACTAGTTACCTTCCTCGACGGAATACGGTGTCAGTTTGCCGCCCCGCATAATACGGCTCTCGTGATGAATTCTGCAGCAGACTTTGCCGCAATCGCACTGCCGCCCTGATTTCCCATGAGCCAGTCAATGGAAACGCCGAAGTAATGGGCAATATCAAAGATCTGCTCAATGGCGAACCTTTTACCTCCCGTATTGTGAATGACATGGTTGAAGTTTGGCTGCGACATACCGAGCGCCTGTGCCATTTTTCCCGCGTCATGGAGTTATTCACCATAAGCGCCGAGATTTTCAAGATCAAATAATCATTATTGAACTTTTTCAACATCTTCAACGCCCTTCTTGCAGATTTTCTATGGGAGGGCTTATTTTTTTGCTTTTTTCGGCCAATGTGTTCATTCCTGTCCAGATGGGTCTATGAAAAGAGGATTTCAAAAATCATGGGACCAAATGCACTTCCCGTGTCCGGTGGTACCCCAGGATAAGTGCGCCCTTTTCGTAATCAGGCCTTATTCTGCGGCGATGCGTTCCGGCTCTTTTCGTTCTCGGGCGGAAAGGAACACGCCGTGAAGATACGCTACAACGATCCGTATGGATCACCCTTTGAACTCATCATACCGGATGGAGAGCCGGAGGCGTTAAAGGAGATCATTGAGTATCTTAATGAGAATGCACGTCTCATCCGAAATGCCGAATGCCGGGAGGCCTATCACACTTTATATCTTCTTGAGGCACTGGGCTACGAAGGCAACTCCATTGCCTACCTCGACACACCTGAGCACATCGTTATCCGAAAGGAGGAAGCCGAGCATATCCAAAGCACACTCACATTACTGACAGAGACGAAGCAACGTCGCTTATGGATGTTGAGTGAGAATATGACGCTGTGTGAGATCGCAGCAGTAGAGGGGGCATCAGCCGGCGCCGTAAAAGAAAGCCTGGATGCGGCAAAAAAGAAATTTCAAAAAAATTTCTGAAAACACCCTGACAAAACCCCTGTTTTTTCTATGTATAGTGAGGAGGCTTCCTCAGAAAGGAGAGTAACACCATGAAAAACATTTTTGCGAAAGGAGGAGACTGCCGTGAGACCAATCACACTGTACACCGCAAACTGCCGGGGCAATAAGTTCAATGTCTGCTATCCGGTCAAACGGGAGATCACCTCGGTCGAGGGCCTGTGCGAAGCCGTTCGGTACGACCAGGTCTTTGCCGAATACAGAGATCACCACAGAGCCGTTGCGGATTTTATCCGTTCGGATTGTTTGCCGTTTGACTGCGATAACGACCATTCGGATGAGGAATGCGAATGGAAAACCGCTGCGGATGTGGAAAAGGCTTTTCCGGGCGTCCCGTTCTACTTAGTCTACAGTCGCCACCATATGGCGTGGAAAGGCAGCCGCTCACCAAGGCCCCGGTTTTTCCCATTGACCCGATTACGAACGGAGACGATTACCGTATGCTGAAAGAGTCGGTCATGGCTTTCTTCCCGTATTTCGACACGGGAGCGAAGGATGCTGCACGATTCTTCTTTGGTGTACGGAATCCGGTAGTCGAACTGCACGGAGGTGAAAACAATGAACCTTAACCGCTTTATGGCGGACAAGTCTCAAGCCTTGAAAAAAACACAAGTAGATTCGGCAGCGTCATACGACTCTTTCGCTGAGCTGCCCGACGGACACATCCCCGAAGGGCGGCGAAACACTGTCATGTCTCACATTGCCGGGAGATTGGTCAAGCGGCACGGCGATACCCATGAGGCAAGGGGGATATTTCTTGAAAAGGCGAAAAGTTGCGTCCCGCCTTTAGATGAAAACGAACTGAATGGCATCTGGAGCAGCGCCGTGAAATTCGGCAAAGTGGTTTCCGCTCAACCGGGGTATGTACCGCCGGAAGAATACAACGATCCCACTCCTTGCAAACCGGATGATTATTCCGATGTTGGACAAGCCTATGCCTTTGCCAAGCACTGCCGCAATTATGTCAGCTATTCCCCGGCTACCGACTACATCGTATATGATGGTGCCTGTTGGCAGGAATCAAGACCCCGCTCTCAAGCGGCGATGCAACAGTTTACGGATACCCAACTCGCAGAGGCTGAAGCCTGGCTCACCCGAGCCGAGGAGCACCTGGAAGAGACCGGAGCAAAAGCCGTTATCGCCGCACACGGAAAGAAAGCTTCCGAATTCATGACCAAGGAACAGAAAACCGCACTCTTTGCACAGCGTGGAGCCGTCGCCTACAGAAAGTTCGTCCTACAGCGCAGAGATTCCAAATACCAGGTCGCAGCACTGCGTGAAGCCCGACCAATGGTGGAGATCGATCACGGTGAATTGGACAAGGACGGGTTTCTGCTCAACACGCCCGAATATACCGTGGACCTTCGAAAAGGCATGAACGGCAAGCAGGCACACTGCGCCGAGGACTTCATCACCAAATGCACTGCGGTTTCTCCCGGCAGTCGGGGAGCAGACCTGTGGAAGGATGCCCTGCACACCTTTTTCTGCGGGGATGCCGAACTGAAAGAATATGTGCAGCACATTGCCGGATTGGCGCTTATCGGTCATGTCTATATCGAGGCACTGATCATTGCCCACGGTGACGGTAGGAACGGCAAATCCACCTTCTGGAATGTGTTGGCTCGTGTCATGGGTTCCTACAGCGGCAACATTTCCGCCGATGCTTTGACGGTAGGCTGCAAGAGGAACGTCAAGCCGGAATTGGCGGAGACAAAGGGCAAGCGTCTGCTGATCGCCGCCGAGCTGGAAGAGGGCATGAGGCTGAACACATCTGTTGTAAAGCAGTTCTGTTCTACGGACGAGATATACGCCGAAAAGAAGTACAAAGACCCATTTGCTTTCACTCCTACGCATACGCTCGTTCTATACACGAATCACCTGCCGAAAGTCGGTGCCAATGACCCGGGCACTTGGCGCAGATTGATCGTTGTGCCGTTCAACGCAAGGATCGTCGGCAGCGGTGATGTCAAAAACTACGCCGACTACCTTTTCGACAATGCCGGTCCCGCCGTTCTTGCGTGGATGATCGAGGGAGCTGAGAAAGTTATCTCGGACAACTTCCGTATCGCTCAACCGGAATGTGTTAAGAAAGTCACGGCGCTTTATCGGGAAAACAGCGACTGGCTGTCGCACTTTCTGGAGGAGTGCTGCGAGGTCGGCGATACCTACAGTGGGCGCTCCGGTGATCTGTACGCCGCATATCGCAGCTTTTGCGGTCGAAGCGGAGAATACACCCGTTCCACCACGGACTTTTACGCAGCGGTCGACACCTCTGGTTTCGAGAGAAAGCACACAAAAAAGGGACGCATAGTTCTCGGCCTACGGCTCAAGTCGGAGTTCGCATCTGTGTTCGCTGCGGATGAGTAACACGCCAAGGTGAAGCTCGGTGACGCTCTCTTCATAAGACCCTTTATAGTGTGTTATTCGGCATACCACTCTAAAGAGAGTTTTATTTATCGACCGTCACGACCTTCACCGCACACGAACGATAAATTCTGCGCCATTGACCTGGGGCGGCTTAAATCTCCGGGACTTTGACCATTGGGCAGCGGCCCGGGGGCTTACGCACAAAAACAGCGAAATCAAAAGGGTAATTAACACGCACCCGAAAAACATCTATCGAGGAGGAAAATACACATGAGAAACTACACTTTTTACAACTACAAAGGAGGTAAAACGCTGTTCCCGAAGAACGACTGGCTGACCGAGGAGTACCTGGCGGAGCACGAAAAGATCTTCATGACGGAATATTTGGCGAATGATGATCGGAGAAAGGTCTATCACCGTTATCGCCTCCGCACTTGTGACCCGACCCGCTTCACGGACACCCTGGAATACGATCTCAAATGCCCTCATTGCAACGGTGATCTACGCCTTTGCGGACTGCCGCTCGATGCCACCACTCACGGCCTGTATAAATGCAGACGCTGCGATGAAGCAACCGAAAGGAGATAAGAATAATGAAAACGATCAACGAGATCAGAAACATTACGGCCACGCAGGAATACGATAAACATTTCTGGAATGCCATGAGGCTTAAGCCCGACAGCGAGATGGCTATGCGTGATGCGATGGACAGCGTCACCGGAACATACTTTACCCCGACTGCCGGAGAAGCCGACCTTCGTAAGGTGGTCGTCCGGGAAAGCATCATTCGTCCACTCGCAACGAACCTGAAGAAGTACCAGGGCGGGTCGGTGATCTGGGCGGCTGATTCCCGTGATTACGCATCTTTCGTCCCGGAGGGCGCACCCATCCCCGGCTTTGATGTCGAGGAGGATTTTACCCGTATCCGTGTCGGCAGTCACAAAATCGCCTGCCTGCTTAAACTGAGCGAGGAGTTTGCTCTTGATGCGGACTTTGACCTCAAAAAGTACATTTCCGAGCGCATGGGTAAGTCTTTCGCATATGCGGAGGACAAAGCATTCATCTGCGGTAGCGGCGTAAACGAGCCATTTGGGCTGCTCCATAACACCGAAGGGGCAGAAATAGGAACTGCGGTATCTGCGCTGACCTATGATGCCGTCATTGACTTGTTCTTCTCTGTGAAGCCGGAGTATCGCACCCATGCTGCTTGGCTGATGAATGATCGCACCGCTGCGGCGCTTCGGAAGTTGAAAGATGATTCGGGCAACTATCTTTGGAACAGCAGCACGGATACCGTTCTCGGCAAGCCGATCCGCATCTGCAATGAACTTCCGAACATTGCTGCCGGAGCAAAGCCCGTACTATTCGGTGACTTCCGGTACTACTGGATCGTAGACCGCTCTCCCGTCAGCATGAAAGCACTGAAGGAGCGCTTTGCCATGAGCGGTCGTGTGGGATATGTTGCGTTCGAGTTGCTCGATGCCCGACTTGTGCGCAGGGATGCCGTAAAAGCGATCTCCGTTATTGAAGAAAGCGTGTGATCCTATGAGCGCAGCGGTCGGCACATATGAAGGCAGACCCTGCACCGTTTCGGAAATGGCCGTGGGCAACACTCTGTTCACGGTCATCTCCGTACAAAGCGATTCTGCAAGGGAAACTGCTTTTGAAAAGGTCAAAAAACTGATCCTGGGCAACTGCACATCAGCTCCGGAAAAGTTATCTCAAAATTCAAATAAACATTGAAGAAATAACTTGCTTTTTCTGCGACAGTACGGGAATATGTAGTACCGCTTGAAGACGGTCGGAAAGGAGAATTATTATGAAAATGAACATCAGCGTTTCCAAAACAAACAGACCGTCTTTCTCTGTCGCAGGAGACAAGGTCACCGCTCTTTACTGCAGACTGTCCCGTGACGATGATCTACAGGGCGAAAGCAACAGCATCGTGAACCAGAAAGCTATCCTGAAAAAGTATGCCGACGATCACGGATTCACCAGCACGGCTTATTTCGTAGACGATGGTTACAGCGGAACAAATTTTGATCGTCCTGACTGGCAACGCCTGCTCGGCATGATCGACGAAGGGCGTATCGGCACCATCATCGTGAAGGATATGAGCCGGTTGGGAAGGGACTATCTCCAAGTAGGTATGTACACGGAGATGGTGTTTCCAAACAACGATATCCGCTTCATCGCCATCAACAACGGTGTAGACAGTGCAAATCAGGTGGACAACGACATGACGCCGTTCATCAACATTTTCAACGAGTTCTATGCCAAAGACACCAGCAAGAAAGTCAAGGCTGTGTTCCGTGCTAAAGGAAATTCCGGTAAACCACTGACTACCAATCCGCCTTACGGTTATCTGAAAGACCCCAATGACAAACACCATTGGATCATTGACCCGGAGGCAGCCCCGGTAGTACGGGAGATGTTCAAAATGTGCGTTGCCGGAAAAGGCCCTTCGCAAATCTCGAAAGAACTGATGCACCGTGGCATTCCGACGCCCTCCGAACATATGCATACGCTTGGGATCAGGACGCCCGCAAAGCAGTCGGAACAGCCCGGCTTCTGGCAGCAACGCACCATAGCCGATCTGCTGATGAAGCCCGAATACTTGGGCCATACGGTCAATTTCCGAACAAGAAGGAAGTCCTTCAAGTGCAAAAAGACCGTGTGGAACGATCCTTCCGAATGGTCGATCTTTGAGAATACCCACGAACCGATCATCGACCAGGAGACATTCGATATCGTCCAGCGTATTCGGGAAGGGCGCAGGAGGCTTACTCCGATCGGTGAGATGCCGATACTCTCCGGAATACTGTTCTGTGCCGACTGCGGAGCCAAACTGTACCAAGTCAGAGCGAGGGGCTGGAAACACGAGCAGGAGTACTTCATCTGCGCATCCTACCGAAAAGGGCAAGGGCTTTGTTCTCCCCACCAAATCCACAATATCCAGGTGGAAGAGATCCTGCTTCGGCAATTAAAGAGCATTACGGCTTATGCACGTTCCCATGAAACGGAATTTGTAGAACTGGTCACGAGGCAGAACGAAAAGGAACTCAATCGTCTGATGCGCAACAGCAACAAAGAGCTTGTTCAGGCGAAAGAACGCATCAAGAAATTGGATAGTATCATGCAGCGGCTCTACGAGGACAACATCGACGGTAAAATATCCGACGACCGTTTTTCCCGAATGTCCGCTACCTACGAAACCGAGCAGAAGCAATTGGAAACAAGAATCTCCGAATTGGAGGCGGCCATTGCGGAGGCTCGGGAGCAACGCCTAAATGTAGATTCCTTCTTGGAAATGGTGCGCCGGTACACGGACATTACGGAACTTACCGCAGAGATCATCCGCTCTTTCGTGGAGAAGATCGAGGTGAAGAAACCGGAGAAAGTCCCCGGCACACGGACAAAAAAGCAGACCTTGGTCATCTGGTGGGGCTTTATCGGCGTGGTCGATATCCCGAAACAAGAGCAAAAAGAAACGGCATAGCCTACATGATCGTAAGTTATGCCGTATCCTTTTTGAGCACCTTTCGTCCTTAAGTGAATGCGGACTTGAACCTGCTTTTTCGGTACTTGAGGAATATTATCTGCGTATGTTGGATGCGTAGCTTTGCCGGCTCTGCACTCGATAGAATTACGTCGAACCGATTACTTGACCGATATAAAGGAATGGCTCCCGTCAACTTATGTCAACAGGAGCGTTCACCGGCAAAGAACCGCAATTTGGGTTGAAACGTGTTGAAAGGGTGCAGCTTCGGATCGAGGGCGTTTTTCGGTTTAATTGAAGCACTATCGGCGTACTATAACACTAAAATGCTGCTTTTTGCCAAGTTAGTTTGGTGCCGGTGGCGGGGGTCGAACCCGCACGGTATTGCTACCAACGGATTTTGAATCCGTCACGTCTGCCAATTCCATCACACCGGCGTACTCGTATATAATACCATAGTACCGGCAAAAAATCAATAGCCGGGGAGAAATTTTCGGTAGGTCGTGATTATTTTTGATAAAACATATTGACAAATCACCCGCTTTGTGCTATAATTCAAACGTTCACCGATAATATGCGAGTGTAGTTCAATGGTAGAATCCCAGCCTTCCAAGCTGGTCGCGTGGGTTCGATTCCCATCACTCGCTCCATCATGCCACCGTAATCCGGAAGGATTACGGTGTTTTTTTCTTTTTTTGTCGTATAGTTGTATGATTAAAAGAATACTGCGTTGCGGCGCCGATAAGGTTCGCGGTGCGGCAATTTGTTTTTAATTGATGCATATATCGAAAATCGGACTTTTATGATGAAAAATGAATTGCCTCACCGTTGATCATCAGCCCGACCCGGCGAGCCTTTAACGAGCTTATACCTTCATAACAAAATGGCTTTTATGAAAATCAATAAGCCCCTCGCGGCGCAGTTTACCGAGCTCGAGCGAAAGCCCGCTGCGCTCGACCGCAAGGTAATCGGCGAGCTGCTGCCTTGAAAAGGGAATATCAAACTCATATTTTTCGAGTCGCTGCGCCTCTGCGGAGAGGTAGGACATCAGCTTTGCGCGCGTCGTGCGCTGCCCCGTATGTGTGAGCTTTCCCTCAAGATGCAGGTTTTTCTCGGCGAGCACGCCGAGCAGATTTCGGATAATACGGCTGTGATGCTCGCATGCGGACGGACAGATATTCAGAACACGCTTGACATTCAGAAACATTGCGATAACCGGCGTTTCTGCCGAGACGCTAACATTCAACACCGAGCCGGGCGCGCATGCATACGCGGCGGCAAAGGTCTGCCCCGGTCCCGACTTGGAGAGAATATTGCGGTTGCCCCAGATATCCTCCTGTATTATCAGAACGCTCCCCGACAGCACGAGACCAATCGATTCCGTCGTATCTCCGGCGCGAAGCAGAAATGTATCCTTCGGAAAGCTCTCGGTCTTTGTGTCGAGGCAGGTGAGCATGGCTGCGATCTCTTCCTCGGTAATTCCCAAAAATAGCTGAGATGAGCGAATAACGGATAAAAATTCTTTCATATAAATCTTCTTTCGTTGAAAATTCAACAGAATTGTTGTGTCTATTATACTATAATATACATAAAGAATCAAGGAGGCTATGTTATGAAAAGAAGAATTATTGAGATAGACAGAGATAAATGCAACGGCTGCGGCGCTTGTGCCGATGCTTGCCACGAGGGCGCGATAGCTATGGTCGACGGCAAGGCGCAGCTTATGCGCGACGATTACTGCGACGGTCTCGGCGATTGCCTGCCGACCTGTCCCACCGGCGCGATCGCCTTTGTAGAGCGTGAAGCGGTCGCTTACGACGAAAAAACGGCTATGGAGAATAAGCAGAAAAGGATGCAGGAGAAGATGAAAAAAGAGGGAATGACTCTGCCGTGCGGCTGCCCGGGAACGCAGTCGAGAAGAATAGAGCGTGCGGAACACACCGAGACAGAGCTCTCACGCGAATCTGTCAGCCGACTGTCGCAGTGGCCGGTGCAGATAAAGCTCGTCCCTGTGAATGCACCGTATTTTGACGGCGCAAAGCTGCTTATTGCCGCCGATTGTACGGCATACGCATATGCGGCATTTCACGAGCACTTTATCAGAGGGCATATTACCCTTGTCGGCTGCCCGAAGCTCGACAGTGTTGACTATTCGGAGAAGCTCACCGAAATTATCCGCAAAAATGACATCAAGAGTGTGACTGTTGTCCGGATGGAGGTCCCATGCTGCGGAGGATTGGAGCACGCGGCAAAAACGGCATTGCAGAAGAGCGGAAAGTTTATTCCGTGGCAGGTCGTGACTATTTCTACCGACGGCAGGATACTTGACTGACATGATATTCGGGTACAACACGTAAACATGCCATAGGCGGCAACCGCCGATCTATAATGGGACGACGTGCAAATATGCCTCGGCGGAGGCCGCCGATTTATAACCGCGCAAATATGCCATGCCTCGGCGGCAGCCTCCGCTCTATGCGGCGCTGATCCGCTCAGATAGGCTCTGTGCAAATTATTATTCAGTCCGCTGTGACCGTTTTGTGTTTACAGCAGACTGATTCTGTTTATCCGGTCGTGATGGAGTGCCGTATACCCGCATAAGAAGATCGGCTCGTATCGAACCTGCATAGATTTTTTTGTTGATTTATCGGAAAGTCGAGACGGGATTCTTGTGAATGAGACGGCATGTGAGACTTTTTATCATAAAATGTCTTTCTTTTTACGATGTTATATGATATAATACAAATATAAGCATGAAAAGTATCTCACAGTCGCAATGCGGCGATTTTTGATTTCTTGCCGTATCAAACGGTTGCCGACAATAGGACAAAGCAATGGCAATTTGCGTTTTTATCCTATGCTTACAGGCTCGATGCGGTCTTAATGACATTCATGGCTTGAATATTTTATACCGGTTATGAAATTCAGTCCCGATACCGTCATCTGACGGAGCGGGAACGGATATACTTAATAAGAAAAAAGGAAGGCTTTCTCCAATGAAAAAAATGAGCGGAATTCTATGGGGCATTGCAATAACGGCGGTAGGCGTTATTCTCGCACTGAATGCCATCGGTCTTACAGACATCAATATCTTCTTTCACGGCTGGTGGACGCTGTTTATTATTGTTCCGTCCTTTATCGGTCTGGTCACCGACCGTAACAAGACCGGCAGTATAATCGGACTGTGCATCGGCGTTTGTCTGCTGCTCGGCTGCCTCGGAATACTCAGCCTCTCTATGGTGTGGAAGCTGCTCGTGCCCGCTGTGATAGTCGTGATAGGTGTTCGCCTGATAATCCGTGCGGTAATGCCGGATAAGGGCGCGAGGGTATGGAAGGATATCAAGATCGAGGGCGACAACGTAGGTCAGGGAAATGCAACCTTTTCCGGCGCAAAGCTGAATTATGACGGCAGAGCTTTCCACGGCGCGGAGCTTAACGCGGTGTTCGGAGGTGTCGAGTGCGACCTGCGCGGCGCGACCTTTGAGGGCGACAGCGCTATCAACGCAAGCGCCATCTTCGGCGGCATTGATATTTTTGTGCCCGACGGGATAAACGTCTGTCTGCGTTCGAGCTCTATCTTCGGCGGCGCTTCCGACAAGCTCAACCGTCCGCATATCGAGGGCGCACCCACGTTATATGTGAACGCGACCTGCGTTTTCGGAGGGCTTGAACTGAAATGACATCCTTTCAGAAATTTATAAAATACTGTGCAATCGCACTGGCTGCCGTTATTATCGTCTCGATCGTCGGCGGTGCCGCTTGGGGTATTTCGGCGATAGTCGGGCTTGCCGACGGCGTGCAGCGCGGTGAATATGAGGGGGCTGACGGAGATATGAATAGGTATTCTGTAAGCGGAGATATAACCGCAGTGATTATTGATGTGTCGGCTGCGCGGATCTGTGTCGGTACCGGCGAGACGTTGTCTCTTGAGAGCACGATTTCCGACCTGACAGTAAAAAATGACGGCGGCAGACTTGTAATCAAGGACAAGAAACATATTATCTACAACAACAGCAACAAGAATACTGTCGATCTTACGCTCCCGGAGGGAATCACTCTCGACGAGCTCGATATAGACGGCGGTGCGGGAACGCTCGATGTAAGCGGTATCACCTCGCGCCGGCTGTCCGTTGATATCGGTGCAGGCAGTACCAGACTCTCGTCGCTGACCGTTACCGAGAGCGCGGATATAGACGGCGGCGCGGGCAGACTGGTCATTGACGGCTGCGATATTACCGCTCTTGACTTTGATATGGGAACCGGAAAGGCGGTGCTTGACTGCCGTCTGTCCGGAGATTGCAGCATAGATCAGGGCGTAGGAGCGCTCGAGCTCACGCTCCGCGGCACCCCGAACGACTATCGCATCAAGCTCGATAAGGGTATCGGCTCGGCAAGGCTCGGCGGCTCCGGCGTGGGAGACGGGACCTATGGCAGCGGTGCCTGTACCGTTGATCTGGACGGCGGTATCGGTTCGATGATCATCGACTTTGCTGAGGATTGAGCGATTCGGCGGCTTTGCCGAAACCGTGCTGCGGCTGATATGGAGATGGATATCCTTGATCTGTCGGGCTTGCCTTATGTAGGATATGCCGCGCCGGAGCGCGGTATACGACCGCTTGTCAATGATAGGGTCGTAACGTAAATATATGAAAATACTGCGGAGCAGCTGTTTTATCGACGGCTGTCCGCAGTATTTTTCGTTTTTTTCGCTCTATTGCCGTCGCGGACGCGCCGATTTTCGGCATGGATATGTGAGGAACGATAGAGGAATGATAAAATATTATTCGGCTTATGCGGCGTGCGGAAGATCGGTCGGAAGCTCCGTCCGACGCTTTGATTATTCCTCCACCATCGGCGGAGTAAAGCTCTCGATGGCGGCGCGCAGTTTCGGGTGGTGTATTACGAAATGGATGGCGGGTGCATTGCTCTTGGATATCATAGCCCACCGTCCTTCATGGATGAGTATACATAGATTTCTGAACGGATTTGCCGCGGTGAGCGTGACGGTATAGTTCGGGTGCTCTTCCGCAAAGCTAAGGGTCTGCTCGATATGCTCACGGTATTCGTCGGGCGTGTATGTGATATCATGCCCGTAGAAAAGCCCCGAGAGCGGGAGCACAGCCGGGTGACGTGAGAATTCTTCGTCGTTTAGCTGAGGTATTTCATCCTCTATCGTGCCGACGGTAAGTAACTGCTCGGAACGCTTGAGCTGCGATGCGGCATATTCGTGTATCCTTGCACGTTCCTCTTCGGATACCGAATTTCTGCGCAGTATGTGCTCGAGCATATCGGGAGAAATGGTGTATATCGGCGGTGCAGAGAGAATGCTGCGCCTGCGTCCGTTCTGCTTCAGGTCGGTGAGCAGAAAGGCGCTCAGCTCGCCCGCGCGTTCCTCTCGATAGATCTCCATCAGCGGAGTTGCGTTTTTCAGCAGATCGTCCGCGCGCCGGCGGTAGTAGGCTATGTCCTCCTTGGTCTTTGAGAGATAGTACCGCCCGTCCGAATGATATCCGGCAATAGCCTCACCCGATAGTGCGGCGGCTCCCGAAACACGCAGAAAGTGATTAAAGGCACCGCTCTGCGGCGAACGCAGGTAATACGGAGATATCTGACCGGTCATGTACATCGGTATCCAGCTCTCGAGACCGAGCATCATCTCGTCGAACGAGCGTTCGAGGTTGTGGATATTATTCAGGTGCAGTCCCTTTTTCAGCATCATAGCCATGCCGAACATCCATTTCTTCGGGAATTCGGGGTCTTTCGCCATTTCCGTCATCGGCATATCGCTGTACAGCGTGACCGGCTCTGTCGATTTTGAAAGCACCGTCGCCTTGAGAAAGTCGAGCTCGCTGTCCATCATCTCTCGAAGCCCGTAGTACATTTTAGAGGTCGGGAGCTGAAAAGGAAGCGTCGGTACCTTCAGCTCGTCGAATTTGATAGCTTTAATATACACACCGAGGTCAAAGCTGTCGAGCTTTGCAAGAAATCCCGAGATGCTGCTTTCTTTCTGCTCTCCGGTACTGCCGCCGAGCAGCCAGTCACGCAGACGGGTAAAGCGTACCGAGCGGTCTGATAGCTCGTCCGGCTCCGCCCCTATCAAATGTGCGAGGACCTGAAGGTCGGTCTCGGAATCAAGCTCATGAGCGGTAAATGCGGCGACGTCAGATGCAAAATGCTCCGGATCTGACGGCTGTCTCTCGCCGCTGCGAAAACGGAAAACGGTCGATACATCGTAGTTTGCCTGACGGCATAGCTTTGAGATGTTCAGACCGGCAGCGGATATGAGGGCTGAAAAATTTGCCCTGAGCTGCTCCTTGTCGGTGGTCTTTATATCATCACAGGCGAGAAAGCTCTCGCGTATCTCCGCTTCGCTCGGCATATCTGCCTCCGATGATGCCGGTGCGGCAAGCGCGGCGCACAGCTTCATCAGCTGCTCCGAGTCTGCTTCCGGTACGCGTTCTCCAGAGCGATAGCGGCTGAGTGTAGCGGGGGAAATGCCCGAGACTGCACTGAGCTCCTTTGCGGTACAGCCCGCCGCGGTGATATATTCATTCAGCTTCTCATTGAATTTCATGGCATTGACCTCTGCATTATTTGTTTATTCCTCCGTTATTTTCTATTATAACCGTTATTTTTCTGAAATACAAGAGCATTTTTTTCAGTGATTTCAAAAATGACATTTGACAAATCGGAAATTCTGTTGAAAAATCGGAGCTCGGCGGTATATTATATACGAAAGGACGTGTCGAAAGACCGCCCGGCAAGCTGCGTGCCGCCGTGAGTGCAGAACGCATATATTGTCTGTTTCCCGGGCTTTATCCGTCATACCGCGTCTTTATTGCGGGATATTTGAATTACGCGATAGAGCACGGATTTGCGGCTTGAATCCGCATTGCTCTTGACGGTAAGGATCCGTGCTGATATGTGCGACGGCGGCATAGTTTATGCTTGATTTCTTTCAATATAATAATGTTCTCAAAAGAGCGTCGCTTATTTTATGCGCTTGCCCGTATCCTTTGCACCGAGCCTTGTATTATATGGCTCGGTTTTTTGATCAAAATGATAACCGATCGGATATTTCACATCAAATAAACATATAATGGCAACGGATGCAGAGGAGTGTCGGGATTGATTCATATTCATTTTTTCCCCCAATTGTCGAAATATGTAATGTTAAAATGCACAGAAAAGTTGCACAAATTTTGTGCCGTTTGTAGTCATTTACGACCCGATTCATATTGCGTTAAAAAGGCAGAAAACCTTATAAAATAAGGCTTTTCGACGCTTTGGAGGAGATGTACAAGACGGACTTATTTTTGTTTGTGTATATTTAATAAAAAATGTGTGAAAATCGGTTGACATAAGCGCTAAATTATGATACAATTACAAGCGTAAGCCGAGTGTATCGGCATGTACAAATCTGAATTTGCCCGGCGGAGAGAAAGTGGGTGTGATTCTCCGAAGGCAAACCAAAAATTCTTTATAGGAGAAGAAAGTATGAAGAAAACATTCAAAAAAGTGCTTTCGACAGTAGTTGCTTCACTGTTTGTACTTCAGTCTGCTGCACTTGCCGCTGTAAGCGTCGGCGCAGTTGATGCAAATGTACTTAAGTATACGCCTACTATCGATGGTGTGCTTGACAATGCTTATCTCAACTCGGCTAAGGTCGATCTTGATACAAGCAAAGTCGCAGGTATGGGTACAAGCCCGAATTTAAAGGGTACTGCTTATTACCTTTGGGATGGCGGCTACCTCTATATGGCAGCAGAGATCACGGGAGATCCTAAGCTTGAAGCTACCGGAAATTCTCCGTGGACCGACAGTGCTGCTTTCACCTTCTTCAAAAAGGGCGAGGAGCAGGTAGAGGCAGGCAGAATTGTAGTCGAGCCGATGGAGGGTACGTTCCAGTTCAGCAACACGAACGGCACCGCATGCGGTAGCAACCTTCCTGCGGTAGGAACCACTGCTAAGATCAGTGATTACAGCAGCGAAGTTGCGTACACCGCAGATACCGTAAAGGGTACATATATCGTTGAGGCAAGGATGAAGTTTGATTCCGCTGCTGCCGGAACTCAGTACAGCATCAACTTCGGTGCGCTTGACGGACAGAATTATGCTGTTATCGGTGACTGGGGATGGGCAGGCCCCGTAGGCGGCACGCTTACACTCAGCTCCGAGGAGTATATTGACGCTCCTACGACCGTAGCTAAGTACACACCCGAGCTTGACGGCGTTAAGGATAAGGCATACGATGCATCTATCTCTCATGCAGTTGAGGGTGTAACATATAACTTCCTCTATGATGATAGTTATATTTACCTCTATGCAGAGGGCACGATGACTGTTGACGCTACCTCTTATCTGAACATCACTTTTACCGGTACTCCGGTAAATGCAGGTGTTATAACCAGCGAAGGCATTAACTTTATTATTCAGCCTTTCCACAACCCGACCTCCGGTGTTGTAGGTAATGTTCAGACATGGCAGGCCATCGGCGGCGGTCAGGCCAACATGGGCTCTAACCTCGCAAAAGACGCTTCCGCTGCGACCGAGTTCAAGATCACGGTAGACGGCGGCAAATTTACCGCTGAGGTAAGAGTTGCAAACGCAACCGCACTCGATAAGGTCGTTGCTTTTGCAAACGGCGTTTACAATGCCGGCACTCTTACCGCCGGTGAGGGCGACTACTGGAAATTCTGGGGCGACGGCTCTGCTCCTAAGTATACCGCTCTGACCCTCGGTGAGGCTTATAATCCCGGTCATACTCACACCTTCGAGGATGAGTTCACCGTTGATGAGGCTGCTACCTGTCTTAAGGTTGGTTCCAAGTCCCGTCACTGCGTAGATTTTGATACCTGCGGCGGCAAGACCGACGTTACCGAGATCCCCGTTATCGACCATAATATCGAGAACGGTGTCTGCACTATGTGCGGTATGCTGCTTATTCAGCGCGGCACACCTACAATCGACGGTGTTGTCGATGCTGCTTATGCTACCACCGGAAGCAATACCGTTAACAGCGGTACCGTTAAGTTCCTCTGGGACGATAACTATATCTATGCTATCGTAACCACCAAGGAGACTGATGCTAAGGTCACTGTTGAGAGTATCTCCGATCTTTGGGGTCATACCATCGGCATGGGCATTGATTTTGCAAGCAGAACCTTAACTCCCGCTTCTGATGATTGGACCTATATTACTCTTAATAATAAGGGTACTTTTGCACAGAACCTCTATTTGAAAGATAAGCTTGTCGGTGTCGAGGGCGTTGATTATGCTTTCGGCTCAGACGCTGATACAAACATCTTCGAGATAAAGATTGCGACCGATACCGCTTTCCTCGATCAGAACGATTATGTTGTCGGATTTGGCTCCGGCGCATGCGACGAGAACCTTTGGAAGTGGAACGGTACTATCTATAACGGCGGTGATGCTGCAAAGGGCACCGGTCTCAAGACCCTGTTTGCTCATGCGGCAAGCTGTGACAAGGTATTCTCCGCGGATTATACCGTTGTTGTAGCTCCTACCTGCACCGAGGTCGGTTACAAGGCACGCCTCTGCGCATGCGGCGTTACCACCGACGTTACCACCGTTCCCGCACTCGGACACACTTTCGTTAACGGAAAGTGCTCTGTCTGCGGCACTATCGAGGTTGCAGTTCCTAATACAAGTGTTCCTTACGTAACTGCTGCAGTTGACGGTGTTAAGGACGCAGCTTACGATTCCGGTGTTAAGTATTATGTAAACGGTGCTACCGCTTACCTCCTCTACGACAAGGATTACTTCTATGTATACGTTGAGGCTGATGAGGGTGAGAATGTAACCTACTTCACTCTCGGTAACCCCGACAAGACCGATACAGTTGGTCCTTTCTGGTCTCACACTGCTTCCGTTAAGTTTGACTTCAATGCTAAGAATGTTACCACCAAGGGATGGGAGTACGGTGTCTTCAATCAGAACGGACAGTCCACATTTGCGGATAACATTTCCGTAGACGGCGGCGATACTTGCCTTGCAAAGGCAGGAACCGATTATGTATTTGCTGACGGCGCTAAGGCTGCCGAGCTTAAGATCCATATCGGCGAGGGCTATGCTACTAACAACTACGCAGGCAGAGCCTATGTAGGCAGCACTATCTACTCCATCGGTTTCGGAACCGAGACCGACGGTATCAATCTTACGGGTGGCGCACTCCATGCTCAGGTTATTAACGGCAAGTGCACTCCTCTTACTCTTGCAAGATGTCTTAACGGCTGCACCGCAGCTGAAGCTCGCGTTGTCATCACCGAGCCTACCTGCCACTCTGTCGGTACCTCTGCTGAGGTCTGCGCAGTCTGCGGCGGCATAATTGAGGGCAGCGAGCAGGAAATCGCTATGACCGAGCACAACTGGGCATACGAGATCGATGTTGCGCCTACCTGCACAACAGAGGGCTCCGCTTCCATGAGATCTTGTACAAACGAGGGCTGCTCTGAGGTCCAGGTTGGTGACTATGTTATCCCCGCTAAGGGCCACAGCTACGTATATAGCTGCGCAGCAAATCAGACACAGAATAGCTTCCGTAAGGGACACATCGGAAAGTGCTCGGTATGCGGCGACGTAACCGAAACAATAGCACATACACCGAACGAGCTCGGAATCTGCTCCGAGTGCGGCGGAAATGTAAAGCTTCTCGTAAGCAGCTACTCCGTATCTCTTGCAGACGTACTTAACCTTAACATTAAGGTTGACACCGCAAACTTTGAGGGCTATGACAGCTTCTTCGTTAAGTTTGTGGAGCACTTCTCTGACGGCAGTGACGATCTTGTAACAACAATATCCAATTATACAACAGAGGGTTCGAGATACGTATTCAGCTACGGTGCACCTCCTCAGAGAGCAGTAAACAACATTGACGTATATGTATGCGGTGTTAAGAACGGCGAGACCTATACCGGCAGTTACCGTACCTTCAACATCAAGGATTACATCTATCTCCAGCTGAACAAGACCAATGTTGAGACCGCGCTCAAGACCGTTTATGTACACCTGCTCGACTACATCACCGAGGCACAGCGTGTTGTAAACTATAATCTTGACAATCTCGCAAATGCAGCACTTACCGATGAGATGACTGCACTCAGACTTCCTGAAAACAAGGTATATACCAATATCGCAGGAACGACTGTAAACGAGGGCGCATCCGGTGCAACATATAAGTCCAGATCGCTCTACTGCGCAGATGCAGTATCCTTCAAGTACAACTTCACTCTTGATAATGCACAGTACACCACCGATAATGTAAAGGTCGTTGTAACCTATAAGGATGACGGCGTTGTAATGGCAGAGTATACCGGCAATCAGATCACATATGACGAGACAACCGGCAGATATACAGTGGTCGTAGGTCTTATCGCTCAGAACATGAGCAAGGCATTCGAACTCAACGTATACACTCTCGACGGAACCCTTATCACCGGTAAGACCCTGACCAACTCCATCGAGTCTCAGGTAGCTACCAATAAGGATACCACCATCACTGCAATGCTCGATGCTATGATGCAGTACGGCAGAGCAGCTGCTAAGCTTGTCGGCTGATTCTCTATTCGATAGGACTAACCGAATAACCTCCGCAGCCCGCGATTCGTCGCGGGCTGCATTTTTTATGCAAAGTAACACATTTGACGCAGCATATAAATCTAATACTATTGACTTTACAGATAAATGTGCTATAATTGACATATAGAATTATATCTGTTGCAAAGAAAATACAATAATGAAAAGGTTGGTCACGACATGAAAACAAAAGCGTGTAGCAGAGCCGCAGCGTGGTTTCTTTCGGTAGCGACCCTTATATCCGCGTCGGCGCTTTCATTTACCGTATCTGTAAGTGCGGCGGGCAAGGTCGCCGATACCTCCCCGAAAACATCAAAGACTCTTTATAACGGTGTCAGCTACGATTATTACGAGCTTCCGTCAAGCTCAAAATACGGCGCCAAGGATTTCAGCGTTGTTGAATTTGATCTTGCGCAAAGCGATCTTTATCTCGATGTAGTTTCGGCAGGCTCATATTCAAATCAGCTTGCACCAACATCGAAAATTCTTTCAAATTTTAATAAGAATAATACCGAGGGCAAAACTGCGATTGCCGCAATAAACGGCGATTTGTGGATGGTTAATTATTGCCATTCGAGAACCTCCAATATTACCTATGGCGGTGTTCAATACGGACCGGTCGTAAAAAAGACACTCACGCTCCCTCGCGGGTTTAATGTCAGCGACGGTGAGATAATCTCTTCGGCATGTATACCGGAGGAAACGCCGTACGAGAGTGATTTCTATACCTTCGGAATTACAGATGACTATGTGCCGTTTATGTGCAATCCCGGAACCGGCATTACGGTCACGAATACGACCCGCAATGCTAAGTTCTATACCGAGGCGCTCAACCGTCTGCCTGTCGAGGATGCGACGGTAGTCTATACCGATAAGGGCTGCCTGAATAACTATGCGCTCGATGATGCCTATGAGGTGGTCGTCGATGTTCCGTATGACTACAAGGTTGCGCACGGCTGCAGCATAACCGGTACGGTCAGCGGCATATACGGGCCGAGCAGCAGCGGTAATCCGACAATGCAGGCGAACCGTATAATTCTTACGGCGCGCGGCAGTACACAGATCGCGCAGCTCTCCTCCTACAAGGTCGGAGACAGCGTTACGATATCGGTCAATACCTATGATAAATGGGGTCATTATACAGACCTGCTGCATCGCATATCAGAGGGTGTCGGCGGACATATACCGCTTGTTATTGATGGTGAGTATTGCGACGAACTGTGTGCGGGGCTTACGAATCTTTATGCGACCTCGATAATCGGCTATACTTCTACCGGCAGCATCAAGCTGCTTACGCTCGACAGTGTGTCAAGTAGCTCCTCATCCAAGTATTTTCGTATAGCAGATATGCCCGCACTTTGCCGAGAACTTGATATCGTAAATGCCTTCTTACTTGATGGCGGCGGATCTGCGACGATGGTGACGCTTGACAGCGGCTCCTATAAGCTGCAGGGTACACCGAGCGACGGCAGCGAGCGTTCTGTTATCAATGCTATAATTCTCTCGCACGGTCCCGAAAAGGCAGCGCAGGGCAGCTTTATACCTGTGCCGAACTATAACGATAATCTTTCGGAGCTGCGCTTTACCTCCTCCGATTCGATGAAGTATTTTCTTCAGCGATCTTCCCTCAAGGCAGAAAAGCTCGTCAGCCTCGGTTACAGTGATACGGAAAAGGCACTTGAGATAACCACAGTGACTGATAACGATCCGTATTTTTACATCAATTATTCAAAGAGCACTGTCAAGCTCTCGGCTGATAATTATAAGTATGCCGTAATGACATACAAGAATCCTACGACAAATTCCGATAAGGCCGCAAGGGCGAGCTTGTTCCCATGTGCCGGCAGCCAGACCCTGGCATCGCCGACCTGCTCCGTGACCTTTGATCTCGAACGCAGTAATTCTTATTGCAGTAAGGTCATAGATTTGTCCTCGCTCAGCGCATGGACCGGAACGATAAACGCTATGCGGTGGGACTTCTTTGATGAAGCGAGCGTCGGCGATAAGCTGTATGTTAAATCTCTTATTCTCTGTAAGACTGAGGCAGAGGCTGCCGCTGTTGCCGAGAGTGAGAAGAACAGAGCGGAGATCAGTTTCGGCTCGGAAAAGATGCTCCGTCATACACCTAAAATAGACGGCAGGCTTGATGATGCCTACCTTGCTTCGTGCGGCGTGGTGCTTGATACCACCGTGATCAAAAATGCCGTTACCGGCAAGCCGGTTTCCGATACCGTTCGCAGCAAGTATGCCGGCGACCTTTGGGCATATGCATACTACCTCTATGATTCAAATTATATTTATGCTTATGTTACCGTTCATGATACTACCTTGACTCCCGCCTCCGGTGTAACCGCATCTAACGCCGCGCGAAACAATAATGTTTATCTTTCGGTATGGAACGGAGCGACATGGCCCGGAAGCTCTGCTGAGATACTGCTGAATGCGACCAACGGATATGCCTTTGTTTCCGGTTCTGCGGGCGGCTTCGGATCGAACTTTGCTGCCGCATACGGAACCGAAACGCCGTCTACCGAATACGCATATTCGCTGAATTCGGACGGCAGCGGCTATGTTATCGAGGCGCGCATATATGCTCCCGGCTATAATACCGGTGATAGCGTTTCGATAGCTCTCGGAGCAAATGATCTTGTTACGAGCAGCTTGAATTTCTGGCGCTTCGGAAATGTATATTCTTACGATAAGGATGCGTCATTTGATGCGACCGTAACTCTCGGCGACTATTACGAGTCACACACTCATACATGGGAGAGCGATTATACCGTTGATACTCCCGCGACCTGCACCTCGGTAGGCAGCAAGAGCATCCATTGCAGCGGCTGCGGCGAGATAAAGCCCGGCTCTGCCGTTTCGATCCCGATGCTGTCGCACAGCTATGTCCTCTCTTCCTCTGTTGCGCCGACCTGTGTCAACAGCGGAACAGAAACCTATATATGCTCCGTATGCGGAAAAAATGATGTCAGGAGCATTCCGGCGCTCGGTCATAGCTATAATGCCGACGGCATATGTGAGCGCTGCGGTTACAGTGAAAAGCCAATTGTTAAGTCCTTCACAGAGTCCGGTGCGCTAAAACCGGGCGATACCGTGATCTTTACACTCTCTCTTGACGGTTGTGCATCGCTCAAATCGCTCCGTGTCATTCCTAAATTCGACAGCTCTGTTTTTGAGATCGTTTCAATGCGTTGGCTTATTACCGGAACATCTATATCCGATGTCTCGGATGCGTACGCCGTTGCCGCTTATGCGACAGAGACCTCCGGTGTCGGCGGCGATATCTTTGAGTGTGAATTGAGAGTAAAGGATAATGCTGCTGCCGGCGAACATTCGGTTGGCTTTGACGTTATGATAAAGAGCAAGGCGACCGGAACCGAGACGGCACTGAATATCGTTCAGCCCGAGGATTGGACTGTGACTGTTGAACCCGCGCATGTTCACAGCTACGTATATAGCTGCGCAGCAAATCAGACACAGAATAGCTTCCGTAAGGGACACATCGGAAAGTGCTCGGTATGCGGCGACGTAACCGAAACAATAGCACATACACCGAACGAGCTCGGAATCTGCTCCGAGTGCGGCGGAAATGTAAAGCTTCTCGTAAGCAGCTACTCCGTATCTCTTGCAGACGTACTTAACCTTAACATTAAGGTTGACACCGCAAACTTTGAGGGCTATGACAGCTTCTTCGTTAAGTTTGTGGAGCACTTCTCTGACGGCAGTGACGATCTTGTAACAACAATATCCAATTATACAACAGAGGGTTCGAGATACGTATTCAGCTACGGTGCACCTCCTCAGAGAGCAGTAAACAACATTGACGTATATGTATGCGGTGTTAAGAACGGCGAGACCTATACCGGCAGTTACCGTACCTTCAACATCAAGGATTACATCTATCTCCAGCTGAACAAGACCAATGTTGAGACCGCGCTCAAGACCGTTTATGTACACCTGCTCGACTACATCACCGAGGCACAGCGTGTTGTAAACTATAATCTTGACAATCTCGCAAATGCAGCACTTACCGATGAGATGACTGCACTCAGACTTCCTGAAAACAAGGTATATACCAATATCGCAGGAACGACTGTAAACGAGGGCGCATCCGGTGCAACATATAAGTCCAGATCGCTCTACTGCGCAGATGCAGTATCCTTCAAGTACAACTTCACTCTTGATAATGCACAGTACACCACCGATAATGTAAAGGTCGTTGTAACCTATAAGGATGACGGCGTTGTAATGGCAGAGTATACCGGCAATCAGATCACATATGACGAGACAACCGGCAGATATACAGTGGTCGTAGGTCTTATCGCTCAGAACATGAGCAAGGCATTCGAACTCAACGTATACACTCTCGACGGAACCCTTATCACCGGTAAGACCCTGACCAACTCCATCGAGTCTCAGGTAGCTACCAATAAGGATACCACCATCACTGCAATGCTCGATGCTATGATGCAGTACGGCAGAGCAGCTGCTAAGCTTGTCGGCTGATTCTCTATTCGATAGGACTAACCGAGTAACCTCGGAGATGACAAAAAGTTAGAACCGAAAAAGTGAAGAAGAGCTCATCCTGCTTCGGTATGTCCGAGCAACAAAGAAAAGAGGACGAGATACTATCGGATTTCTCTTATAGAATGAAATTCACTTTTTCTGCAGATGATCCTGTCGTCCGGGGCGAGCTTGTACGTCTGATATGGTAAAACTACATGCATTGAACATATTTACCTGTTCTCGAGTGATCAGGGACTGTTAAAAAACTTGTTTTTTAACAGTCCCTTTTATATTTGCCTGCGTATATTCCGTAATTCTCGTGCTTTTCTTCAACCGTAACGACGCGCTGCTTCTGCCATTTGTGATCGTAGTTTTATTAACAAAAAACGTCTCCCCGCAGGTCTACTTGACCATGCGGGGAGACGAAAAACGAATGTATTTACAAGACTTAATATTTGGGATATTACTTCTCGTCCTTCTTCTTGCCGGAGAGGAGGAGATTGGTTAGGATTCCGAGGATGAGTGCGGAAGCGACCTCGGTTATGGTGACCGGGCCGATGCCGATGGACATTCCGCCGATACCGGTGATAAGTATTACCGAAACAACGAATAGGTTGTGGTTATCGCCGAGATCGATTTTCTGTATCATCTTAAGACCGGAGACTGCGATGAATCCGTAAAGGGTGATGCACACACCGCCCATTACGCAGGAAGGGATGGTCGCAAGGAAGGTCACAAAGGGCGCGAAGAACGAAGCGATAATAGCGAGAATTGCGGTCGTAAAAATGGTGTAAACGGAAGCATTACCTGTGATAGCAACGCATCCGACCGACTCGCCGTAGGTGGTGTTCGGGCAGCCGCCGAAGATCGCGCCGACGATCGAGCCTACGCCGTCGCCGAGCAGGGTGCGATGGAGACCGGGCTCCTCAAGAAGCTCGTGTCCGATGATGGAGGAGAGGTTCTTGTGGTCTGCTATGTGCTCGGCGAAAACAACGAATGCGACGGGAACATATGCAACCGCGATCGTTGCTATGTACTGGCCGTTTATCTCGCTAAGGCCCTTTGCCGCCTTGATGAAGGTGAAGTCAGGGTACCACTGCATGTTGGCGAAGCGCGAGAAGTCGATGATGACCATAGCCTCGTTGCCTGTCGCATTGCCGATAACGGTGAACACGGTAGCTACGAGATAGCCTGCGATAATACCGATCACGAAAGGAATGAGCTTAGCCATTTTCTTTCCGTAGACCGAGCAAACGGTGACGACTGCGAGGGTCACAAGTGCGCAGATGAGGCAGAGCCAGCCGTGGAGGTTCATCTGGAATACTCCGCCGTCGGTCTTGGCGATGGAGATCGCGTCGCTGACAGCATTGCCTGCGAGCGAGAGACCGATGATAGCGACGGTAGGTCCGATGATAACAGCGGGCATGAGCTTGTTAATCCAACGAACGCCTGCGAACTTAACGATAATTGCTATAAGCACATATACGAGCCCTGCGAATGCAGCGCCGATGATTATGCCCGCGAAGCCTGCCTCTGCGGTAGCTGCGCCCGCGAAGGCTGCCGACATGGAGCCGAGGAATGCGAACGAGGAGCCGAGGAATACGGGGCTTCTGAACTTGGTGAAGAGCAGATAAACGATGGTGCCCACGCCTGCGCCGAAGAGCGCTGCGGACTGGGACATTCCGTTGCCGATAATAGAAGGAACGGCGATCGTTGCCGCAAGAATTGCGAGCAGCTGCTGGAGCGCAAATATAAGATTCGCGCCGAATTTAGGCTTGTCTTTGACCTGGTAGATAAGATTCATCTTATTGATCCTCCGGTTATTATTTATGTAAATACTTTCGTATTTATATACTCATTCTCCGTAGAGCTCGACGCCCATAGTGTCGTCGTACGGCGGTATAAGCACCGAGACACGCTCGTTCTGAGCGGTCGGGATGCTTTTTCCTATATAGTCGGCGCGGAAAGGCAGTTCTCTGTGCCCGCGGTCGATGAGGATTGCGAGTCGGATGGCACGCGGCCGTCCGATCGAGAATATAGCGTCGATTGCGGCTCTTACGGTCCGACCGGTGTAGAGCACATCATCGACGAGCACGACCTTTTTGTTAACTATGTCAAATCCGAGCTCTGAGGTCGAGATGACGGGACTTTCATACCGATGTGTGAGATCGTCTCTGTAAAACTTGATGTCGATCGCGCCGCAGGGAACATGAACGCCCTCCGAGCGATAGATGTTCTCGGCGATCATTTCCGCCAAACGCTCTCCGCGCCGACGTACACCGACTATGCAGAGGTCGTCTGTGCCCTTGTTTTTTTCGACTATCTCAAATGAAATTCTGCGGACGGTGCGGCAGAGCGTCTCGCCGTCCATAATACGTGCTTTTAGCTGCATGTTGCACCTCCGGATTTTTTCAGAGCAAAAGAAAAGAACCCTGCGGCAGAGGGCGCGCAAGATCCGTATAGGCGGCAAAAGCCGTGTGAGTTTATAATCGGATCTTGTCGGTCTCTCTGTACCGAACTTAAAGACTCGTTTTTGCTTTCAGAATTCTATCACTTCAGGCGAAAAATGTCAATATGTTTTGCAAAAAAAACAAAAAAATTTTTGTTCGATTTTATACCCATAAAATCAAACGGGAAAATATTCATATAGGCAAATTCAGAACGTGTATTGCATATTTTTCATCCATATGATATAATTTTCTTGCTATAAAAAGGCGATACGCCGAAAAACGGAGGACGCTATGCTGTATTCTATTGAAAATGACAGACTCAGAGTCGAGATAAACGATATCGGCGCGGAGCTGTATTCGATAAAGGACAAGGCCGACGGCTTTGAATATCTTTGGCAGGGCGATCCGCAGTATTGGTCGGGCAGAGCATATAATCTGTTCCCGATATGCGGCAGGATCACAGAGGAACGGTATACATATAAGGGCGGTTCGTATGATATCTGTCTGCACGGCTTTGCACGCGACGCGGTCTTTACATGCGTAGAGCAGGGCGGCTATACTGCGTGCTTCGAGCTTAGAGCAGATGCGGAAACAAGGAAAAGCTATCCGTTCGATTTTTGCCTGCGTGTCAGATATATTCTTGACGGCAGCTCGCTCCGCACCGTATATGAGCTTGACAATATGGGTGATAACGAGATGATATTTGCACTCGGCGGTCATCCGGGCTTTAATCTGCCGCTTGAGGATGGTAAGGGCTTCTCGGATTACCGTCTTGAATTTGCCGAACCGCGTGAGAACGTACATGAGCTTGTACACAGCGAGCGCTGCTATATAACTCACGAGGAGCGTACATATCCGCTGAAGGATGGGCGTGTGCTGCCGCTCAAACACTCGCTGTTCGATCATGACGCCGTTTTTCTGTACGATACCTGCGGCAGTCTTACGCTGACCGCGGGCGGTAAGAGAAGCGTACGTGTTGATTATCCGAATATGAAATATATCGGCTTTTGGCATCTCCCGCACACCGAGGCTCCGTATGTCTGTATCGAGCCGTGGACGAGCTGCCCGTCCTACGACGGAGAGCTCGACGATCTCGAGACCAAGCGCGATATGATGCGCCTTGCCTCGGGCGGACATTATACGACCGATTTTTCAATGACATTCAATACGGACGGTAACTGACGGATGAGTAAGAAAAGATCACGCGAGCAGAAGATATTCCGCCGCATTATCACTGCCCTTGTTATTGCAATTTTCTCGGTCATTCTTGTGTCGGTGTCGGTGGTCGCCGCGTATAGGCTGCTGCCGGGACTCGGACGTTCCGTGCCCGAGACATCCGCCGAGATGACCGAGGAGTCAGCTCCGACCACCTCGGCAGCGCCTGCCGAAACCTTCGAGGAGACTGATGCGGCACCCGCGGCAGCGGAGCCCGGACGTATGCCGACCGTGCTGCTTGATCCCGGTCACGGCTTTGACGATGTTGGCTGCGGCTCTGAATTCCTCGGCGAGACATGGGAGAAGAATTTGACGCTCGATATGGCGAAAAAGCTCGGTGAATTGCTGACCGAGCGCGGCTGCACCGTACTCTATACTCACGACGGCGTTACATTTCCGTCGGTGTCCGAGATTACCTCCGAGGCGAAGCGGCTCGGCGTTGAATATGAGTGGGAAAAGCTCGCGGACAATAATATTTTCAGCGCCTATGAGCGCTCGATTTATGCTAACTGCCTCGCTGCCGAGCAGGATATAGATTTCTTTCTTTCTATACATGTAAACGCGATGGAGAATATGCCGGAGCGGTCCGGCTTTGAGATAGACTATTACGCCGAGGGCGAGGATGCTGCGCTTTCCCGCGCATATTTCAACGGAATTATCGCCTCGATAGCCGATAATATGCCCGGTATGGGTATCGACAGCTGGGAGGACTCGTGGGATGAGGCGTTCATCGTGACAAAGATAACGCGCCTGCCTGCCGTGCTCATCGAGACCGGCTTTGCCTCCAACGCTTCCGATGCCGCATTCCTGCTGTCCGAGGATAACCGCAGCTTACTTATGAACGCGGTATGTGACGGTATTCTGCGCGGATGGAGCGTGGTTTGCGCAAGCTGATAAAACTGTACCCTATCGACTCATATCGGTTGTTGTGAGCCCTTTGAGTATACTTGTTTTCCGACTCTCCCATATAACTTGCTTTTTTGCTTTCTTCAAGAGATGCCGTCTTTTCAAAAAATGTTTACGACGAATTGATTATATTGACAAAAAAGCGGATTTGTGGTAACATATAATCTGCATGTGTTGTGCGTATATACATAACTGTTTTGCGTTGATTGAATTAGACTTTTACAGCGCTATTGTTATATTACATCAGCTTATGATAATTGTGCTCGGTAACATTTTTAAAAGGAGGCTGTGATTTTGCCTGCAATATTGATCGTTGCTTTGGTCCTTATCTGTATATTGCTTGTACTCGGAATTATAGCCTTTTTTGTAAAGCCGAGAACGATTTATTCCAATAAGGATGAAAGAAACCCGGTGGAGAACATGCGGGTAATATTTGTTTATGACGAATCCGATGAGGAGAACGCCGACGGTGTAAGAGGTCATCTGGAGGTTGTCGGCGAGGAACTGATACATAATAATTTGTATTGCGGATATATCAAGCGAATTGCGGATATACTGCTTTCGTTTTTCGGCTTAGTGCTGTTGTCACCGGTATTTCTTATCATTATTGCGGCAATTAAGCTCGACGATCCGGGACCGGCTTTTTTCACGCAGAAGCGCGTCGGACGGAATAAACGATATTTTAAGCTGCATAAATTTCGTTCTATGAAGATTGCGACTCCGCACAATGTTCCTACGCACATGCTCGAAAATCCCGAACAGTATATTACGAGGGTAGGCGGATTTGTTCGTTCGCACAGCCTTGATGAGCTGCCGCAGATATGGGATATTTTTGTCGGAAACATGTCAATAATAGGGCCGCGTCCCGCGCTGTGGAATCAAGATCTGCTTACTGCAGAACGCGATAAATACGGCGCAAACGATGTAAAGCCGGGGTTGACGGGATGGGCGCAGATAAACGGCAGAGACGAGCTCGAAATATCCGAAAAGGCAAGATTGGACGGCGAATATGTCAAGAATATCAGCTTTTTACTTGACTGCAGGTGCTTTTTCGGAACAATTCGCTCTGTATTAAATGACGATAGCGTGGTAGAAGGCGGTACGGGCGAATTGAAGCGAAAAGAGCAAGAAAAGGAAACAGTCGAGAAATGAAGAAGGTGCTGATTACCGGTGCGGGTAGCTATATAGGAACCTCGTTTGAACATTATTTGACGGAACATTATCCGGGCATATATGATGTTTGCACTGTGGATATGCGGAGCGACGGATGGAGAAATATGGCGTTTCGGGGGTATGATGTTGTTTTCCATGTCGCGGGAATCGCCCATATCAAGGAAACAGACGAAAATGCAGAGCTGTATTACAAGGTCAATCGCGATCTGACTGTGGAATGCGCGAAAAAAGCTCTGTCGGAGCAGGTGCCGCATTTTGTTTTTTTGAGCTCTATGAGTGTTTACGGCATGAATTCCGGCAGAATTATAAAAGAAACCGAACCGTCTCCGACGACAAATTACGGCAAATCAAAGCTTGAGGCAGAGAATGACCTGAATATATTGGCAAATCAATTTCCAAATACATTTACCGTAGCTATCCTGCGTCCGCCTATGATATACGGGAAAGGCTGTAAGGGTAATTATAATGCACTAAAAAAGATTGCATTGAGCGTGCCGCTGTTTCCTGATATAATTAATAGACGTTCGATGCTATATATCGACAATCTGTGTGAGTTTGTCAGGCGGATTATTGATAAAAAAGGAAGCGGACTCTTTTTTCCCCAGAACAACTACTATATGAACACAACGCAATTGGCGGATACAATCTGTAATTGTCATGGACGTCGGCTGCACAAAACAAAACTGTTTAATCCGATTATTAGCGCTATGAGCAAAAGAGTATGCTTGATCGAAAAAGCCTTCGGAAGTTTAACATATGATATGTCGCTGAGTGGTGATACCCGTGATTATTGTGTAACAGACATTGAAACTTCTATAAGGAGAACCGAGGAGGAGTAAATGAAGCAAAACATTTCGGTATTAATGAGCGTATATAAAAACGAGAAGCCGGAGTATTTCAGAGCTGCCGTGAACAGTGTTTTGAATCAGACCGTGTTGCCCGAGGAAATAGTGCTTGTCCGCGACGGTGAAGTTCCGGATGCCCTTCAGGCCGAGATAGACAAATTGCTTAGTGAATGCAGTATCAGAATCAAATATCTGCCGCTGCCCGAGAACGGTGGCTTGGGAAAAGCCTTGAATCTCGGTGTACGAGCTGCCTCAAATGAGCTTATCGCCAGGATGGATACGGATGATATTTCTGTTCCGCAGCGTTTTGAAAAGCAGTTGGAGGAATTCAATCTTAAACCGAATGTTGATGTAATGGGCGGACAAGTGCTTGAATTTGAAGGCGACACTTCAATGCCGACCGGAAAGCGAACCGTTCCTACCTCCAATGAAGAAATTGCCCTGTTTTTGAAAAAACGTAACGCATTCAATCACCCAACCGTGATGTTTAAAAAATCGTCTGTGATAAATGCAGGCAATTATTCGGATAGACATTACGTTGAGGACTATGATTTGTGGCTGAGAATGCTGAAGAACGGAAGCCGTTTTGAAAATTTGCCCGAGACGCTTGTATATATGAGGGTAAACGGGGATACGTATTCAAGGCGGGGAGGGATGGCATATTTTCGATCACTCAAGAAGCTTGAAAAGGACAAGCTGATTATGAGTGTAATCAGCTTGCCGCAGTATTTAGGAAATGTAATTGTCAGATATGTACAATGCGTACTGCTGCGTGGGAGGATGCGTAAGCTCATATATCGACGAATTCTCAGAAAATAGGAGTGTAGAATCGTGGAAAGACATCGCAGGGTCCTTATTGTTGGAACAGTGCCGTACAATGAAATGTCCACCTCGAGAGCATTTGATTCATATTTTCATTTTTGGGAAAAGGAAAACCTGGCGCAGATCTTTTCCAATGCCAAGGCTCCGGCTAAAGGACATTGCGGAACGCTTTATCAGATTACCGATGCTCGTATGCTGAAGAGACGGTTTGATAAAAAAACAAAGACCGGTGTTATTTTTAATTATGAAGCTCTTAACGACGGTTGGAAGGACAGCAGCCTTGAGGTAGGTTCGGTAACCGCTAAAATGTACGGATGGGGGAGCAAAAAGAATTCTCTTGTTTACCTGCTTCGTAAATTCATATGGAAAAAGAAATATTGGTGTACCGATGAGCTGCTTTCATGGCTTGATAAGTTTTCTCCCGAGTGTGTTTTTTTGAGCTTTTCCGATGATTTCTTTATCCCTCAGATCGCGCTGTTTGTTGCAGAGCGGTATAATATTCCCATAGTTTCGTCAATCGGAGACGATTATTATTTTAATTACAAGTTTTCATTATCGCCGCTCTACCATATATATAAGCTCTCTTATCGGAGATTGATAAGAAAAGTTTTTTCGCATAAGGGAAGCGCAATATATATCGGCAACAAAATACGTGACAAGTATAATGAAAGCTTTGGCTTGGATGGCAAGACCGTTTATCTTACTTCCGAGATAAAGCGGCATCCTTTCAGAGAAATACCGGTCAGATCTCCGGTAATATCATATTTCGGGAATATCCGCCTCGGCAGGAATGAATCACTCAGAGAGATCGGCGATGCTCTCGGCAGAATTGACAGCAGCTATATTTTGAATGTTTATTCCAATGAAAAGGACGAGCACTATATCGGAATATTTGACGGATCTCGCAATGTAAAGTTCTGCGGCACGGTCCCTTATTCCGAGGTTATGAAAAAAAGCGCAGAGAGCGATATTTTGATTGTTGTCGAGGGCTTTAAGAAGAAGGATGTCGATATTACAAGATATTCGCTTTCGACTAAGGTGGCGGATTCTCTTTCCTCAGGCGCGGCGGTGTTTGCCTACGGCTCGGAGGAATGCGGAGCGATAGAGTATGCCGAATCGACCGGGTGCATAACTACATGTACTGACAAAGATATGCTTGAAGTATCGCTTCGAAGCCTTATATATGATACCGAGCTGCAGAGAAGAAATTATGAAAAAGGAATAACCGTTGTGGAAAACAATCATCGGCTTGAAAACAGCACCAGCATTTTTGAGTCGGTAGTCAACGGCGTTTGCGGGGATTTATAATTATGTTAAAGGATAAAATGACACTTGTGATAAATTCCTGCGATAAGTTTTCTGATCTGTGGGATGAGCATGTCAGGATATTGAACGAGAATTGGTCTGACAGAGAGGTTGAAACTCTTCTTGTTACCGATCGTCCTACCGACAGAAAGCTCGAGCGAGTGAGAATATTCTCTGCGGGAGAGGGTAAAGAGTATCCTCAGCGTATGGCTGCCGTTCTTCCGGAGATAAGAACGGAGTATGTTCTTATTACGCTTGACGATTATTTTCCCATAAATAAAATATACAACGATAGGCTGGAGAGACTGATCGGCATTATGGATGCGGAGGGGATTGATTACCTCAGGCTGTTTTCCGATCCTAATTCACATAAAAGATTTAAGGATTATAAGGGTCTGTATGAAATACCGCTCGATGTAAATTATGCCGTTAATCTTTATCAAGGCATCTGGCGTAGAGATTTTATCGAAAAGACACTCGGAGATTCTCAGACTATATGGAAATATGAGGTATCTCTGACCCCGACGGCAAGGCAGATAGCGGCGAGATGCGTTCTGAGCAAGGGAAAGGAATTTGAGATACTGGATGTTATCAGGAAGGGAAAGCTGCTTCATAAAGCTAATCGTTGGTTAAAAAGCCACGGAAGGTCTCTACCGGAACGTGAAATTATCTCATATAAAGAAGAACTGCGTATAAAAATTTTCAGCACCGGAAAGAAGGTCCTTCCTAAGCGGCTTGCTGTCTGTGTAAAAAACAAACTCAAAAAGAAAGGGTATGTGTTTTTCAGCGATTCGGTTTGAAAAACATATCGGCATGATAAATGAAGCAGCGGAATGCAACAGTTGATTATATTCGAGGCATAGCGATCCTGCTTGTGATAATCGGTCATACCGTTTCCAATAACGGAATTACCGATTATTCCGGCAGTGGGCTGTACAGAGTGGTCTTTGCATTGCAGATGCCGTTGTTTATGCTTGTCAGCGGATATGTTACCGTATATTCAAAGCCGATCGAATCGGCGGGAATGCTCGGCTCCTTTATCGGCAGACGCAGCCTCGGTTATCTTCTTCCTTGGACGGTCTGGACGGTATTCAGAGGCTTTGCGTTCGGCGGATGGGCAATAGGCAATATGAAGGCAAATTTACTTTCGCTTCTGTGGAATATGGATTCGGGGTACTGGTTTTTGTTTTCGCTTTGGACGACATGTATTGTTTGGGGCATTTCATCGTTCTTTGCAAATAAACTGACCGCCAAAAAGTTTTTAAGAGTCGTATTCTGCACTGCGTTTTCGATGCTTTTTGCAATGCTGTTGTTGCTTGTCGGAATAAAGGTGGGAATAACATTTTTAAATATAAAATTAACTCTGTACTATATTCCGTATTTCTTTTTAGGATATATTTTCGCATCATTCAGTACCGATATTCGAGCAAAGAAATATTATAAGAGTATCGAGAGCATCGTTGTCGCTGCCTCTTTTGTCATATTCGTTTGTCTGTCGCTGCGTTTCAATGTCGCGACATCGGGCGAGACTGTCATTGAGATCGCGACCCGGATCATCTGCTCTCTTACAGGATGTATTTCGCTTATATATTTTGCATCAAGGTTTTACGAAGATTTCAAAACGTGTTCTTTCGCCGAAAAGTTCAATTCCGTAACAGTAACGGCAGGGAAAGAATCGCTCGGGCTGTATTTGATCCACTATCTGTTCTTGAATGTGATTCGGCTGCCGGAGGGGATGTCAATATATTCATTTGATGCATTTGCGGTCAGTCTGCTAAATTTTTTAATCACGCTCCTGCTTTCCGCGGCAGTGATTTATATTATTGATCATAACGATAAATTGAAATTAATTCTTTTAGGTAAAAGAAGATAGGATAGCTTTGTGATATGCGTGTAGTACAGATAAACGGCGGCGTTTTCGGGAGCACCGGCTCGATAATGTTCGGGATCGCAGAGCAATTGGAACGCAGCGGCGGTGAATGTATCTGTTTCTCACCGGTCACGGTGACAAATCGTAATAAAGAACCGGATCATAGGTATGAAAAAATCGGCACATTCAACTCGCGCAGATTAAATGTGCTGCTCGGTCGAATTACCGGATCGGACGGATGCTTTTCGCTTTTTGTGACGCTGAAGCTCATAAAAAAGATAAAGCGTTTTTCACCGGATATTATGCACCTGCATAATATACACGGCGACTATGTGAATATTCCGCTTTTGTTTAGATTTGCCGAGAAGCACAATGTACGCATTGTTTGGACGCTTCATGATTGTTGGGCTTTTACCGGGCACTGCCCGCATTATGATATGATCGGCTGCAAAAAGTGGCAGACGGAATGTCATGACTGCCCCATTTATCGTGAATATCCGCAGAGCGTTTTTGATAATTCGAAGAGGATGTTTCATCTCAAGGAAAAATGGTACGGTAATTTTAACAGCCTGACTCTTGTGACTCCGTCCCACTGGCTTGCCGAACAAGTTGAAAAATCTTTTCTCTCACATTGCAGGATTTCGGTTATAAATAACGGCATAGATTTAGATACTTTCAAGCCTAAGCCGACGAATTTCAGAGTTGAGCATGACATGACCGATGAGCAAATAATGCTGCTCGGCGTTTCATTTGTATGGAACGATAAAAAGGGGCTCGATGTTTTTAAACAATTATCAGAGCGCTTGGATCCCGATAAATACAGAATAGTTCTTGTCGGGGCGGATAAGTCGGTTATCGCATCGCTTCCCGAAAATATCATTGCGATAGAAAGAACTCAGAACAAGGATGAGCTTGTCGAAATATATTCTGCTGCCGATGTATTTATCAACCCGACAAGGGAAGACACATTTCCGACGGTAAATATTGAGTCTTTAGCTTGCGGAACACCGGTCATAACATTCGATGTCGGCGGAGCATCCGAAATTATTGATAAAACATGCGGAGAGGCTGTCCCCAAAGACAATGTAGATGTTATGGAAGAAATGATCAATTACGTTTGTGACCGAAAGCCGTTTTCGGAGAATAACTGCCGTCAGCGTGCCTTGAATTTTGATAAAAAAGATAGATTTAAAGAGTATGTTGAAATGTACCGGAGTATAATGGATGAATGAACTTCAAAAAGTCGAATTTGATTTGCTGTGTGAAGCGGTAAGGATCTTTTCTGATTTGAAATTGACATATTATCTTGTCTGCGGCAGCGCGCTCGGCGCGATAAAATACGGCGGATTTATCCCATGGGATGATGATATGGATATCGCACTGCCTCGGGATGACTATGAAATTTTCATAAAAGAGGCGGGGCGCAGATTGCCGGATGGACTGTTTTTGCAGAACCATCATACCGAAGCGTCATTTCCGCAGATATTCAGTAAGCTGAGAAATTCAAGAACCACATATATTGAAAAGAGTATCTCCGCTCTTCCGATAAACCACGGTGTCTACATAGATATTTTCCCTCTGGATGAATATCCGGCAGACAGAGGTGCGCAGCGCCGGCTGGAATTTGAAAAGCAGCGCTTATTCTTAAAGCTCAGTGTGGTATATTGCTCGAAAAAGACCGGGCGCGCAGCGCTGTATCAGCACCTGAACAGATTATTTCACTATGACAGACATGTGCATGAAAATGTCGAGAGGCTCGAGAGGGTGCTGACTTGCAGCAATGGACAGCGCTCCGACATTCTTTGCAACCACGGCAATTGGCAGGGAAGTCTTGAATATGCTCCGCGCGAACAGTATGGTGACGGAGCATGGGCGGATTTTGAAGGCCTCAGAGTTCGTGTCCCGGAAAAATATGATGATTACCTTACTCAAAAATACGGCGACTGGCGTGCCGATCTTCCTCCGGAAGAGCAGGTGGGACATCATTATGCCGAGATTATAGATCTCTGCAGACCGTATACTGATTATTTGGAAGAGCTTCCGGGCGGAGGTATCCATATTAAATCACAGTAAGGCTCGGAATGATCCGAATTGAAGCCGAAGTAACTGTATATAACGCCGATGGGCGATTATATAAAAAATAAAAATAAGGAGAGAACGTATGAAACAGCGCAAATTTCTTACCAAAGCACTGGCAGGAATTCTTTGTGTGCTGATGCTTACGAGCGTTATTCCCGTAGCCTCGTTTGCAGCGTACAACAAGGACTTTGTGTCAGAAACGCACGATGTGTTTAAGAGCACGTCGTCAACTCTTGCGCCCGGCGTAGACCAGTATATAAATTATGCCTATGCCAAGGACGGAAAGCAGATGGTCTACTATGTAGCCACTGCGGATATTACCCGCGATGACGTTGTCATTCAGACTTCGTATCTGAAGCAGCATGAGAACGGCATTATGGGTATGGACAAGCTGACAAATCAGATTGCCTATGCTAATCAGAAGTACAGCAATCCCGAGGATTCTCAGTTTATCAGCGAATACTACAATGTAGTAGCAGGTGTCAATGCCTCCTTCTACAACATGACCACGGGTCAGCCTATCGGTATAACCTATATTGACGGTGTATCCTTTGGTACAGCAAGCTATGATAACTTTTTTGCAATTCTAAAGGATGGCAAGACTGCTGTTATAGACTATGCCAAGAATATAGGAAACTATGTCGATGAGAACGGAAACAGTACTATTTGGCAGGCGGCTGCCGGATCTCAGTGGCTGGTCAGAGACGGTAAGGATGTAACTGCCGGCGCAACCGGTAGCTATAATACTCAGCGTCATTCCCGTACCTGCGTCGGCGTAACGGCAGAGGGTAAGGTCGTTATGATGGTTCTTGACGGACGTCAGGAGCCGTTCTCCTGCGGTGGCTCTATGCACGAGCTTGCACAGATCATGCTGGAGGCAGGCTGCGTTGCGGCAGTAAACCTCGACGGCGGCGGATCGACCACATATGCATCCCGTCCCGAGGGCTCTGACGCGATAGAGGTAATCAACAGACCTTCCGACGGCTCGGAGCGTTCCATTTCGTCCGGACTTATTATCGCATCGACCGCCGTTCCCTCCAATGCGTTCGATCATGTTACAATGAATGCGTCGGATGAGTATGTTACCCCCGGCACCTCCACCGAGGTCACCGTTGCAGGTGTTTCCTCCTCCGGCAGCGCTGCCGATATTCCGGGTGATCTTACCTATACCGTGACCAACGGCACATATGCAAACGGTGTTCTTACCGCAGGTGAGGCGGGTGACGTTGTTCTTACCGCAGTTCACGGCGGCAGGGAGGTCGGATCGCTTACGATTCATGCTGTAATTCCGGAGTCGCTTGCCTTCGTTAGCCCTACGATTACCGTACCTTACGGAAAGACAATCGCTTTCGATATCAAGGCAATATACGGACTTAACAATGTTAAGTTTAAAGCCGATGATATTGTGTTTGGGCTTTCGGATGCCGGTGTCGGTACAGTTGACGGTCTCAACTTTATTGCCGGGGACGGTACCGTTTCGACAAGCGAGGTAACAGCTACCTTTATCGGAACAGATATTACTGCCAATGCTACGATAAACCTCGGTAAAGGTTCTGAGGTTCTTTGGGACTTTGAGGATGGTGACATCAGCGAGTTTTATCGTGCGGCAGCAGCTAACTACAACTATATTATTACCCCGGGTACCTGTAATCTTGTAACTGCGGAGAACGGTAAGGTTCACAGCGGAAATTATGCAATGAAGTTTAATGCAGACTTTTCCGTTTCTACGGAATCCGGTTACATGAACGGCAGATTGTGCTTAAAGAATAAGAGCGGGGAGCGTATAGATCTTAAGGGCGCAACACGCCTTGGAATGTGGATTTATTTCCCGATTGAAGCCAAGTCTCTTAACGGAAGAATATTCCTTCAGGCTGTAACGGCGAGAAATGAAGACGGTTCTATAAAATCTGTTGCTGGCTCCTATACAACTGCAACTCTTATAGATAACGGCGGTGACTGGGATTGCGGTTTTACAATGGAATATGACGAGCCCGGTTGGCATTATGTCTATTTTGAGCTTGCCGGCGGCGATTGGTGCATACCTGCCAATTGGAATATGCTTGATTTCTATGTCAACGACCGTGACGGAAGTAAACACGGCTACAACCACTTTGAACACAAATCTCAGAACTCCAATGTGGTGATGTATCTTGACGATATTACCGTTGACTATTCGTCGGCTGTCGAGGACAGAGATGCACCCGTATTCAGCGCTGTAAAATGGGCTGATTCGAAGATGAGCGACGCCGCTAACTTTACAAGAGGTAAGGTCGCGGAAACTACCGACAACCGTATTTCATTCGGCGCAAATGTTGCCGACCTTGCTAAGGATAACGCGACCGGGCTTGATGCAACTACTGCAAAGGCATATATTGACGGAGTTGAGATTCCCTGCACTATTCAGGGCGGTGTTATGTCCGTGGCTGATCGTACCCTTGCAGACGGAATACACACGATAAAGTTTTCCATATGTGATAAGCAGGGTAATTATGCGTCTGCAATTCGTCAGATAAAGGTGACCGCAGGCTCGGCAATGTCGACCGTTAAGCTGGCTGCACATGACGATTCGCTGAACAACATTCTTCTCGGTTCACTCTATTACATTGATCTTGTTGCAACCGATATTGAAAAGATTCAGTCGGTAAGTGCCGATATTGATCTTAACAACATCAGCCGTTGGGAGCTTGATCATATGGAGGTCGCCGAGGGCTTCACCGCTTCTTACGTTATTTCCGATGAGGACGAGAACATTGCAACCATTACCGTTACTCGTACCGGCAAAAACGATGCGACGGGAGAGGGAATGCTCGTTTCCATGCCCGTCAGAACTTGGGAACTGCCCGTAATCGTAGCTGACGGAGTGCGTAATAACGTTTGGATGTATCCCGAATACAGAAAAGGCAATGAAATCTGGCCCATCGACATAAGCGCTTCCGTCGTTCGCGGCGAGGTTGAATTTGTCGACGGCGCAACCGATACATTTACCGGCGATAAGGTTCAGGTTGATACAGAGGCACACTACTGGACGAACGAAACCAAGCCTGCCGAATATGCATCCTGGAACGGCGGACATGATCACAGAGCGGAAACAAAGCAGTATTATTCCGCAACCGCGACCAATCATGTTGATGCAGTTGCCCTTCCCGACAAGGCTGCGACCTGCACGGAGGCAGGTTATACAGGCAGAACATTCTGCGATGTATGTAACTCCGTTGTTGACTGGGGCACGACTGTTGCGGCAACCGGACACAGTTATGAAATTGTTGACGGAACCCTCAAGTGCGTTGCTTGCGGCGATCTCTTTACCGGAACATGGATTGACGGCAAGGAATACAAGGATGGCATTCCGGCTAAAAACTATATTCTTGTTGATGGTAAATACTATATTTATGAAAACGGCACACAGGGCGGCGTTTATACCGGACTTGTTGAGAACGACGGTAAGTGGGGTTACTCGAAGCTCGGAGCTCTTTCCGGCGGCTGGGTAATGATCGATGATGAGTGGTACTACTTTGATACCGAGACCCTTACCGCTGTAAGCACGTATAATAACGGCAAGGTTACATTCGAATTTAAAGAAAACGGTAAGTTGGTATCCGGTCAGTGGTATATAACCGCTGCCGGTGCAAGATACTATTACGGTCCTAATTACTACGGTCACGGTTGGCATACGATCGACGGATATGATTATTACTTCGGAGATGCGAATGTCGAGCCCGGTTACAGATATGAAGGACTCAGGTACGTAATCAACTCTAACAGCCATACTCCTCAGTGGTACGATTTCGGAACCGACGGTAAGGCTGTTAAGCTCGATACGACCGGATTGCTGACCGTATCCGGCAAGCTCTACTATCTTGTTGACGGAATTTCTCAGACCGGTCTTCAGCTGGTTGACGGAGAGTATTACTACTTCTCCGGTACCTATGAGGCAAAGAGCGGTATAGTATATGTTTCCAATGCAAAGAACAACTCACTGCTTCCCGAGGGCTATTATCTCTTTAAGGATAATCACGCAATGGCTAATAACGAATTCTGTCTCTGGCAGAATTCGCTGCGCTATATAAGAAACGGACAGCCGTGCTTTGCAGGACTTATTCTCAACGAAGATGGAAAAATTATCTATATCGGTTCTGACTGCATGCTCGGCAAGGGTACTTGTACCGTTTCCGCAGGTAAGACTAACGGCCTGCTTCCCGAAGGTACTTATGCTTTCGGCGAGGACGGTGTCCTTGTTGACAACGCATTTGCAATGTGGCAGGGCAATATGTGCTATATGAGAAACGGTCAGCCTTATGCTGCCGGTCTCGTAAGGATCGGTGAGGATATATACTATATCCGCAGCAATTGTCAGGCAGCAACCGGTATGTACTGGGTAGCCGCTAATAAGACGAGCGGCATACTTGAGGAAGGTTTCTACCTGTTCCACAACGACGGTACTCTTATTGACGGAGAATTTGCTGACTGGAAGGGCGAAAACTGTTATATCATAATGGGTCGTCCGTACTTTGCGGGTGTTATCGAGTATAACGGCAAGACAATATATGTAGGCAGCGATTGCAAGCTGAATACCGGTGTCTGCTATGTTACCGATGCCGCAGGAAACGGAATTCTCAGTGAGGGCTACTACTACTTTACAGAGAGCGGTGAGCTGCTGGCTTCCGGCTTTGCAAAGTGGACTGACGGTGTGACCTATTATTTCAGAAACGGTCAGAGAACCGCTGCCGGTGTGATTGAGCTTGACGGCTCCATATATTACGTCAACAGCGGCTGCAGACCGGTAACCGGTAAGTATTTTGTACCCGCAAACAAAGGAAACGGAATCCTTGAAGAGGGTTATTATACTTTTGACAGCAACGGTAAATTGATTCAGAACTGATTTGGTTCTCCCCCCCCTCCGTATTAATCGGAGGGGGAGCCATGCTGATCGGTGCCTCCGCGCGGCGCATGGCGGACAACGGAATGTTTCCGGCAAAACCGATCTCTGATTTGTACCGAGAGGAGAAGAATATGTTTATAACATATTTGGCATTATTACTTTTTTCAATGAATTTTATGCTATGCGGAAGATATATTCTCCTCGTAGCCTTTGTCGGTCTGTGCATACATAAAGGTAAAATACGCATTGATGCTAAATGCTGCGTTTTGGCTGCGTTTTCATTAATATATTCAATAGTTGTTTTTGTTACGTCCGGAGATGCCCATATAGATGTAATGATACTGCCGTTTGCGTATCTGTTCGGAATGAATTTGTCTATGGGTTGCGAGGATAAAAATAAATTTGTCTCGAATATTTTTGTTTGTTTAGCTATCGGAATGTGCTTCCATGTGTTTTTGAACTGTGCTTCCGAGATTGTTCAGAACGGCGGATTCGATTACGGTGCAGTACATTATGATTTTTGGTCCGGATCTGTTTCATCCTCTACCGGACAGATGATAAATTACTCTTTTGCTGCTGCGCTTTTGACCTTTATTGTAATGAAGCGCGGGAAATATCTGAGTATATTACTTCTGATAATTCCGTGCCTTGTTTACGGCGCTATTGTAGGAAGCAGAGCAACGATAATTATATCTGTTGTTTCTGTTATTGTCGGCATACTTATTCTCGCTCTCAATGCAAAAACAAAGAAAGCGAGGATATCATTGACTCTGGTGATAATCTTGCTGACGATCATTCTTTTAGCGATCCAATATAATGTGTTCGGTCTATCCGAAATAATAAGCAACAGCTATTTGTTCAGAAGAATAGACTCTTCTTCTCCGAACTCAGAGGGCTTTTTTGCAACCGAAAGATGGCAGATCAAAATTGAATATCTCAAAAATATAATTAAATATCCTTGGGGCGGCGGGAATATACGTCAAGCCGTAGGAGGGATCTATGCACATGATCTGTTGCTTGATACGCTGAGCGAGGGTGGAGTTTTTGCTTTTGCTATGCTTATGGCATATTTGGTCTTGTGGGTAAAAAGTACAGTCAAATTTGTTCGAGGGAGCAATTCCTTGGCTTGTAGGGTGCTGCTGATACCGTATACGGTCGTTGCTGCTATTCAGATGTTTCTTGAGCCGATTCTTGAAGGCGCACCTATATTTATGCTCAGTGTTGTTTTGCTGGACGGTGTTGTGACCAACATGAACAGAATGAGGCAAGAAGATGAGAATAGTATTTCTGTCTAATTACTTTAATCACCATCAAAAACCGCTTTCGGATGCGTTGTTTTGCAGGTGCGAGGATTACCGTTTTATATCAACGAAGGAAATGAGCGCCGAGCGAGAAGCCCTTGGATATAAAAAGATCACCGCACCGTATGTGCTGAGCTTGAGCAGCAAAACCGAATCGGAAATTCTCCGGCTTGTCAACGATGCGGATGTAGTTATAGTAGGGTCTGCTCCGGAATACCTGATCAAAGAGCGGAAAAAGAATAAAAAGTTGATTTACAGATATTCCGAGAGACCGATCAAAGGAAGAAGAGAGCCGATAAAATTCCTTCCGAGATTTCTCAAGTGGAGCTCAAGAAATCCGCGCAGGCTGCCTATATATTTATTGAGCGCAAGCGCATATGCCCCCTACGAGTACAGCCGTTTTTTCTTGTTTAAGAACAAGTCGCTGAAATGGGGGTATTTTACAGAGGTTATTAAATATCCGGGCGGGTATGAGGATTTAAGAAAACTCAAAAGAGCCGATTCGCTCCTTTGGGTTGCACGTATGATAGACTTAAAGCATCCGGAATATGCCGTTTATATTGCTGAGAGGTTAAAAAATGAGGGATATTTATTTACCCTTGATATGGTAGGCGGCGGAGCTCTAAGCTCATATATAAAGACCCTTATTCATGAAAAAGGCTTGGAGGATACCGTCTTTTTGCGCGGCGCAATGTCTCCAGAAGAAGTCCGGAATATGATGGAGAAAAGCGAGATTTTTCTCTTTACATCCGATAAGAACGAGGGATGGGGCGCTGTATTGAATGAGGCGATGAATTCCGGCTGTGCTGTTGTAGCTAGCCATGAGATAGGCTCGGTTCCGTTTCTGATAAGAAACGGAGAAAACGGACTGATATACAAAGACGGGGATGCCGAAGATCTTTATCTAAAGGTGAAATTATTGCTTGACAATAATGATCTTTGCTATAGCATGGGAAAAGCCGCTTATGAAGCAATGGTGGACGAATGGTCTCCCGAGATCGCTGCCGAAAGGCTGATTGAGGTGTCGGGTAGACTCATTGCGGGCGATAATGCACCTGATCTGTATGAGAGCGGTCCGTGCAGTAAAGCGGAGATATTGAAGGACGATTGGTTTGCATATGAAAATTAAAACTGTCAAAAGGCAACTGGGGCTGTTTCTCGTTAATCATTTTTTTGCTTCAACCGGTGCATTCGGTGCGAAGAGATCACTGCTTAGATTTGCGGGCTTTGATATCGGAGAAGGAACAAAAGTTGTCGGACCTTTCTTTTGCAGTGCCGAAGTTCATATCGGAAATAACTGCTGGATAGGGAAAAATTTTTGCTGCAACGGTAACGGCATTGTCGCTATCGGTGATAATTGCGATATCGGTCCGGAAGTGATTTTTCAAACCGGCGGTCACGAGATCGGCGATGCAAAACGCAGAGCCGGTGTCGGGAAAAAATTTTGCCAGAGCGTCGGTTCGGGCACATGGATAGGCGGTCGCGCTACAATAATCGGGGATACCTCGATAGGCAGATCGTGCGTTGTGGCGGGGTGCGCGTGCGTGGTCAAAAATGTGCCGGATAATATGTTGGTTGGCGGTGTGCCTGCAAGGAGTATAAGAGAACTTGAACTTTCTGAAGCAACTGATAAAAAGTAAAACGGTCAAAAACGCCGGGTGGCTGATATGCGGTCGTATTATTCAGATGGCAATTAACTTCTTTGTCGGAATATATACGACTCGCTTTCTCGGACCTTCAAATTTTGGCTTAATAAACTATGCAAGCGCATATACCGGTTTTTTTGCTTCGGTATGCACACTCGGAATAAATTCCGTAATTGTAAAAGAACTGGTGAATAACAGAGAAAAGGAAGGAACCGTTCTCGGAACATCTATTGTTTTAAAGATAATATCGAGCTTCCTTTCCGCAATAAGTATTGTATGTATCGTTTCTGTTGTCGATGACGGCGAACCGATGACATTGGCGGTCGTTGCGTTGTGCACCCTCGGTATGATATTTAATGTGTTCGAGACCTTCAATTATTGGTTTCAATCAAAACTGAAATCAAAGGTGACGGCGATCGCGACATTGGTAGGATATCTGATTGCGGCGATATACCGCGTCTTTTTGATCGTGACGGGGAAAAGCGTTGTTTTTTTTGCATTTGCAACATCGCTTGATTACATAGCTGTCGGAATTGTCTTGATTGCCGTTTATAAGACTGAGGGAGGACAGCGGCTCAGCTTTTCTAAGGAATACGGCAGGTCGCTGCTCAGATCCAGCTGGCACTTTATATTACCGTCGCTTATGGTGTCTATCTATGCTCAGACCGACAAGTTTATGCTCAAGCAGATGATAAGCGATGCGGAGATAGGTTACTATTCGACCGCGACTGCTCTGTGCACATCATGGTGCTTTGTTTTGCAGGCGGTTATCGATTCCTTTTATCCCGCTATCATGGAGGATTATAAAAGAGGATATATTGCATCATATGAGAAGAAGAACAAATTACTCTACTCTGTAGTTTTTTATATCTCTGTTGCGGTGTCACTGATTATTTGCATTTTTTCCGCGCAGATCATACACTTCTTGTACGGCGATTCATATATGCTATCGGTTATGCCGCTTCGGATCATAACTTGGTACACCGCATTTTCTTATCTCGGGGTCGCAAGAAATGCATGGATCGTGTGTGAAAATAAGCAAAAGTATCTCAAATGGGTATACGGTGCTGCTGCGGTATCAAATGTTATTTTGAATTTTATTTTTATCCCGCGATTCGGCGCTTCCGGAGCAGCAGCTGCATCCTTGATCGCGCAGATCATTACAACAATGATAGCACCGGCTTTTATCGGACCGCTGAGACCTAATACAAAAATGATGCTTGATTCCTTAGTGCTGAGGGGTGTTTTTTCACACCGTAAGTCTGAGTGATTTTTATGGCTCGAACGGCTCTTTGAGCCCGTGCCGAGTATTTGCTCTTAAAAAAGCTGTTGATTTAATTTGGGAGATATTAAAATGAGGTATATATCTGTACTTTTAGTGCTTGCTTTCTGTGTTTTTATGATGTTTTCGTGCGGTGATAATAATACTGTCGATGAGACAACAGGCAGTACCGTCGTTACGGATAACCGTACATCCGAAAGTCAGAATGCCGCGCAAGAGACCGAGGCTGTCTTTGATATTGATACTCGGATCGTTACAATGAAGTATCCGGCAAAGTGGCGTGAAGATGTACAGATAGATGTGTCCGACGACGGCGTGAGGTTCTCCAATAACGGGACGGCGTTGTTTGATCTGCTGTTTCATGAATGTGACGGCTATCTTCTCGGCAGCTATAACGGTACACCGATATATATTATTGATTATCCGGTAGATGATGCTGAGCAGGCAAATATGCAGGAGGATGTAAATGTTATCCTGCAGTATTTGATGGATGATCCGAGCTTTCAGATAGAGCATTGATCGGCTTTTGAAGAGCTATTATTTGCATAACAAATTCACTTTTTGCCCCGAATTCGACATTCGGGGCGATTTGTATTGTTCGGTCACAGCTCTTTTCGCGGTATAATTAAGCCGTAAACGAAAGGAGACTGAAATTATGAATACAGACAAGATCTAACCTCGGGCTGCTTGCTCCAATTACCGAGCGAAAAGAGGCTGATGTATTGCTCTATCGAGCATGTTACTCATGTGATGCGGCTGTGTGTCGAGCGCTTTCGCGGTGCAATGAGGAGGGTTAAATTCTCGAATTCGGATGTTATCGGACGGGATAATATTAAAAGGGATGCGGCGGGCATAGCCACCGCATCCCTTTTTGTCCGAATCGGATATTACTGCTCGATCCGGCTGTTTTCTCTGCCTTATGACATTGTTTTATGCCGCCTTTATGCTTTAACCGGGCATTTTTTCTTTCTCGGCAGCATTATCACGTGCTGACTGTCCACAGCGTCTCCCTGAACTCCGCAGGCTGAGCGAATATCTGCAACGGTCGTTCCGTAGCGCTTTGCGATATCCCACAGCATCTCGCCCTTTTTCGGATAGTACAGTACCATGGCGGGGCGGTCGGCGGGAATGCAGGGCTTTGTCTCGTCGACGGTTAGCGAGGCTATCATTTCCTCATCGCGACGCGAGAAAACGGCGAGCAGATAATCAAGCTCGAAGTCGACATGAACAGAGCTTCCGTCCACCCGTGCACGCACACCTCGCGGCGCTGCCGTTGCAAGTATCTCGGTGCGCCCCTCAAGACCGTAGCCGTCGAGCTCGACCTTTATCGGTGTGTCAAAGGTCATAGGCACCGGGTGCTTTTCTCCGCTGAGAAGCAGATATACGCATGCCCTGCCGCTCAGCTCGAGCTTCCCGCGCTCGGGATCGAGTCGAGCCGACAGCTCGCACACGGCGGCATCGGAGTACAATATCTCTGGATGCGAGCCCTCGGTATAGTTCGGAATGGGTGCGGAATCGCCGATCGAGACGCTGCCGCATTTCAGCTCCGAAAAGCGTACCGTGTCACGGGTTATGAATTCGGGCGTCGTCATATATTCGGTGGAATATGCGTCGCGAGCGACCGGAACGGTGCAGGAGTAGAAGCAGAATACCGTTGCGGAGTATGTATAGTCGAGCTCGATTATCCTGCGCTCGCCGAAGCTGTTGTCCGCAGGCTCTGCGCTTACTGTGTCGAGTGACAGAATCGGGAAGCAGCTCACATCCGTTCGTCCCTCAATGCACTCGGGTGAATCAAAGGTCTCTGTGATCGGAATGCGCTTCTGCATCGACATTATAGCTCCGCCCTCGCCGCGGCATAGAATGTTTATCTGCGCGTTGCTGCGCAGGGTTATCTCGTTTCCGCTGAGCTTGCACTCGTCGGGATATATGCGCACGGAGCAGCAGATAAGCTCCTCTATCGGCGGCATCCCGCTCTCAAGCTCGATATCCTCGCTGCCTCGGATCCCGCTCTCGGTAAACGACTGTATGCAGAGCGACTCGATGCTGTCGGTTCGCTTTTGGAGCGTCAGACCGTCGGTCAGCGCCTCGGTGCTGCTGCGCACGGTCGGCTCGACCGGATCCTGCTCGGTGAGCATCAGGTCGGTGACTACCGTGCACTTGACGCTGAGCGATTTCGGGCTTGTCAGTCTGCCCGAGGCTGCGGAAGATAGCGGTATTGCGCTTATACATACATCTCCGTCTCCGTCTCGCGGGCATACTGCGCTTCCGCTGAGCGGAGAATCGGTCGTTATGCTTCGCAGCATGCCTTCGTCTGTAAGGAATACCTCCGTATATTTGACCGAGCCGATGTATTTTATCTCGTCGCCGTCGGTGTAGACCTCCTCAATGCGCGGCACCGCGCGGACGAACATCAGCTTTTCCGCATTACCGTAATAGTCGGGCAGGGTTATTTCGGCGCTGTGGTCGGTGCTGTCGCGAAAATGCCGTCCGGTGACGGTATGGCTCTCGCTCTCCGCGCCGAGCGGAACGCTGACCCTCTCAGCCGTTTTGACCGTATCGCGCGGCTTTGTGCCTCGCTCGGGCTCTGCTTCGCGTCGGATTTCTTCCGTATTGTTGTCCATGATATACCTCCGTTATGCGCGGCAATGCCGCCGTCTTTACTGCTCACGGCAATGGTATGCGGCGCGGGAGCCGAATATTCGTGTACGCGATGCGGAATAAGGAAAAAGAGCGGAGGAGAAGTTTGCCGTGTGAAAAGAAGCGGGATATTACATTGCCGCAGCATAACAAACATATATGGAACCGAGAGAAAAAAGCGCCTCGCCGCCCATCGGATAAACTAAATAGGCAGGCAGTGCGCCTTGAGGCAATATTCCTTATGGTGTGTGCTGCGTAATGCACGTGTATTATGATATAAAAATGACATAAAAAAGTCCCGCTTCGCCGTGTGCGTCGGCAATTATAAACCCTGCCGCAGCAAGGTAGGTGTCCTCCCGAACGGCTTTGTGCTCCCAGCATCCTTTTCCGCCGTGGTGACGGACATATAGTTCGTCAAACGCAGGGCGGAGAGGGAGGTCTGCATTCCCCCCGTCCGACTCGGACTCCTTTTAATAGTTGTGGGTTTAATTAACCGACGCATCACGCACGAGGCAGGAAAAGCTTTTTTGCTCGTACATGTGCTGTGTTATTCAGTTGTATTCAAGCGCGGGCATCAGCCCTCGGCATCGTAATCTATCTCGCCGAACAGCTCGTTATCAAATACGGCGGCTATGCGGTCAAATTCCGCATCATCGTCGATGGTCGCGAGAATAGTATCTCCGTTCTCCTGCTCCTCCTTAAGAACGACATAGTAATCTCCGTCCTCGCCGTCCATAGGAATAAGAGCATAGTATCTGTTTCCGTCGAGCTCTTTGACAGCCGCAAGCTCAAACTGCCCTTCGTTGCCGTCCTCGTCGGTCAGGGTATATACCTCGACCTCCTCCTCGGTCTCGACAGCGTCGAGCTCCTCGTCCTTAATATTGTTCTCTTCCATAGTTAGTCTCCTTTCGCCGGATGGGTTACTTTCCTGCCGCATCTACGGGGCAGACGGATGCGCATATTCCGCAGCCGACGCACTTCTCTTCGTCGATGCTGAATTTGCCCATTTCGCTTATTATCACCGCGCCGCGCGGACATTCAACGTCGCACGTGCCGCAGGCGATACATTTGTTCTGATCGATTTTATATGCCATGACAACATTCCCGCACACAGCGGTCTCCTTTATCATATCTATTCTTCACCGCAGCGGAAAATTCTATTCCCCGAAATTTTCATTCCGCGCACTCGTTTTGATACATCCTTGCTGTCGGCTGTATCTCATAAGAAGGTGATGAATAATTACGTTCAGTCTGCCTTTTCTGCCTTTTTGCGATGCTTGAGCATGCGCAGCTTCATATAGAGCTTAGGCAGATGGTTGACAAGAAAGTCCTTTAGTGAGTTTCGCGCAGCTGCGTATACATCGTGTATCGCGACAAGCGCCTTATACGGCACCTGCCTTCCGGTTACGCGATGGTCGAGCCAACGCTCATAAACGCGCCCTATGCCGCTCGGAAGCCGATATGCGAGCTTATAGCGGCGCACAAAATGCATGAAGTATGCCTCGATAAACAGTACCTGCTCCTCGGGAAACTGCGGCTGTATCAGCGGAACTCTCCGCTTGGTAAAGTCGCCCTCCGGGATAAATCCCGCCTGCTTCGATATCTCGTAAAGCGGTGTTCCCTCATAAGGATAAAAGATGTTCGGTATAGTGCGGTCGCTCTTTATTTTCGCATTGAGCTTGATGGTCTTCAGCGCGCGATGTATATCCTCGTACGGCAGCCCTATGATGTTGTAGGTCAGCTGCGCTATGCCGTACTTGTGAAACCAGTTGGAGCAGTTGATTATCATCTCATCGGTCTGATAGCGCCGCAGATACTTGAAGCGCATCTCCTGATCTCCGCTCTCGAGACCCATGTCGATGGTGTAGAAGCCTGCGTCCTTCATTCTCTTGACCGTCTCCTCTGTGAGAATGTCAAAGCGGATATTGCCGGTGCAGGGCAGCCCGATCTCCTCTTTATACATGTCGATAAAGCGGTCGAACCAGTCGGGAAACATGTTGAATATCGCGTCGCGGAAGTTGATGAACTTTATCTGCGGATGGCGCGAGAGCAGCGTTTTCAGATACAGTATCGCATTCTCGGGCGAACGGAAGCGCGCGTAGATCTTCTTGTTCGGATAGACCTTGCGGAAGTTTCCGTTTCCGCAGTAGGTGCAGTTGTAAAAACAGCCGCGGCTGACGATGACTATCGCGGTACCGACCTTTGAGGATTCGAGGTTGTCATAGTCGAATAACTCGAAGTCCGGAATCGGAAGCCGATCAAGGTCTGCAAAGAGCGGTCGGATGGGATTGTGCTTAAAGCTGCCGTCATCGAGCTTGAAATAAAGACTCTCGATGCTTGTATAATCTTCACCGTCGCGCATCTTGTCGCAGAGCTCGAGCTCTGCATACTCGCCGTCACCGACGCATACACAGTCGACTCCGTCTACTGCCAGAACCTCATCCGGTACGAGCGTCGGATGGTAGCTGCCGCAGATGATGAAGGCTTCCGGGCAGACCTCCTTTGTCCACTTTATATATTCTATGCAGTCGGGAAATGCGGTCGTTCTTATGGAGAAACCGATGATATCGAATTCACCTGCCTCGCGCAGACGTCTCTTGAAATCCTCCTCTGTATGAAGATTCAACAGATGCAGCAGCCTGACATCGTGTCCGCCCTGCTTTAGTACGGCAGAGATCGAGGCGAGTCCCTCGCTGTAATTTCCTCCGCTGACCCTTTTTGTGCTGTCGCGGTCGGTATAGTCCGGGTAGACAAGGAGCATTCTTGCGGGACGACCGCATAAATTTTTAAGCATTTACGATTCCTTTCTCTCGCCGACGGACGCCGACAGGGTGATACTGCTCGCGTTTATCGTACTCATTATAATATAACTGCACAAAAAAGTCAATAAATAATCACCAAAAACTATTTACAAGCGATTTCAAAACGGATATAATATGATATACGGGTATCTATATATCCGTCTGAGCATCCCAATCATTCCGGCGATGCCGGAGAAAAGGAGCAGAGAATATGGGTTACATAAATAAAATAGGAAAACAGCTCGATGCCATAAAGAACAGTGAGCTCGGCACGGTTGCAAGAAGCTGCGCGCGCAAATATATGGGGACGGTATGCAGCTCTGTCGAGCGCCTGCTTTCCGAGAACGAAAATAAACAATGCGGCGATGTGCCGAAGAAGGCGGCACGGCTAGCCGCAGACGGCGTGAAGCTCGCATGCAAGGGCGCGAAAAAAATCTGCAAGGGTACTGCCGCCGTGGCGGCAGGCACACGTGAGATGGTTGAGGAGCTGAGCTCTGATGTTGACTCTGTAATGGAGCGTGATCCGGCGGCACGCAGCAGGGCAGAGGTACTGCTGTTATACTCGGGTCTGCATGCAGTCGCGGCGTACCGTGTCGCACACAAGCTGAATGAGGGCGGACATCAGTTCTCAGCACGTCTAATCAGCCAGACCGCGCGTTTTCTTACCGGAATAGAGATCCATCCGGGTGCTACGATAGGTAAGGGATTGTTTATAGACCACGGCTCGGGGGTCGTTATCGGAGAGACGGCGGAGATCGGCGATAACTGCACGCTGTATCAGGGTGTTACGCTCGGCGGAACCGGTAAACATACCGGAAAGCGCCATCCAACCCTCGGCAACAATGTAATGGTCGGCGCGGGCGCTAAGGTGCTCGGACCGTTCTCCATAGGCGACAATTCCAAGATAGCCGCAGGCGCGGTGGTGCTCGACGAGGTGCCGTCCGATTCTACCGCAGTCGGTATTCCCGCGCGGGTCGTTCGCAGAGAGGGCGTGCGCGTTGAGGAGACCGGCTCGGATCTCGATCAGATAAATATCCCCGACCCGATTGATCAGGAGCTGCGCAGACTGCGCGACCGCATCTCGGTGCTCGAGGAGATAACCGGCGAGGCTCTCTCGGAGCTTGATTCTTTGGATGAGCTTGGTGAGAGTGACGAGATCGACGATGCCGATGAGCATACTGAGATTGATGAAATTGATGAGAGCGGCGAGAATGACGGTGTACGAGGCTTTTCTACCGAGCTGCACTATGTCCGCACCCCCGATGAGGCGCTCTGGGATGATGCCGAGCACCGCGATAACAAGGCTGAGACGGACGAAGCCGATCCGGACAAGGCGTATCCGGATGATGCTGAGAACGGCTATGAAGATCTTGACGGCGATGAGGCTGACGTCATTGCTCCCGATCGCAATGACGTCGATAGCAATGAAGTCGATAGCAATGAAGTTGATAGCAATGAAATTGACGGCGGCGATTCCGACCTCGAGTGAGACGCATTTTCTAACACCCTGAAAGGACATATAAGATAAATGAAGCTGTATAATTCCGCAACGAGAACGAAAGAGGAGCTTGTGACGAAGGAGCCCGGCGTGCTCCGCATGTATACCTGCGGTCCTACCGTGTATCATTTTGCGCATATAGGAAATCTGCGCTCCTATATAATGGAGGACGTTCTCGAAAAGTACCTTACATATATCGGATATAAGGTGCACAGAACGATGAATATCACCGATGTCGGACACCTGTCGAGCGATGCCGACGAGGGGGAGGATAAGATGCTCAAGGGCGCGCGCCGCGAGCACAAGACGGTCATGGAGATAGCGCGCTACTATACCGACGCGTTCTTTGCCGACTGCGAGGCGCTGAACATCAAGCGCCCCGAGTTCGTTGTTCCCGCGACCACGCGCATACCCGACTATATCGAAATGATAGAGCGTCTGGTCGAGAAGGGCTATGCATATATTGCGGGCGGAAACGTCTATTTCGATACCTCAAAGCTCGAGCAGTACTACGTGTTTAACAAGCACGACAGCGAGGATCTCGAGGAGGGCGTCCGCGAGGGTGTTGAAAAGGATACGAATAAGCGCAATAAGAGCGACTTTGTGCTCTGGTTTACAAAGTCGAAGTTCGACGATCAGGAGCTGAAGTGGGACAGCCCGTGGGGCGTAGGGTACCCCGGCTGGCACATCGAGTGCTCGGCTATCTGCATTCATACCCTCGGCGAATATCTCGATATTCACTGCGGCGGAATAGACAATGCATTCCCGCATCATACAAACGAGATAGCGCAGAGCGAGGCATATCTCGGACACAAGTGGTGCTCGCTGTGGTTCCATGTGCTGCACCTCAATACCGAGGGCGGCAAGATGAGTAAGTCCAAAGGCGAGTTTCTCACCGTTTCTCTGCTGCGCGAGCGCGGCTACGATCCGATGGTCTACCGTCTGTTCTGCCTCGGCTCACACTACCGCAAGGCGCTTGTTTTCTCGTGGGAGGGCCTTGATAACGCTAAGGTAAGCTATGATAAGCTCGTCGCGCGTATCGCAGCGCTGATGCGTGACGGCGCGACCGCTGACGGCGGTGTCTCGCCCGAGGATGCAAATGAGGCAGAGCGTCTGCGCGCAGGCTTCCGTGACGGAATGGATGCCGACCTTAACACCTCGCTCGGAATAACCGCGCTCTACGATGTGCTGAAATCCGGCGCATCGTCAGGTACAAAGCTGAGCCTTATTGACGAGTTTGATACCGTGCTTTCGCTCGGACTTATCGACGCGGCAAAGCGTTCGCTTGAAGCGGCAGAGCCCGCAGGCGGAGACGAGGATGCGTCGATACTTGCGCGCATCGAGGCGCGCGCGGCGGCGAAGCGTGAGAAGAATTATGCCGAGGCGGATCGTATCAGAGCAGAGCTGCTCGCGGAGGGCATCACCCTTATCGACACAAAGGACGGAACAACCTACACCAAGGCATAAGACATATACCAAAGCATAACGCGGCGGTATATCACCGACATATTCGGGTATAACTACATCGGGTGCGGCGGCTGCCTCGTTTGCAGGGTGATATCATAGCTCGGTGATATCATATCGGGATTGTGCGGTATGATATCGAAAATAATTACTGTAGCCACATCGGAATTATTGTCTATCGGCGGCGGACGGCGGAAGCGCCTCCGCCGCTTTTCGGAAATACGGGGCGCTTCGGCGGCTCTGCTGTCGGCATAAAACAGCACGGCTGCATCGGATACGATGGCTGCTGCCGTGCGCCGATCGGACAGATAGGAAACGGAGGGACAGAAGATGAAGAGAAGAAACGGCGCGGTGCGTCTGTTTGCGCTTACGCTCGGCATGCTCATGCTGTTGACGGCTTGCTCGGGCGGAGGCGGTAATGAGTCGGTGGAGACTACTGCCGTCACCGCTCGCAGTGACACTGCGGTCGAATATCCCGGTGAGATCGTTCGTCCGCGCAGTGCGGAGCAGGCGGCAAAGGCGCTCGAGGGACTCGAAACGCTCAATTTTGACGGTGCCGCAACGGTCATAGCGACATATTCGCACGCCGATATTTTGTGTCCCGAATCTGCCGCAGACGAGATAAGCGCGGCAGCGCTTGCCCGCAACAGAGTGATAGAAAAGAAGTACAATACCACCATTGCCGGAAAGCTCGCGGGATCCCGCGAGGCACTGCTGGACGAGGTGCGTACAAGCGTAAAGGCAGGGCTGTACTACGCGGATATCATTGCGATAGATATCTCGGAGATAGGCAGCTATAATGCCGATTCGCTTCTGATGAATCTATACAGTCTGCCGGATTTTGACCCGAACTCCGACATTTTCAATACCGACGCGATGTCTCAGCTGAGTGCTGCATTCCGCAGCTACGGGGTTGTCAGCGCCGCGACTGAGGATGTGCGCGATATCTATGCCGTCTACTGGAATAAAGCGATAGCGGAATCTCTCGGCGCGGGTGATCTCTACGGCGAGTACGAGCGCGGAGAGTGGACATGGCAGCGCTTTTCTGTGCTGATGCACAGTGCAGCCGAGGCTCGCGGCGCGGATAAGGCGACGCGTATAGGTGCGGTTACCGACCTTCCGCTGAACGAGATCGCCGACGCTATGCAGATAAGCTCGGGATTGCATTATGTCAGCACCGAATACGGCTCTGTGCCGTCCATAAGCTACGACGATGCCGCTATGAATGAGCTTGCCGCACTTGCGTATACCGTTTTCGGAAACGGGCAGGGCTTTTCGAGCGGATACGGCTCGGATACATCTGCTGCGACGAGCTTTCGCGGCGGCGATGTGCTGTTCTATGTAGGTACCTTCCGCGATGCGGAGACGCTCGCCAGTGCTGAGTCGGACTGGGGAGTGCTGCCGCTGCCGTCCTATTCGGAGCAGACTTCGGGAATAACCGCAATGTCTCCGAGTTCGGCGGTCCTTGTCACTCCGCGCAGCAACGCGCTCGGCAAAAATACCTCTGCCGTGCTCAAGGCACTTTCGCTCGCATCCTCCGGTGTGATTGATGATGCAGTTATCGAGTATCTTACCGTCTCCTCGCTGCGCGATAATGCGTCCGTGCGGATGGTGAGAGCGGCGGCGGAAAAAACGGCGGATACCGGGGAGGGCGTGCTGGGCCGTCTG
>URAP01000005.1 GCA_900545935.1 uncultured Eubacteriales bacterium
GACCGCCGATACGGCTATGAGCTGCTGCTTTGACATTCAGCTCAATATCCGAGAAACATTGCAGGATCATTTCAGAGTCAGATCCATCATTGCCGATAAAATGGCGGCAGACGGCATCTGTCGGTCGTGCCGATGTTATCAACAGAAAAAAACGAAGTGATATTATAAAAAGGTAAACCGTCGCAGTGCGGCGGCAACGGTCATATAAAATGGAACATTATCTTGATAACGCAGCGACTACCCGCACCTGCCCGGAGGCACTCGAAGCGGCGGCACGTGTGATGAGTGAGGTATACGGAAATCCGTCCTCGACGCACAGAAAGGGCAGAGAGGCAAAGCACCTGCTCGACGAGTGCAGGCGCAGCGTAGCCGACGCGCTCGGCGCAAAGCCGGAGGAGCTTGTCTTTACCTCCTGCGGCTCGGAGAGCGATAACTGGGCGCTGCTCGGCGGTGCCGAGGCAATGAAGCGCACCGGCAGACATATTATCAGCTCTTCCGTGGAGCATGATGCCGTGCGTCGATCGCTCGACCGCCTCGAGGGGCTCGGCTGCACCGTTACACGTCTCGTACCGGACAGCGCCGGCGCGATAACCTCAGAGTCGGTGCTTGCGGCGCTTCGCCCCGATACCGCACTTATCTCGCTTATGATGGTCAACAACGAGACCGGAGCGGTTACCGATATCGCGGGTATTGCCCGCGCGGTACGAGCTGCCGGATGCAGGGCGCTTATCCATACCGATGCGGTTCAGGGCTTTATGAAGCTGCCGTTCCGCGCATCAAAGCTCGGCGCAGATCTTATCAGCATCAGCGGACATAAGATACATGCTGTTAAGGGCATCGGCGCGCTGTATATCCGCAGCGGGCTGCGTCTGCCGCCCTTTATCTGCGGCTGCGGTCAGGAGTCGGAGCGCCGCGCGGGAACGGAGGCTATGCCGGCTATTGCGGCATTTGCCGCCGCAGCACGTCTTGACCCTAAGATAGAATACATACGCTCGCTTAAAACGCAGCTCTCGGAGCGGCTGACCGCCGCCGTGCCGGAGGCGGTCATACTCGAGACCGACGCACCGCACATTCTCAGTGCTTCGATGCCCGGCTGGCGCAGTGAGGTTATCATGAATTTTCTCGAGGGCAGAGAGGTATATGTGTCAAAAAGCTCTGCCTGCAAGCAGGGTAAGCGCAGTCATGTGCTCGAGGCTATCGGTATGCGCAGCGACCGCATAGACGGTTCGATACGAATAGGCTTGTCGCGCTATACGACCGAGGAGGATATAGAGGCGCTTGTCTGCGGACTCTCCGATGCCCGTGCGCTCGCGCACAGATGACGCCGCCGAAAATACCCGATTTGATTTTTATCTGAATATAAAAAGAGAACCGTAGAGATTTGAGCTTTACGGTTCTCTTTCGGTTTGTCTGTGGTTATCCCAACAGAATTCAATGATAGTAATTAAGTGAGTTTTGCTGAACTCCGCTGATGGCAATGGGAGCTCTGCTGAACTCTGCTGAATTAAAAACGCTTGGACCGAAAAAGCGAAATTATCCTCGCCGTATCTCGACACACTATTTCTATACTGAGGCAGAGAAAAAACTACGTACGAAGTGACAAGCCGCTCGCGGAGAGATAAAAAAGATGCAGAAGCGTCGAAAACCGCCTCGTCGCCGTACAAGTGTACGGCAGAGACGGTTTTCGGCGGTAGAAAAAGCGAAAACATTTTCGCCTTTTGAAGGAATCCGTAAGGATTCCGACACTATTCAGCAAATCAGATTAAACTAAAGCCGTTACCTAAAAGTCCGTTTTCGCTTTTTCGGTCCGGGCGTTTTTAGCTCAGCAGAGACTACGGCACTCCATGTAAAACCGCTTATCAAGCGCCTCTCCCATCGAGAACGCTTTACGAGGCAGAATACCCTTTTCGCGGATATACGGGAAGAGCTCGCTCTTCTTCATCCCCTCGAAGAGGAATCCGACTGCGCCGTCCCCCTCGGACAGCTCGCGCAGCGAGCTCTCGCCGTGAATATAATCGAGTACCGTTCCGGGATGCTCCGCAACATAGGCTGCGAGCAGCTCCTGCAGCTCTCCGACAGGAAATGATGTGCAGGGGAAGCTCTGCTCGCCCTTGCTTGTTATCGCTGCCATTGTCGAGGTCAGACACTCGGGCTGCATTGCGGCAAAATGAGCGCGAACCGCTCCGATAAGCTCGTCTGTATCCGCGCCGAAAACCACGCGGTAGATCGGCTCGAATACAAGTGCATCGTCATGAACATTTACGACCTCCACGAGCGCATAGCGATTCTCGGGGGTAGGATTGTCAAGGTAGCACTGCTTTGCGGTGGCAAGCGAATGGTTTCCGTCGCCGACGGCGAATAGAAAAGGATGCTCCTCGTCTCCGCAGAGCGCTGCGAGCGCGGAGAGAATGCTCTCCTGGACCGACTCGGGTACAAGCGCGCCGCGCAGATGACCGGCACCTGTCATTAGATCAAAGTCGTAAACGGTCTCGGTGCAGCTGTCCTTCAGCGGCTCAATGACCGTGCGCTTCGGGTCATCTATGAGCAGCATAACGTGAGGCATCTCGAGTGGAGCGTCGCGGCGGATGAGTACGCGCGGCGGAATGCGCTCCGGCACAGTTCCCTCGGTCGCACGGATAGGCGCGGTCGTTCCGGGGGTATAGTCATATGCCTCGAGGTCGATAGCTCCGACGAGTCCGCGGCGCAGATTTCCGTTGCTGAGTGTACGCTCGACATATATCATAGCGTGCGGGTACTCGGCAAACAGTCCGGAGTCGAGATAGTGCTTCATTTCCGTATTTATCGCATTTATGCGCTCGCTGTTATCGTCGGAAAGGTATACCTCTGGCAGCGTGATGCGGTATGCGGTAGGATGACCGTCGGTCAGCTCCCTGACCTGCTCCCAGTACTTCGGCTCTGCCGTGAACTGGTCGCACGCTACGGTCGAAAAGAGGGTGTGATCTCCGCGCGGGATAAGAATATCGGCAGCGCGAAACGGCATTTCAATCTTCATAGTGTGTCCTCCGTGCGGGGTGAAATGCTCCCCGTCAATGCTTTGTTGATTATTGCTCTCATGGTAACAGCAAATTGTTACGCACGTATGAATAACATTGGCGTGACTGCGAAAATCGCATATTATGATATAAAAAATACCGACGCAGCCGCTCGGTGCGCCGGTATGGATTGCCGCATGATCGGACAGAGCGTCCGAATTACTGCTGCTTGCCCTCTGCGAGCTTCTTGATAACGGGCTGACGGAAGAGTATTACAGCCGCAATAAGCGTGAGGATCAGCTCGGGGAGCATGTATAAGCCGTTGTAGGCGATAGAGTAGAGCACGGGACGGTTCTCAAAGAGAGTGCCGAACAGCTCGAACTGCTCAAGATTCTTGAAGATAACATAGCCGGAAATGAAGTGGCTGACGAATCTAAGCACTAATGCGAGCACGATCCCGCCGCAGATACCGCCGTAGCCCTTGTTTCTAAATATGCCGGCGATGCCGAGAACGGTGTAGGCGATGATGTAGTCAAACAGTATGCATCCTACGAGCATTATAGGTGTCAGACCCCATCCGAGCAGACCGCTCATGGTGATTCCGAAGATAAGCTGGATTATAGAGTAGACAAACGCACTGCCGAAGCCCCATTTCGGTCCGAACATGATGGATATCATTACGATAGGCAGCATGGAGAGCAGAGTGACGGAGCCGCCGAGAGGCATCTCCACTATCTTAATGAGGCTGAGCACCGATGCGAGTGCAACAAAGATGGCGCTCAGTACGAGACGGTAAACGGTGTTGTTTTTATTTTGCATTGATTGACTGTGGCTTTCGCCGAGCGAAAGCGCCCCTTTCTTTTGTTTTGCCGCCGGATTGTCGGCAGCCTTGCGTGTGATCGGGATAGATGAAGGCTGCGGCGGAATATCGCTCGCAGTCCTCACCTGCCCCGTCGGTAGGATAAAACGCACGTGCGTTTTTATTCATCCGATAACAAAAGAAAACCGCACCGATCATATCACGCCGGCGCGGTAGAATAGATGATAGAACAGGGTGTGCAGCCCCCGTACTCTCAAAAACTAAACTTCCTACGTTGGCATTACCCATATCAGGTTAGAAGGGAGCGGGCAGATGCGAGCCTCATCTCAGTCGCCGCGATAGGCGACCCCCCTGTTTAGGTTTTCGATTGTTACGGTAGTATGATACCACGCTCTGCTCGATTTGTCAAGGATTATTTTGCACTTGCGTGCCGTCCGGCGAGCACACCGAAAAGAATATACAGCGCGGTGAACAGAATTATCGCTCCGCCGAGAATAGCATACATTCCTCCGACGGATACCACTCTGTCAAATAGCTGCGGAGAGCAGTCGATAGAGGCACCGATACCCGATACCACCACGTCGGGAAAACCGATGCTGCTCATTTCGCGAAAAATTCCCGCGAGCATATGGTTGCGCAGCAGGCTCGTTCCGTATGTTCCGGGCATGAACGAGAGAAAATGCTGAAGTCCGGTTCCGAAGCTTGATATCGGCATATACGCGCCGCAGAGAAAGCCGTAGCCCGCCGAAACTATCGTTCCCACCGCCGATGCCTGAGCGCTCGTTGACAAAAAGAAGTTTATGCAGGAGGAGAGTGCTGTGCCGAACAGCGTCAGCAGCAGGGTGTCGAGAATGACCGAGACTACGTCGGTCGCCGACATGTACCAGCCTACAACGCGCATGTAGATAAGGCATGCCGCAAGCGCGGTAAAGGTCACAGCAAGCGTGCTCAGCGCCGATGCCGCATAATATGCTGCCGAGATAGAGGAGCGGCGCACCGGTGAAACGGTCAGGTCGCGTATTGCACCGCTTGCCTTGTCCTGTATCATAAGTAGATTCGAGCAGAAAGCGACGGTAACGCAGCTGACGGCGAGCAGGGAAGATGCAAGCTGCGCCGCGACCGTGCCGTCGATCAGTGCATCGGAGACGTTTAGCCCCGCCGGCAGTGCAGAGAGAAAGCTGTCGCGGTATACGCGCGCGAGAAATGTCGCGTAGAGCACGAGTAGGATGAGCGGTGTTAACATAGAGGAGAAGAACAGCCCCTTATCCTTGAAGAACAGACGCAGGTCGCGCCTGATGAGATTCCCGAGAGTTTTCATATTTATATTGCGGCAGCGCGGTGCGCTGCATGTCCTTTCCGAATAACTAAATGTAATGTATTCGCGGTATGCCGTTATCCTGCGGACTCGGCTTTATTCTTAGCTATGTACATACCGATATCGCCGATGACGGATTTTTTTCGGCGTATTGCGTCGCCGTCGAATCGGCTTGAGCCGCTCAGCCCGGCAGCTGCTGACCCGTGACCGCTAAAAATACATCGTCCATTCTGCCCTTGACTATCTCGTAGTCGGTAAACAGCTCGGGGTGGGCGAGTATCAGCGCCGTTGCATCCGAGGTGCTCGGCACGGTCAAGCGCAGTGCACCGGGCAGCTCGTCATAGCTAAGCCCGAGGCTGTTCAGCTGTGCGGGATCGGCACCGTAAAGCGTGATACGGTCACCGGTGTATCGGTTCTTAAGCTCGAGCGGAGTTCCCTCGGCGGCTATCTGCCCTGCGGAGAGAATCACCACATAGTCGGCATCCGCAGCCTCCTCCATATAGTGAGTCGTCAGAAAGACGGTCATGCCTGTCTCCGCGCGCAGCCGTTCGGCGACGCTCCACAGCAGCTGTCTTGTCTGCGGGTCAAGCCCGGTGGTAGGCTCATCGAGAATGAGTATTTCGGGACGGTGTATCAGTGCGCGTGCAATATCGACCCGCCTGCGCTGACCGCCTGAGAGCTTGCCCACCGTACGACCGAGCAGAGGAGCAAGGTCGAGCAGCTCGGTCAGCTCATCGAGCCTGCGGTGAAAATCTGTACCGGTTATGCCGTAGAGTGCCGCCCGGCTGCGCAGATTGTCACGGACAGAGAGAGGTCTGTCGAGCACCGAGCTCTGAAAGACCACACCGAGTCTGCGCGTTACCTCGGCGATCCCCGTTTCGGGATCACAGCCGCAGACCGATATGCTTCCGCAGTCGCGTCGCAGCTGACCGCACAGCATGGATATCGTGGTGGACTTTCCCGCGCCGTTTACACCGAGAAAGGCAAACAGCTCTCCCCTTTCGACACGCAGCGACAGATCCTGCACCGCCTTTATTTCGCCGAAGGACTTGTATAGATGATTTATTTCAATGACGTTTTCCATCATGTACTCCGTTCTTTTTGATATATAGTGCGCCGCACCGCTCGACATGCGGCTCTGAATGCGCATTGCCAAGCCTATATTTCCATCCATATTATAGTAAGGTAAGCCTATTTTGTCAATAGTGCCGTGCTGCCTTATTTACCCGATATCGTCTTTTCGCTGCTGCGTTGGGAGCAATATATTTAGGTCACATTATTGCTCTTTTTTTGCGAATGATTTTATATTTTTTGAAAAAAAGGTATTGACAGGTGCGCTGCATTCTGATATAATAAATGACGTTGACGGCAGAACACGTTGATAAATTGAATATTGCGGAATTGTGTAATGGCAGCACGGCAGACTCTGACTCTGCTTGTGAGGGTTCAAATCCTTCTTCCGCAGCCATGAAAAAAGCACTTGCAATTGCAAGTGCTTTTTTCAGTTATATTCGCCTTACGGCGAGTGGTATTGCTACGCAGTGATATTCGGCTTTCTGCCGAGTGATATTCGCTTCGCGAGTGTGAGTGACGAATATAATATCACTGTGCCGCAGGCACAATATCACTTTTGCGTCGGCAAAAATATCACGCCGAGCGCGGCGAGGCATATCACCATCTCTTTACAGGTAAAGAGTTTTATGATATAATTCGTTGGGGAGATAATAATGCCGGACAGCATTTTGCGTTGTAAATCAAAAGACTTTGCAAAGCAAATCGTATTTCTTTGCCGTGATGTTAAATCAAAATATAAAGAATCGGTTCTGACAAACCAACTGCTGCGTTCAGGTACGAGCATCGGGGCTAATATTCATGAGGCGCAGTATGCCCAAGGTAAAAAAGACTTTATTTCAAAATTGGAAATAGCACAAAAGGAATGCTTTGAAACAGAGTATTGGCTTGAACTTCTTTTTGAAACCGGCTATATTCCGGAATCAACATATAAACCGCTGCAAAATCAATGCGGCGCAATCAGAAGAATGTTAATTTCCTCGCTTAATACCGCAAAGGAAGGCTGCAGATGAATAAATGGATTAAAGAGGAATGGAGTTTTCGTGTTGAAGTAACCGATGGTTATGCAAAAGATTGCAGACTCGGTTTGGAAAAAGGCGATGTTTTTTCTTTTGAATATGAAACTCCGCAAGGATTTTGCCCCCGTGCAATATCTGAAATATATACATATTGTGAAATCATTCGCTGTGGAGGGAATTTTACCTATCGTGGTTCAAAAGAAAAATATTCGATAGATGTTTCGTGTCCCTGTAATTGCATAAGGTTTCGTTTGCTTGCAGTTCCGAAAGAATAATTGTGCGATTTCGTCGCGCAGTTACACGAAAGAAACCTCTTTTGTCATACAGACGAAAGAGGTTTCTTTCAATTTGTTTGATATTTGAAATTCGGAGTCTCTATATCGGAGAATATATTGAATTCAGCTCCATTGACTCTACCGTGAGTTTCGCATATAATAAAGACACAAAGCTCCGGAGCTTTAATTTTTCTGTGAGGTGAAAACAGTGTCTGAATGTAAAATAGGCGAAATGCTGGTAAAGCTGAGAACGGCAAAGGGGCTTACGCAGGATGAGGTGGCGCAGAGCCTTTCCGTTTCTAACAAGACGGTCTCCAAGTGGGAAAACAGCGCCTCAATGCCCGATCTTCCAATGCTGATGGAGCTGTCGCAATATTTCGGTGTTACGACCGACGCATTGCTCGGAATTTCAGATGGAAACGGCGGAATAGATGAAGCTGTACGCTCGGTGCTGACGGGAGTCGACCGCAAGGAGCAAATACTCCGTGCCTTTGAGATGGAAAGAGCCTTCTTCCCGGCAGCGGCGGAGTCCGATATGTTTTTGCATGGCTTAGAAGCGAAAAGCCTCGAAGATGCATACCCGTCGGATGATATGCTGCTGTGGCGTTCGCAGATCTCTGCTTCGGATTTTTTCAAATTTACGGTAGCCTCGGATTCGGTCAATCTCTCCGTGACGCTGCTTCGGAACAAGGAGAATTTTGCGTGGCTCGGAGCGCGGGATAAGCAGGATAAGATAGTTAAGCTCTTCCGTTTTTTATCCGAGGAGGATGTGCTTTCGGTTTTGTATTTCATCCACTCGACAAAGTGCAGCCGGGCTTTTACGGCAGATTATATATCGGAGAACAGCGGCATTTCCGTTGAGCGGGTCTCTGTGATTTTGAGGAGCTTTTGTGAAGTGGGAGACTGTCGTTGTATGACGGCGCACCTTGCGGACGGGGATGTTGATGTATATGAGTGCGACGGAGACGGCATTATCCTATCTTTGCTGTCACTTGCTTACAACAAAATGTGCGTAAGCAATTTTTATCAATACTATAATAGCGACGGATGCAAGATGATCGGAGGAAAGTAAAATGTGCTTATCCGAAAATATTAAGAATTTTCGTCTTAAAAAGGATCTGACGCAGGAGCAGCTTGCTTCACGACTCGGAGTTTCTGCGCAGGCTGTGTCAAAATGGGAGAGAAGCGAGACCTATCCCGACGGGGCTCTGCTTGTCTCACTCTCGAGAGAGCTCGGGGCTTCTCTTGATGAGCTGTTTGAAAATAACTACGTATCAATGCCGGATATTTCGCGCCGGATAATCGCACTGCTTCAAAGTACCGAGCCGGACCTCCGATTTGCAACGGCGCGCGATATCTGTTGGCAGATCGAGCGCGGTTTTATAGGTTATCTCGCAGAGCTTGAGAGCTGCTACGACCCGAAAATCAACGGTAAATGCTCGTATGTTGTAAATGACAGTGGCTTTACAATGATATCGAACGGGTGTGAACCTTTCTTCGCTCTGTTTCCGCAGCCCGATGCAGGGTACGGCTATTTCCTCGATAATAGACAGGAGCTGCAGGATATTTTTGCGGCGCTCTCTCGTCCCGACACTTTTAATGCTTTGATATGGCTGTATAAAAGACCGAGAGACTATATTTTTGAAAGTGCTGTTCTTGCCGGTGACTGCGGTATTGATAACGAACAAATCGACCGTGTGACCGATGATCTTATACTTTTGCGTGTGCTTTTGAAGCAGGAGCTTATTATCAACGGTCAAAAGAGGATTTTGTTTTACACGACTCCGAGGCATAATCTTATCGCACTGCTTTTGATAGCAAATACGATCGGTTATAAAGGCGGTTATTGCCTTACTGTCGGTAACAGAAACGAGCCGTTTATAAAATGATATGTATAACACATCCCGCAGGCGGTCACACTGTCTGCGGGACTTTTTTGTTTTTGCAAAAAAAATTATAATTTCCTATTGACAAATCGAACGGAATGGTGTATTATCTTATCAGGAATCATTCCTAATAAGAAATCGAACAGGAGAAAAGAATATGAAAAACACAAAATACAGCGGCACGCAGACGGAAAAGAATCTCATGGAGGCATTCGCAGGCGAATCGCAGGCAAGAAACAAGTATACCTACTTTGCTTCGGTGGCAAAGAAGCAGGGCTTTGAGCAGATTGCGGCTATCTTCATCAAGACCGCTGAGAATGAGAAGGAGCATGCAAAGCTGTGGTTCAAGGAGCTGAGCGGCATCGGTGACACCGCAGAGAATCTTGCGGCAGCTGCAGAGGGAGAGAATTTCGAGTGGACGGACATGTATGACGGCTTTGCAAAGACAGCTGAGGAGGAGGGCTTCCCGGAGCTTGCGGCACGCTTCCGCCTCGTCGGAGAGATAGAGCGTCATCACGAGGAGCGCTACCGCGCGCTGCTCCGCAATGTCGAGACCGCAGAGGTATTCCGCAAGAGCGAGGTCAAGGTATGGGAGTGCCGCAATTGCGGACACATCGTTGTAGGCACGGAGGCTCCCGCCGTCTGCCCGACCTGCAATCATCCGCAGAGCTATTTCGAGGTACATGCGGAGAATTATTAATCTTCGACGGCAGATATCGGAGAAAAGACGGTAGGACTTTAATTTGAAAGCAAGAAGAGATACAAAACAGCGGCAGCTTGTGCTCAATGCCGTGCGCTCGCGGAGTGATCATCCGACCGCCGAGCAGATATATGAGAGTGTGCACGCGCGCGATGAGCACGTCAGTCGCGGAACGGTGTACAGAAATCTCGCCCTGCTCGCGGAGGACGGCGAGATAAATCACGTCAAGGTCCCCGGGGCGGACCGATTCGATCTGACGGTCGAGCTGCACTGTCATCTGCTCTGCGTTCGCTGCGGACGTGTGTGTGACGCACCCGCCGAATACCGCCATGAGCTTGACGAGCATGTCGCGGCACAAACGGGCTACGGCAGCGTTCGCCATCGGACGGTCTATGAGGGAATCTGCCCGGACTGCCTTGCGGCGGAGCACAGTGAGATCGAGCAGGAGGACCGATGATCGGCGTACCCGTCAAATCGTATTGCTGTCGGCATCATTGCCCAGCCGGCCACGCGGCAGAATCTGTTGCCTAACCAAGAAAAACTATAATCTATAATTACGAGATAAGGAGATAAAAAATGAAATACGTATGCAGCGTTTGCGGATTTGAATATGATGAGGAAAAGGGCTATCCGGAGGGTGGGATCGCACCCGGTACGACGTGGGATGAGCTTCCCGAGGATTTTGAGTGCCCGCTCTGCGGCGTAGGCCGTGATCAGTTTGAGCAGGAATAGGACGATTGCAAATTTAGCAGTGAATATATCATTAAAAGCTCTCGCATGGCGAGGGCTTTTTTATACACTTAACCTGTGAGATAATTAATATATAAAATATTGCTTGAATAATATCAAATAACAGTTGAATTTGTTGTTATACTATGATATAATTGACATATACCGCATATAAAGTATAATATTTTATATTATCATGGAATTGTTGTATATACTGTCGAGAATGCAATTGGGATTAAGGAGAATGGCATATGAAAATAATACATTGCGCCGATATTCACTTGGATTCACCTATGGGGACGCACATGACTGCGGAAAAATCGGAAATGAGAAATGCCGAGGTGCTGCGCTCCTTTATCAAGTTGACCGAATATGCCGCCGAAAATCAGGTTAGAGCAGTAATTATTGCAGGGGATCTGTTTGATGGAGATGTGGTCAAACACAGTACTGTTGATGCAGTGTTGTCTGCTTTTGAAAAGGCTTATAGTGTTGATTTCTTATATTTGCCCGGAAATCATGATTCTGACGATAGAATACTGACCGGTCATCATATCCCGCACAATTTAAAATTGTTTGATACGACGTGGCGAACTTATAGTTATGATGATGTCGATGTTTCCGGTATTGCACTTACCGACAGAAATGCGGGGTCGCTGTATGATGAAGTTCCGCATGCGGAGAATAAAATTAATATTGTCGCATTGCACGGTCAGATAGGCAATGATTTTAATGCTGATACCGTAAGACTCAATTCGCTTAAGGATAAAAAAATAGATTATTTGGCGCTGGGGCATATACATTCCTATTTTGTTTCGGCGCTCGGTACTTGTGGTATGTATTGTTATTCTGGCTGTTTGGAGGGTCGAGGATTTGACGAATGCGGTAAAAAGGGCTTCGTTGAACTCAGCATAACGAACGGCTTACTGCAGCATCGGTTTGTAGAATTTGCGAATCGTGAGCTTCATAGAATAGAAATTGATGTGACGGGAGCGCTAAAAACTTCCGATGTAGAAAGAATGATGAAGAATAGCATTGATTCAATTCCGAGTCGAGATATGGTGGAATTTATATTGCAAGGAGCGCTCTCTCCCGACGCAAATATTTCGATGACCGATTTAAACAGCTTTATAACCAATAGATTTTTCTTTACTAAGATCAAGGACGAAAGCAGATTGGCAATTTCGTATAAAGATTATAAAAACGATATTTCTCTTAAAGGAGAGTTTATCAGAACTGTCTTGAGCGGTAATGACAGTGATGAAGATAAGGATGCGATAATCAGAATAGGGTTGGCTGCCTTGAGAGGGGAGGATATACGGGTATGAAATTACTAAGTTGCCACGTTGAAAATTTCGGTAAATTGTCGGATTTTGAAGTGAACTTTTCGGACGGTTTGAACGTAATATGTGAGCCGAACGGCTTCGGAAAAAGTACGCTTTCTGCATTTATTAAGGTTATGCTTTACGGCATGCCGCGCAATGCAGGACGTTCGACCGTGAATAATGAACGCAGAAAGTATAAGCCATGGCAAGGCGGGGTCTTCGGCGGCACATTAAACTATATACATGACAATATCGAATATAAGGTTATTAGGTCATTTGGTGACAGACCATCGGATGACAAGTTTAAATTGTATGACGAGACAAACCGTAGAGAGTGCTGTATTTCTTCCGACAGTTTAGGAGATGAGCTTTTCGACCTTGATTCGGATTCGTTTATGCGAAGTGCATATGTTTCGCATCCGCTTGTTTCAGAAAATTTAGCGACAGCATCTATCCGCGCAAAACTCAGTGATCTTGTTTATGATGACGGTGATATTAAAGATTTTGATCAAGCTGTAAAGAATCTTACAGAGCGTCGAAAGTCTTACAGAGCATTACGAAGCGACAAAGGTTCAATTCAGGATATTATGACTCAGATCGGGATTGTAGATCGTCAGATAGTTGAGTGTGAATCTAAAAAAGATCGTCTTGCTGAGGTGAAAAGCAAAATCGAAACGGATGAAGGGGAACGGGAAAGTCGTGTTTCGGAAATAGCAAAGCTGGAGCGGAAAATTGTTGATGCAAAAGCAAGTGATGACCGGCGAAAATGGCGAGATATGCTGAAAGGCTTGGAATCGGAGGTACGTGAAGCAGAAGATGCATTGGAAGCTTTTGAAGCTGATAATCGCTCGCTTTCGGCAATGTTTTCCGAGGAGGTTCCTTCCGAAGATGAAATACTGGATAAAAAGAACGATTATGAGAACCTGACAAAGCAACGGGAACTGAGGAGAATACGGCAGAGTGAATATGCAGCTCGAGCTTCTGAAAAGTCTGATGAGCCGTCGCGAAAGATAACGCTTGCCCCCGTTATTGTTTCTTTGATATTTATTGCGGTGAGCATTGCACTGTTTGTTGTACATATCGTTCCGGCAGCTGTTGTGTCATTGGCGGCGGCGTTTGTTTCTGCCGTGATTTACGTATACCTTAAGCAGGGAATGAATAAGTCTACTGTATCCGATGCTGATGCGAATGAAGTGCAGCAAGACGGTAAACCGTTTGATGACGGTTCGTCGGAGAATGATAATCGCATTGAAACTCAGGTCAAGACTTTTCTCAGTAGGTATTATTCAGATGTTTCTAATCCTGAAGAAAAGCTCACTCGGCTGTTGATCGATAAAAATAATTATAAAAATTATTTAGATAAGCGCAACGATTGCATTCGTAATGTAAAGGAGCGCCGCAGCAAACTGGACATGCTTAAAACTCAAAATCCCGATATATGCGCCGATGAAGCGACGGATGTTGAAACACCGAGTGTGGAAGCACTTGAGAGCGCTTTGTCAATCAAAAGAAGGCAGTTATCGGAAATAGATAAGGAACTAATGGAGTTTGCTCGTGAGAAAGCAGAACTTATCGGTATTATCGAAAGTCTTTCCCGTTTGTACGACGAGCGTAGTCGTCTGAGTTGTAAGTGTAAAGATGAAGAAAGATGTTACCTACTGCTTGGCAAGGCGATTGAATCTTTAAATACCGCAAAAGATAATCTTTCAAGTCGATACGTGGGGGATGTTGAAAAGCATTTTAAGAACTATGTTTGTTCGTTGCTCGGTGAGCAGATAAAGGGTGTCTTTGTTGATAAGGATCTTAACTTGTTCTTTGATGAATTTAACGATCGCCGTGAAATCGAACTGCTGAGTACAGGGCTTGCGGACGGTGTGATGCTTTGTATGAGAATGGCGCTTGTCGATTCTTTGTTTAAAAACGAGGACACCTTTGTAATAATGGATGATCCATTCATGAGTCTGGATGACGACAATATGCAAAAGGCGCTTGTGATGCTTGACAAGATCGCCGATGACCGACAGGTTATTTATCTTGTTTGCAGTAATAGCAGATGCTGATAAATTGAATGAACTTGTGATTTTTTGAAAAGAACTCCGGCATAGGGGTTCTTTTCGCTTTCTATATAGTTTATTTAAAAGAATCGATACTGATTTGTTTTAGGTATATTAAATTTATGCCGCAAAGGACTTGAATTTTCCGCCTATCTCTGTTATAATAATATAGCTATGAATCAGCAAGGCAAGACATGATGTAAGGTCATACCGGCCGGGGAGACAGCGGTGCCCTGTTACCTGCAATCCGCTACAGCAGGGGTGGTTTCCCCCCGAGAGGGGCGCGTGCGTGCAGTCTGCACCGATATGAAAGTGTTGACGGATTGGCCTTGCGCAATTGACGGCTGTGAACCATGTCAGGCGGGGAACCGAGCAGCATTAAACAGTTACGTCGATGTGCCGCAAGCAAGCCTGTCCCGAGCCGGATTATCGGCGGCGTGTATGTGTGCGTTTCGATGGGGGGTGTATGGCCTTACAATGTGCCTTGCCTTTATTTTAGGTATGAGGAGGAGAGAGAATGCATAAGGCGTTGTACCGCAAGTGGCGGCCTGCCGCTTTTGACGACGTATGCGGTCAGGAGCACATAACCGATGTGCTGCGCTATCAGATCGAGAGCGGAAAGCTCTCGCATGCATATCTTTTCTGCGGCTCGCGCGGAACGGGAAAGACCACCTGCGCAAAGATACTTGCAAAGGCGGTCAACTGTGAAGATCCGCAGAACGGCAATCCGTGCGGTCACTGCCATGCATGTCTCGGGATTGAGAGCGGCTCTGTGACCGACGTTATCGAGATGGACGCTGCGAGCAACAACGGAGTTGACGATGTTCGCGCGCTGCGCGACGGCGTTGTTTACGCACCGTCGGATGTAAAATACCGTGTGTATATTATAGACGAGGTGCACATGCTCTCGATAAGTGCTTTCAATGCACTGCTCAAAACGCTCGAGGAGCCGCCTCCGCACGTTATATTCATCCTTGCCACTACCGAGCTTCAAAAGCTGCCGGCGACCATAATCAGCCGCTGTCAGCGCTATGATTTTCACCGTATAACCGTTCCGGTTATTGCCTCACGTCTGCTGAAGATAGCGGGTGCTGAGGGGATAGATCTCTCGGACGGTGCTGCTGCGCTTATCGGGCGGCTCGCACTCGGCGGCATGCGCGATGCGATCTCGATGCTCGAGCTGTGTGCGGGAGAGAGTGCGGGTCGGCGGATAGAGGAGAGCGATGTTGAGCGTGCGGCGGGGATAGCCGGACGCGGCGTGCTGCTCGATACCGCACGGGCTGTGCTCGGCGGAGACAATGAGCGTCTGTTTGGCATCGTTCGGGAACTGTACGAATCCTCGCGTGATATCTCGGTGTATTGGCAGGATATGATTGGTCTGTACCGGGACATGATGATCGTTCGTTCAACCGCTCATGCAAAGAAATATCTCGACATGACCGAGGCGGAGTATGAGGATACCGTTGCGCTTGCTAAGCGTTTTCCGCCCGGTGTGATAACATACCATCTCTCGATAATGGATAAGGCGTATTCGGATATGCAGCGCGGAGGAATGCCGAAACGGCTGTGCGCCGAGCTTGCACTGATACGTATGGCAGACCCTGCGGGTGCTGCCGCCTCGAGCACGGTCGCTGCTCTCGAGGCAAGAGTGTCAACTCTCGAGGACAAGCTGTCCGGTGGCTTTGTGTCTGCAGCGGCCGCTTCTTCGGCGGGAATGGCGGGTGCGAGTGTAATGCCTCACAGCGGAACCGACAGCGCGGATACAGCCGACGAAAATGCGGACGATTCGTCGTCAAACGGCAGAGCAGAATCGGCGGTTGTCGTACATGGCGGTGCTTCGTCAGCAGAAATGCCATATGACGGCGCAGCGATTAAGAACGGCTCGAAAAGCGCGGATTCATCAGTCTCCGAAAACGGCAGCTCTGCGCACGGCGGTGCCGAGCGCGTGCTGAAGAGAGCGGGGTACTTTGCCGATCTGCTCAGCGACTATTCCAAATACGACAAGAGCAAGACCGAGCTGCTGCGGCTCACACGCGGCTTCTCGGATGGGCACGGCGGGCTTGTGATAAGGACTGCCGAGCGCTTTGCAATGATAATGCTCGATAAGGATGAGGTCCGCTCGCGGCTGCTGTCGCTTGCGAGAAAGTATGATACATCGGTCGGCTCGATAGTGTTCGAGCTTGCCGAGACAGAAGAGGATCCCGCAGCGAGCGCGCTCGACGAGCTTGCGGCTCAGGCGGAGAGCGATTCTGAGCAACCGTGACAGCGATCGGATATAAGCTCGGCATTGCTTAAAGGTATTGACGGCATTTGTTCAATCTGTCCGTCGGCGGATGAATTTGTTCATATCGGAGACCGATGCATACCGATTGGCTCGGGAAAATGAAAAATAATACATATTTGAAAGGATACATAAATTATGAAGGCAAATATTCCGAAGGGACTCGGCGGTCCTGCAAACATGCAGGGAATGATCCGTCAGGCGCAGAAGATGCAGGAGCAGATGACCGAGCTGCAGAGCGAGCTTGATTCGCGCGAATACGAGGTCAAGGCTGGCGGCGGAGCCGTCACCATTCTGATCGACGGAAAGAAGCAGATAAAGCAGCTTACCATAGAACCGGAGATCGTCGATCCCGACGACATCGAGACGCTTACCGACATCCTTACCGCAGGCTTCAACGAGGCTATCAAGCGCGTAGAGGAGACAAATCAGAAGGAGATGGAGTCGATAACCGGCAATGTTTCGATTCCCGGGCTTTTCTGATATACAGAGCTTTATACAGACCCGTGCATGGCGGCATCGGCATGATGATTTTATGACGGTTTGCGGCTAAATGCACGGGTACTTAACGGATAGGAGATGCCGAATAAATGGACGAGAGCAGTTATATATCGCCGTCGCTGCTGCGGCTGGCGGATCAGTTCCGCAGCCTGCCCGGGATAGGCAGAAAAAGTGCTATGCGGCTTGCTTTTTCGATGCTCGGAAAGAGCGACGAGGAGGCGCAGGCGTTTGTCGATGCGGTAAACGACGCGCGAACGAACATCAAATACTGTAAGATATGTCAGAATATGTGCGAGGACGAGATATGTCCTATCTGCTCCGATCCTACCCGCGACCGCAGCACTATCTGCGTGGTCGAGGATGTTCGCTCTGTAATGAGCTTTGAAAAGGTTCGCGAATATCGCGGACTGTATCACGTTCTGCACGGCGCTCTCTCACCGCTGAGCGGAATTGGTCCGGATAAGATACGCATTGCCGAGCTGCTCGACAGAGTCAAGGCGGGCGGGGTGAATGAGGTCATTATTGCGACAAACTCGACCGTTGAGGGCGAAGCGACCGCTATGTATCTCTCGCGTCAGCTTGCGCCGCTCATGGGCAAGGAGGGCAGGATAACCCGCCTTGCTTGCGGAATGCCGGTCGGAGGGGAGCTTGAATTTGCCGATGAGGTGACGCTCTACCGTGCACTTGAGGGCAGACGGACGCTGTGAGCGTCGGCTGTTGCCGCGTGCGGGACACATTATCATAAAGGATAGGTTTTACGACGAAAAAATACTTTCGCATACCGATATACGGCTGCGAAAGTATTTTTTTATTAAAATGTCAGGTATCTTCCCATGAGGACTCCCATGACCGATGCCATCATAAGTCCTCTTGTCCAACCGCTCGAATCACCGAGGCAGTGCAGACCCTTGACGCTTGTATTAAAGTGCTCATCCATCTTTACTCTGTTGCTGTAGAACTTAAGCTCGGGGGAATAGAGCAGGGTCTCTGTCGAGGCAAAGCCCGGCACGACCTGATCGAGTGCCTGAATAAAGCCGAGGATGTTGACCATCGCGCGGTAGGGCATTGCAGCGGTGATATCACCCGCAACGGCATCGACGAGCGAGGGGCGGAGATTCGACTGAGCGAGCTCCTTCGGCCATGTGCGCTTGCCGTCGAGAATATCGCCGTAGCGCTGAACGAGTATGTGACCCGCACCGAGCATGTTTGTCAGCTCGCCGACCTTCTGAGCGTAGGATATCGGCTGATTGAACGGTTGGTTAAAGTTGTGCGATACGAGTATCGCGAGGTTGGTGTTATCGGTCTTAAAGTCCTTGTAGGAGTGACCGTTTACGACCGCGAGACCGCCGTCGTAGTTTTCCTGCGAGACCATTCCGCCGGGGTTCTGGCAGAAGGTACGCACCTTGTTCTTGAAGGGGCGGGGATAGCCTATGAGCTTGCTCTCGTAAAGCACGCGGTTGACCTTCTCCATGACCTCGTTGCGCACCTCTACGCGAACGCCGATATCGACCGTTCCCGGCTGATGTGCAATGTCATGCTCCGCGCAGATGCGCTCGAGCCAATCCGCGCCGCGTCTGCCCGTAGCAACAACGGTATGCTTTGCGATTATCTCGGCCTCCTCCTTGCCGTCGGTGACGAAAACTCCCTTGCACTCGCCGTCGATGATGGAAAGGTTGGTGCATTCGTGACTGAATAGCATTTCAACGCCCTGCTCCTGCAGATATTTCTCGATGCCGAGATATATCTCGTGCGCATGCTCGGTGCCGAGATGACGGATGGGGCAGTCGACGAGGCGCAGGCCCGCCATAATAGCGCGCTTGCGTATCTCCTTGACCTCTTCGGTGTTTCCGAGACCCTCGACATGGGTATCAGCGCCGAACTGGAGGTAGATTTTATCCGTATAGTTTATCGTCTCGGCGGCAAGCTGCTCGCCGATAAGCGTCGGCAGATCTCCGCCGACATCGGGGCTGAGCGAGAGTTTGCCGTCGGAGAATGCACCCGCTCCCGAGAAGCCCGTAGTGATATGACAATGCGGCTTGCAGTTTACGCACTGCTTTGTTACCGACTTAGGGCAATGACGCTTTTCGATCGGCAGACCCTTTTCTACTATTATTATATTTCTCTCGGGTTCGCGCAGCAGCAGCTCATATGCGGTAAAGATGCCCGCAGGACCTGCGCCTACGATGACGAGATCGCAATTTAGCTTCTTCATTTGAAAAACAAAGTCCTCTCTTGTTTTACGGCACAGCTATAACGTACCGCTTTGTAAGGCGGCGCATCGAGCCCGCCTCAGGGCATGAAAGAAGGTAGTCTTATGCTCTCCCGGAGGGAAAAGCTCGACTACCTTTCTTTTACCATGCTATCTTATCGTGATGCAGACGGATACATTCCGTCAGCCCAATCAGCCGAGCTTGGACGTGCTGACCTTGATGCCGGGGCCCATCGTAGATGCAAGAACGCAGGAACGAATGTACTGACCCTTAGCGGCAGCGGGCTTAGCCTTGATAATAGCGCCCATGAGTGCGTTGAAGTTCTCGCCGAGCTTCTCAGCACCGAAGGAAGCCTTACCGATAACGCAGTGAATGATGTTGGTCTTATCGAGACGGTACTCGATCTTACCTGCCTTAGCCTCGGCAACCGCACGACCGATATCGGGGGTTACGGTACCTGCCTTCGGGTTAGGCATGAGTCCCTTAGGACCGAGGACCTTACCGAGACGACCGATCAGACCCATCATGTCGGGAGTAGCGATGATAACGTCGAAGTCGAACCAGTTTTCCTTCTGGATCTTCTCTGCGTACTCCTCAGCACCAACATAGTCAGCGCCTGCTTCCTTAGCGGCATTGACCTTGTCCTCGCCCTTGCAGAATGCAAGAACGCGAACCTTCTTACCGGTACCGTTGGGGAGAACGACAGCGCCTCTTACCTGCTGATCGGCGTGACGTGAGTCAACGCCGAGGCGGACGTGGATCTCGATAGTCTCATCAAACTTAGCCTTTGCAGTCTGGCAAGCGAGTGCCAGAGCGTCTGCGGGCTCATATACTGTAGCTCTGTCTACGAGCTTTGCACTTTCGTTGTACTTCTTACCCTTTTTCATTTCTTTGCTCCTCCTTCGATTATTCCTCGACGGTTACGCCCATGCTGCGAGCGGTTCCGGCGATCATGCTCATTGCAGCCTCGAGAGAAGCGGCATTAAGATCGGGCATCTTGGTTTCTGCGATCTGCTTGAGCTGTTCCTTGGTCAGCTGAGCGACCTTGTCAGCCTGCGGTCTTGCAGAAGCGGTCTCGATTCCGCATGCCTTCTTGATAAGAACGGCTGCGGGAGGAGTCTTGGTGATAAAGGTAAAGGAACGATCGGCATAAACGGTGATAACGACCGGGATGATCATTCCCATCTGATTCTTTGTGCGCTCGTTGAACTCCTTGGTGAAGTTAGCGATGCTTACGCCGTACTGACCGAGTGCAGGACCTACAGGGGGCTGCGGGGTAGCCTTTCCGGCGTTGAGCTGGAGCTTAATATAACCTTGTACTTTCTTTGCCATTTTAAATACACCTCCGTAATGTGGTTACCGGATTATTCCGGCGGGACGGCACCACGCCGTCTGTCTCGGGAGAATTAAGAATTTTTCTCCCTCCCACTGCACCGAAGCGGAGCATCGGTGCTGCTCGGTAATCAGCCTTCGAGGAGAGTAACCTCGTCGGAACCGAGCTCGACCGGCATATCGCGCCCGAACATAGACGCGATGACCATGATCTTTTTCTTGTCATCGGAAATCTCAGCGACCTTGCCGACGGCGTCCTTGAGAAATCCTGCCGTGATCTTAACGCTGTCGCCGACCTTATAGGAGAGATTGATAACGGTCTGCTCCTCGAGCTCGCCGATGTTGGCAACCTCCTCATCCGTCAGCGGAACGGGTCTCGATCCGGGTCCGACAAAGCCCGTTACGCCGCGAATATTGCGTACGACATGCCAGGTTTCGTCGTTCATAATCATCTTAACGAAAACGTAAGAGGGGAAAATCTTCTCCTCGATGATTTTGGGTTCTTTCTTCTTGTCGCTCTCTGCGGTGATGTCGGACTCATCCTCAGCCTTGGCCTCATCGGCGGCAGAAACCGCATCTTCCTTAGGCTCTTCGGTAATTATCCGAACGGGGATCTTAACGTCCGTTATAACATTCTGCAGTGAACGGTTCTCGATTATCTTTTCGAGATTTGCTTTTACCTTATTCTCATAGCCCGCATAGGTATGAGCAATATACCACCGTATTTCGGGAGTCGAATCGCTGAAATCACTCATTTCACTTCACCGATTCAGACGAGCGCTGCGATCCAGGACAGCAGATGTGAAAATCCGAAGTCCAGAGCGGCGATAACCGCACCGATAAACACGATGCAGACAATAACGACGATGGAGCTGTGAACTGTCTGCTCACGGCTGTACCATACGATCTTCTTCATCTCGCTCTTGTATTCGCGCAGAGATTTGCCGATACGGGATATGAGGGAAGGCTTTTTCGCTTTTTCAGCCTTTTTGTCGGCTTTCTTGTCAGCTTTGACCACCTCGGCCTCGGTCATTGCATCCTTCTTTTCGGTATCAGACATCCGGGGCCTCCTTACTTCGTTTCCTTGTGAAGAGTTTGCTTACGGCAGAAGCGGCAATACTTATTGATCTCGATTCTGTCCGGATCGTTCTTCTTGTTCTTTGTCGTGTCATAGTTGCGCTGCTTGCATTCGCTGCACGCGAGGGTAATTTTGACTCTCATTACTTTCGTCCTTTCCTTTCCTCGCGGTATCCCGACCGTTCTGCCCGAGCGGAACACCTTCGATAATAATATCTCCCTCTGCGCGGGGCATTTTTGCACAACAAAAAAGCCTCCGAGAGGTAAAGAAATTATACCATACATTAATATATATGTCAATAGCTTTTTTACAAGAAATTGCAGAGCGCAGATCGCAGCAAGCAACATTTTATTATATTTTGCGCCGTTGCATAAAAATAAGGCACGCACAGCGTTCTGCCGTGCGTGCCGCGTGGTTGTACGATTATAAAACTTCGGCTTTTTCCGTATCATTGTCGCTTGAATCGGCGGCGCCCGATACGGAGCCGCTCGTATCTTTACCGACAACCGCGGGGTTGCCGGTATCAAGGTCTTCCACAGCGATAGTATCAGATACTTTGTCGGTCTTTCCTTGCGCATAACTTGAAATATTGCAGTCTGAGTTGTTCGCGTTGTCGGATGGCGCAGTGCTTGCAGCGGCGCTTTCTGCATTGCTCGTGCCGCCGACCGCCGCAGCCGCGCGTTTTCCGTTCTTGCCGACCGAGCGGAGCGCATCGTATCCGCCGCTTGCCGAGGTCGCGATGATTATCGCATTGACCGGGAGCAGGGCTGCCGCAGAGAGAGTGAGTGCTCCGGTAAAATATTCGGCTGCGAGCATTATTATGACCGCATAAATATAAGATAGCAGCCGTGTCGGTATGCGTTTCAGCACGCCGAGACCCTTGGTGAACTGTGTTATCGCGAGTACTGCCGCGACCGCGCCCCCGTAAGAGCCGAGGTACTGCCATGAAAAAAGCTCGGTATCCGTTTTATCATCCCCTTTTTGTGTTTTCGATGTTAATTCTTATGCTGGCGGCATGTTTACGGTTTACCTGTCGCTCAGCCCTTTGAGACCTTTTTCACAAGATTTACGAGGTCCTTTGTGTCAACGTCGCCGTCGCCGTTGATGTCATATTTCTGATTGGCGCTGCCGTCGGCTACCGCTTTCATTTCCGCGACGACATCGCGCGTGTCGAGCTCGCTGTCGCCGTTAAGGTCGCCCGGTATTGGCTTGAGCGTTTTTCCGTAGCTTGCGCCGCATACCTCGCATATCGCACGCTCGGTATCGGTCGCCGTGCCTCCTCTGTGACGCTCCCAGTTTACCATTGCATCGCAGACGGTGCAGCGGTCGAAGTGGTGGGTCGCGTCGTGCATATGCTCGAGCGTATGCTTCTGCACATCCTTGCGCTTGCCGCATTCCGAGCATTCGAGACAGTGGTTGACGGTGTCGGCAACATAGTGCCACCGGTGGGTATGCGCGGTAAAGCCGTTTTTGCCCAGCTCCTTCATCTTCTCGGGAAAATCGACAAACATAATGTCGGTGTCGCAGCGGACCCCCGCGACCGTTTCGCTCGAGCTGTTCTGCCATATGCCGAGACAGTTCTCGTCGGGGTAGGTGCAGCGGTCCGCCCACTGTGCCACCCAATGCGTGAAGCGCTTGAGCTCATCGTCATACATGCGCGATGAAAAATAGGACAGCGAGGAGTATATTCCGACAAAATATCCGCGCTCCTCAAGCCGTGAACAGAAGGTAAGCGCAATATCGGTCAGCGCACGCGGCCCGAGAGCGAGCATGCCGCTGTCCTCGATATCGGCATATACGGGCAGCTCGAACTGCCTGCCGTCGAGAATGTTGTCGGCAAAATAATCTGCCTCTTCGCGAGCTCTGCGCACCGTTTTCGCGCCGCAGTAGAAGTATGCTCCGACCGGTATTCCGAGCGCTTTTGCCGACTCGTAGTTTCGACGGAATGCGGAATCGGTATACAGACCTCCGTCTCCTCCGCCGCCCTTGATAACGGCAAAGCGTATGCCCTCGCTTTTCGCCGCCGACCAGTCAAATTTGCCCTGCCAGTGGCTGATATCTATTCCTCTGACCGTGTTATTCATATCCGTAGGCTTTCAACTCCTTTTTCTTTATTCCTCGGGAGCGGGAATGTGCTTTGCGGGCTGCCGAAGTATATTTTTTTGATCGTACCGGGCGGATCGATTACGCCGTGCGTTTTCCGCCCGGTACTTTTCGGCAGCCCGACCGTACATTTCTACCGCATGATCACGCGCAGCAGTGCGGCGATCATCGCGCCCGCCACTGCGGTTATCACGCAGCCGATAAATATCTCCCGATATTTATTATATGCTCTGCCCGGTGCTTTCTCCACCGTTTCCAGACGGCGGTCTATGCCGTCAAGCAGACTTGTGTGGCTCTCCATCTGCAGTGCCATCCGCTCTACCGCGAGCATGAGACGGTGCATATCCTTTACACCCTCCTTCAGCTCGTCGACCGAGCGTGAAAGCGCGTGCTGCTTCTCCTCGAGTGATGCGAGCCTGCCCTCGAGACGTGTCTCGTCTATCATGCCGCCCGCCTCATATCAGCCATGTAGACAGCCCGCCCTTTTCGCTTGCAGAGGGAGAGCTTGACGTGCTGTCGAGCGAGAAGCCGAATACGAGCTCGAACATCGACTCTGCCTTTTCGGGATATTTCAGCCCGGAGAGAAAAGCCCTTGCACGGCTCAGTATCTGACTGCGCTCGCCGTCGCTCGATGCCTTGTCGTAGTCCTTCTTATACTGCTCGAGCGCAGAAACGATGGTCTTTTGGTCGGACGGCGAGTAGCCCGTGCTGCCCGATCGGGAACCGGAGCTGCCGCTGCCGGAGCTTGAGCTGCGCCGCTGCGCAAGGCTCGCATCGTACTGCCGCTGCTTCTCGGCGAGGCTCGCATCGTATTGACGCTGCTTCTCGGCGAGGCTTGCCTCGTACTGACGTACACTCTCGTCAAACTCCCGCTGCCATTGCTCATCCTTTACCGTGTCGCGTGCGGCATCGTACTCATAGTCGCGTGCGCTCTCATATGCTGCAGCGAGACGCTTGAGATCTGTTTGCCAGTCCGAAACGCCGTCACGGTAACGGTCGTAGTATTCATCATCGGTGTCGCGATATTCCGAGAGAAGCGTGCGCATGTCGTCTCCCTCGTCACGATAGCGGGTGTAGGCGAGCTTGTACAGCTGAGGTATGATGTCGCCGAGCTCGGACATTTTCTCTCCGTATGCCTGAGAACCCGCGGTCGCCGCATATGAGCTTCCGTAGCCTCCGGTAAGCGAGGATACACGCCCCACGGTGTCCTTCATTGCACGCTTTGCGTCACGTGCGTATCTGTCGCTGTATTCGCGAAAGAGCGCATCGCCGCTTGCCTCGTATTTAAACGGTTCGCGTGAGGAGAGCGAGCCGAGCAGCGAATCTATCTCGTCGGCATACGGTGATGAATATTTGCCCGGCTTTTCGTTTTCGCGTGCTTTAAGGGCAGCCGAGGCTTCGGCAGTGCTTATCGTGCCCTCTATCTCGGTCGTGTTTTTCTTCTTTTTATTCTGCATATCAGTTTTTCCTTTCTCGGGTCCCCGATGTGCTCCGCTCTGCCTCATACCGGTCTATCAGATAGTTCAGCTGTTGTGTAAGGGAACACAGGTAATTTTTCAGCTGCATTATCTGCTCCTCGGTCGTGCGTGCGGAGACGCACGGGGGCTCGATATGTTCGGTCAACTTGATTCCTCCTTTCCGTATATACGTCATATATATCCGTTTGCAATATGCGGCGTCGTCTATTCTTATTTGGATAGTCTATCAATATCGAATGATGTTTTCGGCATATCGGCATATCGGCGCACCGGATGTCAATGCTTTCCGTCGTGTGTCGATGCGGATACATCGAGCCGCTGCCCGATATCAGTATATCGAACCGCGCTCGGATATCATGGTGAGCATCGTTATCCTTGCATAGCCGCGTCCGCTCAGACGCAGGTGCAGATGGTCGCATCTGCGCGGCAGGATCGGGAGGGTAATGCTTCTCGGCTCGTCGGCACCGACCGTTCCGAGCTCCTGCCACTCCCCGCGCGAATCGTACCGAACGGAGATGCCTACACTCGCGCCTTGATCCGCAGCGATTCGCAGGATGAGGCGAGACAGATACTCGTGCTCGCCCATGCTGCCGCTGATTGCACCGCTGACGGCGTACCAGCGTACCGGCTCGCTGTCGGTGATACCGCTGCCGCCGACCGAGCGTATGACCGCTTTGTTGTTCCGCTCTGTATAGTACAGCTCTCCCTCGATCGAGGCGAACTGACGGACGGCGGTGTTATCCTCTCGGTGCCACAACCGCTTACGTGAATCGTAGACAAACAGTGAGTACCGCCCGTTCGAGCCGCGCATCGAGACATAGTATTTCTCTCCGAGCGCGCCGCCGACGGCACAGTCGTATACATCGGTACCGAGTGCGTCGCCGACAAAGGTAGGAAGCGAGCCGTCATATGCGTATATACCGCGCCGACTCTTGTAGTAGAGAATGCCGCCTGCCGCCGCAACGCTGTCGCCGCAGTCCTTTTGAACGCCGGGACAGGTGAGCGAGCGGAGCGAGTAGAGCGAGGGGTATTCTCCGTAGACCTTGTGTATGGCATTTTCGGTAAAGAAATGCGGGTATCCCATATATGCCGCAGCACCGGTAAATTCACCGCCGCTGCCGACCGTCAGAGCATAGCTGTCGGTGCTCAGTCCCTCGAAAACATTCCAGTTGCGGAAGTCGCCGAGCGCGCTTGCATATATGCAGTTGACCTGCCGTCCGCCCTCGTCCGTTCCGCTTCGGCAGCCCCACAGGCGGTTTCCGCATTCAAAAACGATGTCGCACTTAGGCATCTTTCTGCTCAGCTTGACCGCCGCCTTTTCTGCATGCTTATCTATGCTGCCGGGGATTACGACCGAACCGGTTCCCACCGATGCAATCACGGCGGAGTCGGGCAGCAAGCCGCCGCAGAGAGCGTCGCTTGCCGTTATGCTCACTCCGTCTCCCTCAGAAAACGGAATGCTGCCGCCGACGGTGATGCGTACTCCCGCAGCCTGAACCTCCTGCCACTCACCGCCCGAGCGAAATCTCAGTATATCTGTGTCGCCGGAGGTGTCGAGCCAGTAATCGCAGCTTGCTTCGGGCGAGGCCGCGGAAATGATTATCACGGCATCCGGCTCGCCGAGAGGGCATGGACATATTGTTGCGGAGGAGCTTGTCTTTTCGGCATCAATGCTTCCGTTATCAGTCATATCGGAGAGGCTTACGTATTTTCGGTCGGGAAAGATCACGGCATAGCTGCCCATCATTACGATGCGGGTGTCAGGCGTGCCCTGCAGACCGAGATCGACTATACGAGTATGTGTCTCGCCGCCACCCGAATATGTCGGATTATCGTCGGCTATGAAGCAGCTTCCGTGTACGTAGCACAGCCGCTCGCCGACAGATATCGCCGCGACGGTATCGCCGTCGCCGAGCGCCGTGTCGACCGTCCCGCGTCTGCTGCGCGGGGAGAGGGCGGGGTATGCCGATGAGCTTAGGTTTTCGACCTCGGAAAAGCCCTCGGTCCCGCGACGGTCGCGCGCGTCGTAGCCGCCGAACACACTTACCGTCTCCGCGCGTCTTTTCGGCTGATCCAACATCGGCATTTTCATATCCGATCGCCTCCGAGATAGTTCAGCTCACGCCGAGTCGGTCGGTGCGAGCGTATGTAGCTGCGGGCATATGCCTCCCATAGATTCTGAAGCAGTGCGGTGGCGTTGTTGTATCTGTCGATCTCCCCGCCGACGTAAGCGCTGCGCGCCTCGAGTACATGAAGATACAGCTCGTCGTAGGGCGGCGGGACAAGCAGCTCGGTATTGGCGGGCGAATCGACGGTATAGCCGCCGAATTCACCGCCGGTTATTTCAGCACATACAGTGCGGTCGATGCTGTCGAGCCACGCTATACGCTCTGCCTCCGGCACACTACCGGGATGCAGCGAATCGGCGCGGTCGAGCGCTTCGCGCAGCGTCATGCATTTGTCCTGTCTGCGACCGCAGCGGCACGGTCGCAGTATTCGATAGCCATTCCGAGACACTGCTCTCTGTGCTCGAGCACCTCGGCGGCGCACTCGGGTATCTCGACCTCCGCACCGCGCTTGATATACCAGTTGCGGTCGTTAACGGAGACGAAAACATCGCCGTCGTCCTCGCTGATCAGAGGTATCTTTACGCGGACGAGCCGCTCGCCGGGGTATGCGTTTGTTGCCTTGATTACTTCCTTGTTTGCATTCTTGTTTGCCATAGCCGTATCTTCCTTTCACGTTTTATGTCGTTTGTGTATTATGACTGTGTTACGCAGCCGTCATAGACTGCGTCGCCCGATGCGATAAGCAGTTCCCGGGCGGGCGGAGGACAATATCCTATCCGCCCGGGAATACGGTTCAGCTTACGAATCAGTTTGCTGTTGCGGTGGCGGAGAACTTCGAGCAGCACATGAGATCGACGAGATAGTTGTCTACGAGGATCTTAGCCGCCTTGAGTCCCTTCCAGCCGACGCTCGAGCGCTGATCGAGCGGATCAGCGGTGCCGGACGAGCCCTTTTGCTTGACAATGGTCTGGAGGCCGCCTCCGGTGACCTCGGTAACACCGTAAGCACCGTCGCCGATGAAGAGGCAGTGGAATACCGCAAGACCGGAGGGATTGTCGGAGCCGCCTTTGTCGATCTTTGCCTCGGTTGACTGAACGAAGCGAACGCCCGCCATCTTTCCGATCTCTCCGGTGTAGAGGTTTTCGGGTGTCGCGTACTTGTGTGCGTCGATCCACTCGGGGTCGCGCATGAGGTCGTATGCGACATAGGGGTGAATGATGCATACATAGTCGCCGCCGATGGTGGGGGCATTCTGCGCACGGAGCTTTGCAACGACGCGCTGTACTACATCTACGGTGAGCTTTGCGCTTGTGTCGAGGTCTGCGGTTTTCGTAACCTCGGTCTCGACGAGATTTCCGTTGGTATCTGCAACGTATTTAGGCGCGTAGCTTTTGTTTGTGCCGAGCAGCAGCGCATTGCGGACGATGGTGTCCATCGTAAGTCCCGCCTGCCTGCCGAGCAGCTTCGTCGTCTCGAGTATGGTGTTGTCTACTGCGGTCAGCTCGAGAACATCCGACTGAACAACATAGTCGCCGTACTGTGCGACGATTGCGGAGATGCTCGATACCGAGAGGCTGCTGCCGCTCGGAGTTACTCCTTCGGTAAGCGCGGTGGTCGCTTTTGCAAGGGGAGAAAAGCGGCGGAAGTTTACCGTCTTGCCGCCGCCCTGCGGAATGGGACGCTTCTGTCCGAACTGCTCGTGAACGAGCATGGGGGATGCCTCGTCGATGAGGCGCATGTCATAAAAGGTTTTCATCTCTGCGGAGAGAGTGGTAGTTGTAACTGTGCTCATTTTCTTTCCTTTCTGCATTTTGACTGTGTTGTTTCGGCGCTGCGTCACTCGGACGAGTCGAATGGTTTATGGCGCCGACGGGACTTCTCAATATCAAATGCTCGATATCGCGATGTGATATAAGTCGAAATCCCGTTGCCTGCGGCAGGATATCAGAGAACTATTCGTTCGCCGCGCGCGACTCTGCGGGCAAGCTCATCGCGTTCTGCACGAGTCATATCTCCGACTCCGCAGGCATACGGCAGCGCGGCGGAGACCCCGTTTTCGGCGGGTCTTACCGTACCGGCTGCTATGCTGTCGGTCAGTTTGTTTACAGCCGAGAGTGCCGCACTGCGCATGGCTGCCGGCAGCAGCTCGTCACGGTGTACTACCTCGTAGGCGTCGCGCACTCCTGCGCCGCCTCTCAGCAGCGAACGGAAGCGCGGATCTGCTATCTCGGAGCGGAGGTCAAAGTCGGGATATAGCCTTGCGACCTCATGCGCCTCCGCTGCCCAGCCGTGTGCGCGCCGCAGCGCTGCCGTATCGAGCGCTGCGCCGGTGCTGTCTGTTCTGCTGTCGGGGTCGGTTCTTTCTTCTGAGTCTCTGCCGGAGCTTTCATCCGAGAGATTGCCCGATGCGGTACCGGACCTTTCGTCGGTGCCGTCAGCCGATGTGTCGTTGTCGGAGTCGCTGCACCTGTCATTATCGTTTGCCGTGTCGTGCTCCGACTGAGCTTTGTCGGCTGTTGTAATGCCATGGCTTGTACCGCCGATCCCGGTAATGCCTTCGGCGTGCTTTTCGGAGCAGCCGTCTTGCTGCGAGGGGAGCATGTCGGCGCATGTGTCATTTTCTCCGCCCGTACCCGTCGCGGCAGAGCAGCCGAGAGCACGCGACAGCGCAAGGTTAAGCGCATCGGTATCGCCGTCGTCTATGCCGTGCGATGCGGCAAAGCTGCGGAGGGTGGGTGACAGAGCCTCTAATCTCTTTACCTGAGCACTCATACCCCTTAGTCTCCGTTTCACCGCACCGCCGACCCGCTCGTCGTACAGCTCCTTGAATTTGCCCTTTATCAGGGACTCGAATTCGGCGCGCATTGCCGCTGCGCCTTGCTCTGCGGGGGACAGAGCCGTATCACCCATGACCTTGTTTGCGTCGGTCGGAGCTGCTGCCCCGGCGACTGCGGGCGAGGTCGTGCCCGTGCCGATAGATTCGTTCTGCATTTCGGATCCTTTCTGCATTTCTGCACGTATCGTGTGCGATACGCCTTTATTTTTACCGCCTCGGCGGTCATTTTGCCGCTGCGGCGGATAATAGGTTTGTAAATCTGTTTTTTTAAATATTTTAATGCTGAATATTTAAATGCGGAATATTTCAATGTGCATGTCCAATGACGATGGTATATTCAATGCTCGCAGCATTATGTGCTTCCCGCGCTCATTACTTTACGGCTCGGCGCCGACGGCGAAGCTTTGTCTTGCCTTTCTTGTCGCAGCACTCTCGGAGTGTGTCTCCGCGTCGGAGCTGCTGCCGGAAGCGCCGATGCCGTTTTGTGAGGCTGTGCCGCTTGACATCGCCGGTCCTATCGTACCGGAACCCGTCGCTCCGTACCCGGCATATTCTGCCGCGCCGGATCGGATCACCGCTTCGAGCGTGCTGCGCAGATATGCGTCGCGGTCGCGTCTTATGCGTCCGATGACCTGAGCCTTGCGGTCAAAATCCATCATGTCAAGGCATGAGAGCGCCTCGCTCGCTTTCTGCGGGTCGAAAAAGCCCGCCTTGAAGAAGCTGAGAGCAAGCTCGTTCTGTGCTGCACGTGAATACGGAGAGGATTTCTCCGCACTTATCTCGATATCAAAGAGCGGAGAGCTTTCGCCGAGCTCGATACCGAGCACCTCGCTTCTGTGCGGTGCAATGCCGCCTCTGTCGTAGCGGATAAAATGCTCGCTTCCGTCGTCTCCGATAAGACGGAAGCAGCGCGAGGCGGTGTAGAACTGACGTATCAGCTCTATGACCATCAGGCAGACGCGCTTGAATGCACGATATGAGGCGCGTGAGGAGTCCCGCTCGAGCCTGCTGCCTGCTTCCTGCATCGCCGCTATTGCCGATGCCGCAGTGACTCCCGCCGCCGTTCCGCCGCTTGTGACATCGCGATTTCCGGTCGTCTCCTTCAGCTCGTCTATCTTGTCGCGCAGAGCGGTTATATAGATACCGTCGAGCGAGACGGAGGGCAGCGGGCGGACGGTAGAGTCTGTTATCGCGCCTGCAACATGAACGATGTCGCAGGTCATGTCCGAATACTCGTCCTCATTTATAGGACTGTCCTCGGATATGAGTACGCGCGGAGCAGCTCCTGCGAGCATATTCTTCATCACTGCCTGACCTGCGCGGTCTATGTATGCCTGACAGTCCTTGCCAATGTCGATGTAGCCGAAGCCTGCGGGAGAGTCTGGCATGGTGAACAGCGGATCGAAAACGAACGGATACATTCCGTGGTCATACAGTCCGCGCTCACGCAGCGCAGGATCATTTTCGGTCGCATACAGCACCTCCTCGCCGACGTATTTGCAGTAGTGCAGTATCTCCCTGCCGCCGGGCAGCACCTTTTTGTAGTACCAGTCCACGACTGCGACCTTTCCGGTGGTATCGACAGGATCCTCTCCCTCGTGTACAGCTATATCAGGTGTGCAGGTATCGAGCCTGCCCTCGAGAAACGGATATGCAGACATGAGCGCATCAAGGTCGCACAGACCGACCGAAAAGAGATTTCTCGAGCGCTGAATGTCGCGTATTCCCGGCTCCCAGTACAGTGACAGCGGGTCGATATCCCTTACCGTTATATCTCCGAGACCGCCCATGGCTGACTTGTCCCAGAATACTCCGTAAATGCCGGTCCCGCCTCTGCATTTTCTGTCCCATGCGTCCGAATACACCTGCTCGAAGTCGCAGCGGTCGAATATGATCGGCAGTATCGCCGAGAGCTTTTCCGCCTCCTCGCGGTCACCCTCCTCACGCGGAAGCACGCGCGGCGCGGGGATAGTGTCCATAGCCGAGGCATGTTTGTTTGCTATACAGTTGAACAGCCATGCGGAATTCGGATTTATGCTGCCGCGTTTGTCCGGCATGCAGTCGCGATGGCGCACGCGGTACCACTTTTCGTTTTCGACTATGCGGCGCTCGAGATTTGCCTTGCCGAGCTTATAGCGGCGCAGCGTTGCCTGCGCGCGCCGCACAGCCTCTGCGTCTATTATGCGTATCGGTGCGGATTCCTTTTGCTTTCTGCGCCCGCCGGGCGCTTTTTCGCTGCTCTGCGCGGCGCCGCCGTCCGGTTTTTCGCGCGTGATCTTTTCGCTGCCGCGCGTTCCGTTATCGCCGCTTTTGATACCTTCCTGCTCCTTTTCCATCTTGTTCATTCTTTTCGTTCCTTTCTTATATACTTTGTTTGTACAGATGTTGTATATTAGGTCGTATCGCGGTGCTGTGTAACGCCGTATCGCCGTATGCAGCCTATTCCTCGCCGCGTATTATCTGTATTTTTTCCCGCTCTGCGGGAGAGGGCGCGGGGGCAAGCTCTCCGGGCTTTATATCGAGCAGCAATCCTGCCGTGCCTATGCCGACAGGCTGCCTGCGGATATGCGGCTTTATCGGTCTCGACATACAGAAATATCTCACCTCATCTGCCACATGATCCTCGCCCTTGGTGTCGAGATCCTCCGGATTCGTGCTGTCATAACGCAGCAGCGGCAGCGTTCGGATAAACGCGCGGCAGTTTGAGAAAACATACAGCATCGGTCGCTCGGTTTCTTCGTCAAATGCCAGCCGATAGTGCAGCTGCATCCAGCCGGGAATGCGCTTGTGATCACCGGGGACGAAATGTACGCCGTGCCGCGCCGCTACCTCGGCTATGCTCTCTCCTGTCTCCGCGTCCCATATTGCGGGATCGGCAACTCCGGCAATGCGTCTGCCGCTGAGAAAAGGGTGCTCGCGCTCTATCCTTGCTATCTCGGAAAATACCCGTTCCGGAGTCCATCTCACGCCTACATCCGGCTCGCCGGTACAGCCGTACAGCTCGAGGATACGATAAAATACTCCGTCGTGATCCACCGCCCACCAGCCGCAGGAAAACGGCTTGTTATAGCCCCAGTCGAATGATCGATAGAGCTTCCAGTCGTCGGGCGGACGGAACGGCGAAATAACATGCGTCAGTCGGCGGTCGCCGTAGTGCTCGGGATCGTCGCGCAGCTCCTCGAAGAATTGTCCCTCCGCAGTATCCCATCTGCCGTACAGCCATGCGTCGCGCAGCTTTGACGGCAATGCCTGCAGCTGTTTGATGTAGTCGGGCTGAGCCTGCATCAGCGCGGTATTGTCGGTGACGAGCGAGCGGATAAATGTGTAATCGGCGGGATCCTCTCCCTCGACATAGCGTCTGTCGATAAATATCCTCTTAATATAGGAGTGTCCGCGCCCGCCGGGATTGCAGGTGTAGTAGATACGGCGGGGATAATCGCCGGTTCCGCGCAGACATGCGCTGATGGCTTTCATCTGATATTCGGTCAGCTGCGTTGCCTCGTCAATGAAGATGACGTCGTATTCAACGCCCTGCATGCGTCCGAGATCCTCGTCCGTATCGCAGTAGGAAAAGGTAATGCTGCCGCCGCCGGGAAATGTCATTCGCTTTTCCTTATCCGAATAGACAGCAATGCCGGCGAGCCGCTCGCGAAGAATGCGGATGTGGTTGTTCGTCAACTCCGGATAAGTCCGTCTGACGATGAGAATGCGTATTCCGGGATGCCGCAGGGCGAGCAGGGCAGCCTTTGTACGTACCGCCCAGCTTTTGCCGCCGCCTCGCGCACCGCCGAAGCCGACATGCTTTGTCGACGCGCGCAAAAACTCCTTTTGCTTTTCGCTCGGCGCCTCGATAAAAACGGTCTTTGCCACGCCACGTTCACTGTCTTTTGTTTCTCTGTTCATGGCGGCATATCAGTCCGAATAGCCGTCGTCGCCGTCAATATGTACCGTTATCTCTCGGAGATCGGAAGATGCCTCCGATTCGGCGCACTCGACCTTGCTGCGAAGCTCTCTCAGCTTCAGCTCACGTTCTGTCGCCTCGTCGCCGAGCGAGAGGGACTGCAGGTCCTTAATTTCCTTTAGAGCGGAAACGACGTGCCGCAGCTTTTGCGTGTCGGTGGGATCGAGCGCATTTATCGCTTCGTCGAGCTGACCGACTATACGGTCGGCGATCCTGTTTATCCGGGCAATGCGCTCGGTCGTTACCGCTTTTTCCGCCATCTTACCGCACGGCATCGCTCACACAGCTCCTCTCCTTTTTCGCGGCGAAGCTCTTCGCCGAAAATGTATTCATTGTTCCTTTTTGTCACCTTATCGGGAAACACCGCATTATCTGCGCTGCTTTCTCGCCTTTCTTCATATTCTTCAAAATCTTCATATTCTGCAAAACATACATATTCTTCATTCATGCACTGCTGCACGACCCCATCAGTTCGAATCGACGCGAACCGTGTCCCGTTCAGGCGGCTGCGACCGCCGTATGCCGAGAGCAGCGGCGTGCCGCAGCCGTCGCATATCCGTATCGGGATACGGCGGCAGCTGCAGGAGGTGCCCGCGCAGCCGAGAGAGCTCTCGCAGCCGACGCAGCCGCTCTCATATATGACCATTGTATCAGATTCTGTTGCCCGCGACGCCGTGTGTGCCGATGATGCGGTATATCTGCGTACGGGAAAGACTGTGGCGGCGAGCCAGCTCTATTACCGATATACCGCGCTTATAATCACGGCGGACTGATGCATTCCGTTCTGTTTTGCGCGCCTCGGGCAGCCTTCCCTTAGGTACTCCAACCGCGCGAAGTCTTGCCTCTTGTCTCCGGTCATGCTCGCACAGACAGTGCCACGAGCAGAAATATTCATCTCCGCGCCGATATGCCCATTCGTCTGTCGGCGGATAGAAGCGCTTTCCGCATATGGGGCATATTTTCTCTATCCAGTAGTCGCTTGTGCGCTTTTTATCGGAATCGTCGCAGATGAGTGCGGCTGCGGCGGGTGTCATGCCGCCGAGAGCGGTGCCCTTGCGGCTTTTTTTACATGTCGGATCGGAATAATATAACTGCATAATTATGTTCCTTTCAGTCTTATTATGGAGAATTTTCTGTTATTTCGTTTGACCATGACGAATATGTAGAAAGACGACACGGCCGCTGTCGACTTTTTATCATTATTTGCTTGACAAACATAGTTTATGATGATATACTTGATTCGCAAATGACATCAGCTCCGCCTCTGTCACTTTATGATGCTATTATAGGCTACATTTTCTACCTTGTCAATGTGAAAAAATCACTTTGGAGGATAAATCGGTCGAGCATAAACTACATTATCTCAGTATTGCTGATAAAAAACGACACTAACCGAAGGTTCCCGACAAAGTAAAAGAAATAATCTTAAAAAATCGGAGGGAATAACGCAATGTTTTGGAACAAATTTGTATCCCTTTGCGCGAGGGAACGTGTGTCACCGAGTGCGGTTTGCATGAGTCTCGGCTTTTCCAATGCTACGGCAACTCACTGGAAGAACGGTTCGCATCCGAGCGCGACCTCGCTGTCGCGTATCGCCGGCTATTTTGCCGTTGCACCCGAGTATTTTACAACGGAGGATGAGACAGTTGTGCGCGCACGCCGCATTCCGGTCTACGGAAAGGTGGCTGCGGGCATACCGATAGAGGCTATTACCGATATTGACGATTACGAGGAGATAGATGAGGCGATGGCGGCGAGCGGTGAGTATTTTGCTCTGCGAATACGCGGAGACAGCATGGAGCCGCGTATGCGCAGCGGCGATACTGTTATAGTCCGCCGTCAGGATGATTGCGACAGCGGCGATGTTGCCATTGTAATGATTGGAGGCGAGGATGCTACCTGCAAGCGGATAAGAAAGCTGGACGGCGGTATCATGCTCATTCCCGATAATCAGAAGTACGATCCTATGATATATACGCGCGCTGAGGCGCAGCAGATAGGCATTTCGATACTCGGAAAGGTAGTGGAGCTTCGCGCCCGCTACTGAGCTTTAGACATTGCGGTCGTATTTTTCACGGATCATACATACCTGCTTGCGTAATGGATACGTTTGTCGAATGGATATGTTTGTCGAATGGATACGTTTGTCGAATCCGCCGTTCTCCCGAAAGCTGATAAGGAGCTTTTATAACAACCGCATTTACCGCATGATCTTATCCTTGTAGACCATGCCGGCCGAATCAAATCAAGTCAACCGACGGCGGCTTGCCGCGACCTGTCTGACCATACACATACCCTACTACGGAGGAAAAAAACAGAATGAAGAACGATATTTTTGCAAACATTGCCGCTGCCGGCATCGGCGGCAGACAGGAGCTGCTGTCTCGCCCGGAGCCGGTGCCGTTCGAGCCGAACAATGCCGTGCTTACGGCGGGAGGCGAGGCATACGGTGTGTCGGAAAAGATGCATACCGAGGAGCAGCTCCGTGCCGCACTTGCCGAGCTGCGCGAGCGCTATGCTCCCTTTACCGAGGATCTTGCACCCGAGTGCCGCTCGAGCAAGGAGATCATCCCGCTCGGCGAGTTTACACTGTATGAAGAGGACAGCGATCCGAAGCAGATAACACTGCCGCATTACGGAGCGCCGGTCGGATGTCACGAGCAGCTTTATGATACGCGCTTTGCACTTCGCCCGGAGCAGACGCAGGGAAAAGCGGTGTATATCTGCATCGGAGGTGCGGACTATCTCGCATCTGTCTATGTAAACGGGGTATGTGTCGGAATACACGAGGGATTTTTCTCACCCTTTGAGTTCGAGATAACCGATTATGTAAATGCGGGACTTAATGAGCTTCGTATTCAGCTTAAAAACGACCATGTATTTATGGGCAGCAAGGGGCAGGACGGCATTTCCTATGAGGGCGAGAAGATGTATGCCGCTACCGGTCCCGGCTGGGACGATCCCGCAGTCGGTTGGCATCACTGTCAGCCCGGCATGGGACTGTATTCTGATGTCCGTATCGAGGTTCGCGAGCGGCTGCATATCTCCGATCTTTGGATTCGTCCGGATATCGGCAGCAGCGAGGCGGAGCTGTGGGTCGAGGTCCAGAGCTCCGAGTACGGCGAATTCCCGGTAGAGCTCGATATCTCCGTATACGGTCAGAACCACCGCGCGACCGTCGTCGAGAATATGTATTATCAGCCGACTGCGGTACGTATGTGCGGCCTCGGCGATACCTTTACCGCCGCTCAGGGTCCCGACGGCTTCGGTCGGGGAACGCCTATTCCCGCCGAACACGGTAAGAATCTCTATAAGGTACGCATCCCCATGGGCGAATTCCTCCTTTGGGAGCCGGAGACTCCGTACCTCTATCAGGCACAGGTCGCGCTTATATACGGCGGCGCCGTCATCGACCGTGCGAGCGCGCAGTTCGGTATGCGCAGCTTTACCGAGGATACCGAGCCGGATGAGGCAGGGCTGCGCGGCATGTTCCGACTGAACGGCAGACCCATCCGTCTGCGCGGTGCAAATACCATGGGCTTTGAACAGCAGGATGTTATGCGCGGTGATATAGATCAGCTGCGCGACGATATACTCCTTGCCAAGCTCTGCAATATGAACTTCCTGCGACTTACTCAGCGTCCGGTTCAGGATGAGATATATAAGTGGTGTGACCGCCTCGGTCTTATGACGCAGACCGACCTGCCGCTGTTTGCCAAGATGCGTCGCTTTAAGTTTGCGGAGGGTGTGCGTCAGGCTCAGGAGCTTGCGCGCATGATACGCGGACACGCCTGCAATGTCGTTGTTTCCTATATGAACGAGCCTACCCCCGGTGCGGGCGGCAAGCCCCATCGCCACCTTACCCGTCCCGAGCTGGAGGACTTCTTCTCTGCGTGCGACCTCGCACTCAAACTCTGCCATCCCGACTGCGTTATAAAATATGTCGACGGCGACTACGATCCGCCCTGTGCCTCGCTTCCGGATAACCATTGCTACTGCATGTGGTATAACGGGCACGGTATCGACATCGGTCAGCTCTGGCGCGGCTATTGGCTGCCGACCAAGCCCGGCTGGTATTACGGCTGCGGCGAGTTCGGCACAGAGGGTCTCGAGCAGGAGAGCGTTATGCGCAAATATTATCCTGCCGAGTGGCTTACCGAGCCGTTCGATCCGGCGCATATCGTCGGTGCGCAGACTGCACCGTTCCATTATTTCTTCTACGACGATCAGGACAGCATGGGCGATTGGATAGAGGCGAGCCAGCGTTTCCAGGCTCTCGGCGTACGCGCCATGACCGAGTCGTTCCGCCGCGACAATCGTATGATAAGCGGTGCACTGCATCTGTTTATCGATGCGTTCCCGAGCGGATGGATGAAGACCATCATGGACTGCGAGCGTCATCCTAAGAGGGCATTCTTCGCATATCGTGATGCGCTTGCGCCTATAATGCTCTCGCTCCGTACCGATCGCTTTACATATTATGAGGGTGAGGATATCTCGATCGAGGCTCATATCTGTAACGACACCCAGCTTTCGGGCGACTGTCGCGTAAGATTTGAGCTTTACCGTGCCGGCGAGCTTGCGTATTCCGGCGAACAGAAGGCTTACATGGCTGCCAACTGTGCGGGCTATGCCGCAAGTGCGGTCATGCCTGCTCCCGAGACCTCCGATCGTGACAAGTACACACTTCGCGGTATTCTGATAGACGGCGACGGAAAGGCTCTCGCGTGGAACGAGCTTCCTCTTGAGGTATTCCGTCATGTCGAGATCACCCCGTCGGAGAATACCCGTCTTATCACCATGCTCACAGAGGATACCGTTATCGCAGGCGAGACCGTACATGTCAAGGCGTGCGGAATGAGTCCGGTGCATTTCGCATCAAGAAAGACCGGACACCCCTCGGTAGCCGAGTTTGAGCCTGAGGATATCCGTTATTTCTACGACAGCTCCGAGGATATGATAACCCCGATAGTTACTCATACCTTCGAGTGTGACGCGTTCGCTCCCATACTTGTCGGAGGCAATACCGACTCGGACGGCAACTGGCATAAGGTCATGATAGCCGGCGAGCTTATACGCGACGGCATACGCTATGTTGTATGCAATGTCGACCTGCGTCTTGAAAATCCGATCGCCGAGCGTCTAAAAGCCGCATTGGTGAAATAAATCGTTCTCGAGCTGCCGTTGCGTTTTCTGCAAGCGCTTCTGATGATCGTTAGATTTTTGCGGGCATTGCCGATAGACTGCATGATTCGTTTCGGCATTTTTCGGAAAACAGCCGTACCGGCATGACGCGCGCCGCACTTCGGAAATAACAGAACAGCATAAATAAAAAACGGGCATCGTGCAATTATAGCTGCGCGATGCCCGTTTCACTGCTGTTGAAGTTTAATAATGCGGCGTTGAGATTACAGACAAACAGATAAGAACGGCTTATAACTGATAAGAATCGAATTGCCTTGTTATGATATAAAAAATGTAACGCTGTTAAAACGATCTCGGTCGGATAAAAACAAAAACAGTTGAAATCGAATCGGCAAGCAGAGCGCGGGACAAAACACTAAATCTTTAAGATGGTCGAAAGTACGAATAAGAAATAAAAGACTCAAAAGCACGAATCGCAAAAAAAAAAGACCCGAGCGCGTCGGCGGTGTGCCGTACGCAGCTTAGGTCTTTTGTCTGTTTCTGTACGTGGCCGGTTTAGGCAGAGCGGGGAATTACTTTATCTCTACCGAGACATGTCTCCCGTCAAGTCCTGCCGTAGCCTTCATCAACAGTCGGATAGCCTTGGCTATGCGTCCGTGACGACCTATGACCTTGCCGACGTCGCCCTCGGATACCGAAAGCTCGAGGCAAACATTATCTCCGTCCACGGTTTCCGTGACGGTTACGCCGTCGGGATCGTCAACGATTCCGCGTGCAATATCCGTGAGAGTCTTTTTCAGATCTGCTGCCATTGTGTTAACCACTGCTTTTGCGTCGGCAAAAGCTCCCTTTCTCTGGAATAAAACGGCGGCATAATTATATGCCTGCCGCGTCGGTCGGAGTAAATCTTGTGACCGCTCTTGCCGATATCAGTCGATGATACCGCTCTTCTTGAAGATGGATCTTACGGTCTCGGTAGGCTGAGCGCCGTCAGCGATCCACTTCTTAGCCTGCTCCTCGTTGATCTTGATGGTTGCGGGATCGGTGAGGGGGTTGTAGTAGCCGAGCTCCTCGATAAAGCGGCCGTCGCGAGGGCTTCTCGAGTCAGCGACAACTACTCTGTAAAAAGCGTTCTTCTTGGATCCCATTCTTCTGAGTCTGATCTTTACCATTTTTCTTTTCCTCCGAAAATTCTTATGTTAGGATAAATTTATTTAAAAAGGCATTTTGCCCTTTTTACCGAGTAATCTCTTCATCATACGGCTGTTTCCGCCGCCGGTGAGCTGCTTCATGAGCTTGTTTGTCTGATCGAACTGCTTTAGCAGCCGATTTACCTCTTCTACCGAGGTGCCGCTGCCTGCGGCTATTCTGCGCTTGCGCGACGGATTGATTATCTCCGGCTTTTCGCGCTCCTTTGGGGTCATCGAGCGGATGATGGCCTCGGTCCTGCCGATTGCCTTTTCATCTACCTTGATGTCCTTCATTTTTGCGCCTGCGCCGGGAAGCATTCCGAGTATCTGCTCCATGCTGCCCATGTTCTTTATCTGACCGAACTGCTCGAGATAATCGTTCAGTGTAAAGCGCGAGCGCCTGATCTTTTCTTCAAGCTCCGCAGCCTTCTTTTGGTCATACGACTGCTGCGCCTTTTCGATAAGCGAGAGCATATCGCCCATGCCGAGGATACGGCTTGCCATACGGTCGGGGTAGAACGGCTCGATCGTGTCGAGCTTTTCGCCCGTTCCGACGAATTTTATCGGTTTTCCGGTAACGTAGCGTACACTCAGTGCCGCACCGCCTCTTGTATCTCCGTCGAGCTTTGTCAGAATAACGCCGGTGATGTCGAGCAGATCGTTAAAGGACTGTGCAACATTGACCGCATCCTGACCGAGCATGGCATCGACAACGAGAAGTATTTCGGTGGGATTTACCGCCGCCTTTATCTCCTCGAGCTCGTGCATCATGTCCTCGTCGATGTGCAGTCTGCCTGCCGTGTCGATAAAGACCATGTCGTTTCCGTGCTTTATCGCGTGCTCCACACCCTCGCGCGCTATCTTTACGGCATCGCGCTCACCCTCGATGGCGAAAACGGGAATATCGAGCTGAGCGCCTACCACCTGCAGCTGCTTGACAGCGGCGGGACGGTAAACGTCGCAGGCGACGAGCAGAGGGCGCTTACCCTGCTTCTTGTACAAACCGGCGAGCTTTGCTGCGTGAGTGGTCTTTCCTGCGCCCTGCAGACCGGTCATCATAACGACTGTCGGAGGCTTCGAGGCTATTGTCAGCTTCGATTGCGCTCCGCCCATTGTCTCGGTGAGCTCTTCGTTTACTATCTTTATTATCTGCTGACCCGGCATCAGGCTCTCGAGCACATCCGCACCGACAGCGCGCTCGGTCACGCGCTTGATAAAGTCGCGCACGACCTTAAAGTTAACATCCGCCTCGAGCAGTGCGAGCTTTATCTCGCGCATACCCTCGCGCACATCCGCCTCGGTGAGCTTACCCTTGCTGCGAAATTTTTTAAATGCAGCGTTCATCTTGTCTACAAGACTGTCGAACATAAAAAAGTATATCTCCCTTCGTCGGTGTTTTTCGTTTGTCTGCGGCGCTTCATTTCGACCGATCGACCGAAATCACTCTTCGCTCGGCTTTGCCTGCCGTGCGGCGGTAACATGCTATTTATACAGTTCTCCGAGCAGTCCGCACAGCTCTTTCAGCCGCTCTGTGCTCGGTTTATCCACGGACAGCTCCCGCTGCATCTGCTCGGTCAGCTCCTGCGCACGCGAGAAGCGGTGCGCGAGTCCGAGCTTTTCCTCATAGCCGTTCAGTATCGACCTTGTCTTTTCGAGCGAGGCGCGGACACCCTGCCGAGACAGACCGGTTATCTCCGCCGTCTCTCCGAGCGACAGATCGTCGCTCCAGTATAGGTCGGCGATCTCGCGCTGTCTGTCGGTCAGCAGCTGACCGTAAAAATCAAGCAGATAGCCGAGCCGCGCGCTGTCCGGAATGTCGCCCTGCGGCAGTATTCCCGCCGAGGCTATGCTATCGTTCTTATTACCACTATTATTATTTATCTCGCTCACATCCTCTATGATCAGGTGTAAAGCAAAACGCTTTACAGAGTATATCATTTTTTACTCACTCTGTCAAGCGTTTTTTAAAAAAATAATTTCATAAGACAGTATATTAGAGGAATCTTGCAGTTTTTTAATTAGCCGGTTGAAAAAATACGCGAACATGTTTATAATTGTAGTATAATTACATATTTTATTCTCCTGCGCACAGCTCGCATACCGGCGCGGACACGATCTGATTTTAACGGAAAACGGAGGCGGTAGAATGACCGATACGGTCACACTTATACTCGAAATTATCGGAACGATAGCATTTGCTATATCCGGAGCACTCGTCGGCATAGAAAAGCGAATGGATATTCTCGGTGTGGCGATACTCGGCGCAACGACGGCGGTCGGCGGCGGAATAATGCGCGACCTGCTGCTCGGCAGTACTCCGCCGCAGGCACTGCAGCATCCGCTGTATCTGATAATCGCTGTCTGCTCGGCGATAGTTATCTTCTTCTCGCGCATTCGCTCGGCGCTTCGCCGAAACCGTGTGCTCTTTGACGCTGTGCTTCTCGTAATGGATTCAATAGGACTTGGCGTGTTTACCTCGGTCGGTATCGGAGCTGCAAAGCAGCTCGGCAGCGGCATGTTCATATCGGCTTTTGTCGGCGTTGTTACCGGAGTCGGCGGCGGGGTCATGCGTGATATAATGAGCGGAGACATTCCGTTTGTTTTCAGAAAGTATTTTTACTGCTCAGCCTCGATAATCGGCGCGGTCGTTACCGCTGCGCTGTGGGACACGATAGGGGCTGTTCCGGCGATGCTGCTCGGCGCCGCCGTGATCGTTCTGCTCAGGTTCCTTGCGGCTCGGTTCAGATGGCGGCTTCCGCGCGCCGTGACCGACGGTGATATTGATGCGGGCGACCTCACGGTGCGTCGGACATCGGCTGACGGTAGGGAGGACGGCAGCGCAGACGACAAACGCGGCTGATGAAGTTAAATACGAATAGAGCGGCTCGATTCGGAGGGCTTTTCATTGTCACGTCAGCGGCGCAAAAAAGCTGTTCTGCGGAGACAATTCCGCCTTGACAAACGCAGATAAATGGTGTACACTATACATGATAGGAATGTATGATGACGTAGTGTTATCTTTTTCCGAAAGCAAGGCAGAGGAGGCAGGCATGGCAAGGAGTATGACCGCCTTCGGCAGATGCAGCGACATTGTCGGAGGAAAGAGTATAACGGTCGAGCTGAAAAGCGTAAACAACCGTTTTCTTGACTGCAATTCCCGTGTGCCGAGAGCATACGGCGCTGTCGAGGAGCGGATAAAACCGTATCTTCAGTCTCGCGGAGTCGTTCGCGGCAAGGTGGATGTTTTCGTTTCGGTAATACGGATCGACGGCGGCGAGACCGAGCTTGCGCTCGACGGAGAATATCTGCGAAGATATATAGAACTGCTTCGGCAGATGCGCGATGAGTACGGGCTGCGTGACGATATCAGCGTGATGACGGTCGCCGCGAACCGTGATATCTTCACCGAGACCGAGAGCGGAGCAACCGAGCAGGATACCGAGGATATAATGAGCGTTATATCACGCGCGGTCGATACCTTTATTGCCATGCGTATAGCTGAGGGCGAAAATATCTGCCGCGACCTCTGCAAAAAGCTCGAGCATCTCGGCGCGCTTGTCGGCGAGATAGAGCGCGAGGAGCCGAGAATGAACGAGGCATATCGTGCCCGCCTCGAGGCTAAGCTGCGTGCTGTGCTTGAGGGTCGCGGAGCAGGCGCTCCGGACGAGGCGAGGATAATCACCGAGTGCGCGATCTTTGCGGACAAGGTGGCGGTCGATGAGGAAACAGTCCGGCTGCACAGCCATCTCGACGCTTTCGGCACTGCGCTCTCATCGAATGATGCTGTCGGCAGACGGCTCGACTTTCTCGTTCAGGAGATCGGCCGTGAAATAAATACTATCGGGAGCAAGGTGTCGGATGTTCATATGACCGATACCGTAGTCGAGATGAAGAGCGAGCTTGAGCGCATAAGAGAGCAGGTTCAGAACCTCGAATAAGAATTCCACCCACGACCGACAGAGGTTAGTTTATGAGATTTATCAATATAGGCTTCGGAAACATGGTTGCCGCTCATAGAGTGGTGACGCTCGTCAGCCCCGATTCATCGCCGATAAAACGAATGGTGCAGGATGCCAAGGATACCGGCAGGGCGATAGACGTTACCTGCGGCAGACGGACCCGCTCGGTAATAGTTACCGACAGTGAGCATGTTATCCTGTCCGCCGTTCAGCCCGAAACGATCGCGGGCAGACTTAACGACACAGAGCCTGACGACGCAGACCCGGAGGAGCTTTAAGGGCAGCCGGAGTGTCGGTACAGACCGTCTAAGGTGCTTACCGCGGTGTTCTGTCGCAGCCTCGGAGCGGTGTTGATCGCCGTCGGATAGATACGTAAATATATAACGGCGGCATCTGTATCGGAAGATTTGATTTGATATAACTTTTAATTTGTCGGCACATAGAGCCGTGCTCGTCCGGATAGGTCGGGACAGAACGGCACGGCTGCGAGCCGATAGCAATACCAGATGAAAGGAAGCTTTCGGACGACGAAAGCTATGGTCAGAGGCATGGGTAATCCGAGCGACCTCATTTTTGTAATATCGGGGCCCTCCGGCAGTGGCAAGGGCACCATCATCGAGCTGCTGATCGGAAAGATCGGGTGCAGAAAGGCTGTCTCGGTAACTACGCGCTCACCGCGAAAGGGCGAGATCGACGGGCGCGATTATTACTTTATAACGCGAAAGCGCTTCGACGAAATGGTCGGAGCGGGCGAGCTCGCCGAGTATAATTATTACAGCGGAAACGGTTACGGAACACCGAAATACGAAATCGAAAACGCTGTCAAAAACGATATCAGGCTGATTCTCGATGTAGATGTTCACGGCGCGGAGAATATAGCTAAGATATATCCGTCGGTACGGCGTGTATTTATAATTCCGCCGTGCGCCTCCGAGCAGCGCAGACGGCTCGAGGGCAGGGGTACGAATTCCAAGGCATCGGTCGACGATCGTATGCGGATAACCCGCGACGAGCTTGCAAGATGGAAAGAATATGACTGTATCATCGTCAACGAGCACGGCGCTACCGAGCGCGCGGCGAATGAGATGATAGGCGTGATGAACGGCTTCATTCCGGATCAGAGCGGTATAGAGGAGCTTATCGAGCATTATTTCGACCGCTGAGACGGGTAATGCGGGCTGAGCCGACCGACGATGTACGGCAGTCGGCGGCAGATGAAAGAATATATTATTGAAAGGCATGGTATAAAAATGTTACATCCAACAGCAGACGAATTGTGCGGAGGAAAGTATAACCGTTATGTAGTAGTCACCGCCACGGCAAAGTGTGCGCGTCTCGTTACCGACGAGTACTGTCGTTCGCGTGAAAATGCGGAGCGTGCTATCGCGTCCAAGGAGACCGATAAGAGCATTGCTTCGATGATAAACCGTGAGATCCGTGACGAAAAGGCGGTAAAGTGCGCCATAAAGCGTCTCTCGGACGGCGAGTATAAGATAATTGATTCGACCGTCCCTAAAGAGGATAAATGAGCTCGGGGCGTGAGGTCACGTCTGTAAACGAATATCCGACTGCCGACGGAAATGTCGGTGCGGCGGGCGGCAGAGACGTGCTTTATGCGCAGGTCTGCCCCCTTGATCTGCCGTACCGCGCCGCTCGGCTTTTTGACTATAAGGTACCTACGGAGCTGAGAGGGGTTCTCCGACGAGGCGATTTTGTTACCGTTCCGTTCGGGCAGGGGAATCGTCCGTGCACCGCACTCGTAATGAGCGTGTCCGACGTACCGTCGCCTCGTGAGGGAGGCGGCATGCCGAGATATAAGGAGCTGTGCGACCTGCTGGGTACGGAGCTTCATCTGCCGGAGGATCTTCTCGGGCTGGTGCTTTACATGCAGGAGCATCTTTTCTGCTCGATAGGCGAGGCGGTGTATGCGATAATACCGGCATTTATGCTCGGTCGTGCGGACAGAGAATATATTCTGACCGAGCGCGGCAGGGCGCTCATCTACGGTGAGACCAATGTCCTGCCCGGCTCGGAAACGAGCGATTCGGATTCAGCCTGCGAAGCTGATGCATTATCACATGCCGACGCCTACGGTGTACCGAGCGGTATACCGCTCGGCGCTTCTGACAGCACGTCGGATAATCGGGTTTCACTGACCCCGACAGAGCGCCGTGCGCTTTCGCTGCTTGCCGCGACCGGAACGCGCTCGGGTACTGTGCGTGTATCGTCGGTCCCGGAGCAGTCGCTGCGCCGGGCTCTTGCAAGTCTCGAGGAGCGGGGCTGCGCCTCTTCTTCTATTGTTGTCAAGAGGATAGGTAAGAGCTATGTTGAGACTGCTCGGCTTGCGATCGCGTCGAAAACGGCTGAGTCGGAGGCTGCACGGCTCGAGCGTCGCGCACCGGTAATGGCGGCTATACTGCGCCGGCTGTGCGATGAGCCGGAGGGCATCAAGCTCGAGCGGCTCTGCGCAGAGCTTGAATGCGACCGTGCTGCGGTCCTTCGTCTTGTAAAAAAGGGGCTTGCGCAGCTCGAAAAGCGCGAGAGCTACCGTTCGTTTTTACCGTCCTCTGCTGCCGATATTACAAGCTCGAATAATAACAAATGCGTCTCCGAGCATGCGCTCGCGGCACCTGTCGACAGCGTTGAACGAACCGACGATATAGGAGCATCGGGCGAGCCGAATAAAAGCTCGGATCCCGCGCTCAGCGCGCTTTCACCTGCTCAGCAGCGGGCATACGATCAGCTTGAGGCGCGTTATTCGCTCGGCAATGCATGCGCGTCGCTTATGTACGGAGTTACCGGCAGCGGAAAGACGCGTGTTATCAAGGCTATGATAGACCGTGTGCTTGCCGACGGCAGACAGGTGATCGTGCTTGTACCGGAAATATCGCTCACGCCGCAGACGGTTTCGTATTTCAGCGGTGTTTACGGTGACAGAACGGTGGTCATTCATTCTATGCTGTCGCACGGCGAGCGATATGATGCATATCGCCGTATAAAGCGGGGAGAGGCGCGGATATGTATCGGAACGCGCTCGGCTGTCTTTGCACCGTTCGACAATATCGGTCTTATCGTCATAGACGAGGAGCAGGAGCATACCTACAAGTCCGACTCCTCACCGAGATACCATGCGCGGGATATTGCCGCATATCGCTGCGGCAGACACCGTGCCATGATGCTGCTCGCGTCGGCTACTCCGTCGGTGGAGAGCTTTTATAAGGCGGAGTGCGGCAGATATCAGCTTGTCAGGCTGGATGAGCGTTACAGCGGCACTCCGATGCCTCAGGTCACGGTATCCGGCGTTGCCGCCGACCTGCGCTGCGGCGTGCTAATCGGTCGCGAGCTTGATGAGAGTATAAGGCAGACGCTCGAGGCACACCGTCAGATCATTCTGTTTATGAATAGGCGAGGGTACAATCATTTTATGATATGCCCATCCTGCCGTGAGGCGGTGCACTGTCCGAATTGCAGCGTTTCTATGACCTATCATGCCGGACGCACCGGAGATGAGCTTATCTGTCATTTCTGCGGACACCGCGAGCGGATACCCGAGAAATGTCCATCATGCGGCAGCGAGCATATGACTCGTGTCGGATTCGGCATTCAGCGTGTGGAGGAGGAGCTTAAAACGCGTTATCCTTCCGCGCGCATACTTCGGATGGATGCGGACACCACCTCTGCAAAGAACTCTTTTTACGATATGCTCGAGCGCTTTCGCGCGCACGAGTACGATATTCTGCTCGGTACGCAGATGGTCACTAAGGGACACGATTTCCCTGCCGTCGACGTGTCCGGAGTCATTCTTGCGGATACCGCGCTGTATCTTGAGGACTTCAGAGCGAGCGAGCGTGCATTTTCTATGATGACGCAGCTCGTCGGCAGAGCCGGACGCGCGGGACAGCAGGGCAGGGCGGTCATTCAGACCTGCAATCCCGATCATCCCGTTATTGACTATGCCTCGCGTCAGGATTACGATGCGTTTTATAAGAGCGAGATAGCCTACCGCCGAGCGATGCTCTTCCCCCCGTTCTGCCATATTGCGCTGATATCGGTGACCGGAGAGGACGAGCGCTCGGTTATGGAGACGAGCACAGGTCTGTATACATTGCTGACCGACCTGATAGGCGGCGAATATCGTGATGTGGCGTTGATATGCTTCGGTCCGTTCGAGGCGGCGGTCTACCGTGTAAACCGCACGTTTAGGTACAGAATAGTGTGCAAGATAAAGCAGGGCAGCCGCACGCGCGAGCTTCTCCGTCGATTACTGAATTTCGGCGGCGAAAAGGGGATAGGCGGCTGTACCATAGCTGTGGATATTGACCCGGATACCGTGTGAACCGGGAGGAAAGGAAATTATTAATATGGCACTGCTTAATATAGTAAAGGAGGGTGACCCCGTACTGCGCGGTGTATGCCGTGAGGTCACCGAGATAACACCGAGGATACTTACCCTCCTCGATGATATGCGTGAGACCCTTGCCAAGGCAGAGGGTGTAGGACTTGCGGCACCGCAGGTAGGAGTGCGACGCAGAATCGTACTTGTCGAGCATGATAAGGCAGGCGTTCTCGAGATGATAAATCCGGTTATTCTGAAAGCCTCCGAGGAGCATCAGCAGGAGATGGAGGGCTGTCTCTCCGTCCCCGGTGTATGGGCTATCACCGACCGTCCGATGACCGTTACCGTCCGCGCAATGAACCGTAAGGGCGAGTATTTTTCGATCTCCGGCACCGGTCTGACCGCGCGCTGCTTCTGCCACGAGATAGACCATCTCGACGGAAAGCTGTTTACCGATAATGCCGTTCACGTGCTGACTCCCGAGGAGATGCGCGAGCTCGAGCGTGAATAAAAGTGCAGTACATCGCAATTCTTCGCCCGCAGGGCAACAAATCAAAGGCTGAGAGGTATCTTACGTGAAAGTTTTGTTTATGGGTACACCGGATTTTGCCGCTGCGGCGCTTAGCCGCATAGCCGAGTCGGGATATGAAGTAGTCGGTGCAGTGACGCAGCCGGACAAGCCTAAGGGAAGGGGAATGACCATGCTGCCTCCGCCGGTCAAGGTGGCTGCGCAGGAGCTCGGAGTACCGGTCCTTCAGCCTGAGAGGCTGCGAGAGGGACAGTTTACTCCGTGCCTTGAACAGCTGAAGCCTGATGTTATCGTCGTTGCAGCGTACGGAAAGCTATTGCCCGAATATATCCTCTCGTATCCGCGATACGGCTGTATCAATATTCATGCCTCTTTGCTCCCGCGCTGGCGCGGAGCCGCACCGATACAGCGCTGTATAATGGCGGGAGACCGCATTAGCGGCGTTACGACCATGCAGATGGACGCCGGGCTTGATACCGGAGATATGCTTGAGTCGGCGCAGACTCCGATTACCGATACGGATAATTTTGAATCGCTTCATGACCGCCTTGCAGAGCTCGGCGCCGAGCTTATTGTTTCGACGCTGCGCGGTATCGAGAGCGGAACGCTCAAGCCTACGCCTCAGCCCGAGGAAGGTATTACCTACGCCGAGAAGATCGGCAAAGATGATATTAGGATAGATCTTTCGCTGCCCGCGCGGCAGCTTGTCGATATCATTCGGGGACTTTCGCCCGTGCCGCTTGCGCGTGTAAGATGCCGCGGAAGGCTGCTCAAACTCGTGTCGGCGGGACTCTCCCCGCATACCGGCGCAAATGCCGAGGTCGGTGAGGTCATTTCGCTTGACGGCGGCGCGATACACATCCGCGTCGGAGACGGTGCGATAGCGGTAACCGAGCTTGTCCCGGAGGGAAAAAAGCGCATGCGCGCCTCGGACTTTATAAACGGCAGAGGTATTACCGTCGGCGATGTGCTGACCGGAGACGGCGAATGAGCAGCGAAAATACCGAGAAAAAGCCGAGAGTCGGCGGCAAAGGTCCGGCACCGTCCGGGCGTTTACATTCGCATGACTCACGCAATCGCTCTGCACCGTCAAAGCGACCGGGTATTCGGAATGCGAGCAAAGACCCGGCATCGACCCTGCCGCCCGGAGGGAGCGGCTCGCACGCGCCGCGAAATGTTCGTGCGCTTGCGCATTCCTTCCTGCTCCGCTGTGAAACGGACGAGAGATATGTGAATATAGCACTTGACAGAACTCTTCGGGAATTACGGCTCGACAGCCGCGACCGCGATTTTTTTACCGCGCTTGTGTACGGTGTGACCGAGCGTCGGATAACCCTTGATTACTATATCTCGCTGCTCTCAAAAAAGCCGCTTGCGCGCCTTGACCCTACCGTGCTCACGGCACTGCGAATGGGTCTTTATCAAATAATTTACATGGACGGTGTTCCCGACAGCGCCGCCTGCAACGAGAGCGTTAAGCTCGTGAGGCGCGGTGCGTCGAGTGCCGCACCGTTTGTAAATGCCGTACTGCGCTCGTTTATCCGCCGCCGCGATGAGCTGAGGCTGCCTGACCGCAGTGCCGACCCGTACGGCTGGCTCTCGGTCAGATACTCGGTTCCCGCAGAGCTTGCGGCACTTTGGTGCGAGCAGTACGGTGAAGAGCAGGCAGAGCGCTGCCTGCGCGGAACGGACGAGCCTCCGACGCCGACACTGCGTGCAAACCTTATTAGGATCGATCGAGATGCACTGCTGAAGCGGCTCGAGCAGGACGGAATCTCGGCGGAGCCGTCGCCGTATTCGCCGCACAGTGTACGTCTGACCGCTCCTTGCTCTCCTGCATCTATTCCGGCATTTCGAGAGGGCTTGTGCACGGTGCAGGACGATGCCTCAGGTATGGCTGTCGAGGCGCTCGCGCCGAAGCGCGGCGATACGGTTATAGATATGTGCTCCGCCCCCGGCGGCAAGAGCTTTGCCGCTGCCGCGCTCATGCACGGTGAGGGCAGGATCATGTCATATGACCTATACGAGTCGAAGCTGAGCCTGATACGCGAGGGTGCAGAGCGGCTCGGCATAGAGATAATCACCGCCGCAGCACGCGATTCGTCGCAGCCCGATCCCGACTGTATCGGCGCGGCGGACTGCGTTATCTGTGATGTGCCGTGCTCGGGCTTCGGAGTGCTTGCAAAAAAGCCGGATATGCGTGCTCGCGTCGGCGAGCGCATTGCCGACAGCGAGCTCCCGCAGCTGCAGTCGCGTATTCTTGCGGCGGCATCGCTCTATCCGAGGGTCGGCGGCAGATTGCTGTATTCGACCTGCACGCTTAATAGGCACGAGAACGAGGAGCAGGTAGAGGCGTTTTTGGCGCAGAACAGCGGCTACTCCTGCGAGCAGATGCATACGGTCTTTCCCGATCCCGATCTGCCCGCTTACCTCCGCACGGACGGATTCTTTTACGCCGTTCTTATACGAAATACATGATCGTCACGGATTATTCCCGTGAAATAAACAAGATATAGGGGGGCACAATTTTTTTGTCCGCTCCGTATTGACTTCGTCGGCAGAGGCTCGGCGCATGCCGCCTTGACAGCTTATGCAAAGCGCATACTGTGCAAACGGTGAGTCTGCGTTCGGCTTTCAGCCTCCCCGCTCGCAGAATACTATGAATGCTCACGACTAAGGTCGGAGACAGATATACAGCCGAAAGGATTAATTATCATGGAAAAAACAGAAAGCAAGAGAATTCTCTGCGGTTGGGGCAAGCGTAATATCACCCCGCCCGCGCCCGTACCGCTTCAGGGACAGTTCCATATGCGTATACCGACTCACACGAACGATCCGCTCTACGCGACCGCGTTCGCTGTCTGCAATGAGGGCGGTGAGCCGATAGTGTGGTGCTCCGTCGACCTTGTCGAGATACTCTCCGGAGTCGTCGACGATATTGCCGCGCTTATCTGCGAGGCGTTTCCGGGCTTTTCGCGTGACCGCCTTATTATCAGCACCATTCATACGCATACCGGACCCGGTATCTATAATAATGCAATGAACGAGATATGGGGCGAGGCATTTGATATTATCGAGCTGCCGGAGGGCGTTATGTCTCCGGACGAGTATCGCGTCAAGTATTTTGTTCCGCTTGTCGCTTCCGCCTGTGTCGATGCTATCAACACGCTTGCGCCTGCCGGCTTATCTCCCGAGCTCGGTCATGCCGTCGTAGGGCATCCTCGCCGCGTTACATACCGCAACGGTGTTTCCGCAATGTACGGCGGGACCGACGACTACAATTTTGACACGCTCGAGGGCTGCAACGATAACGGTGTTGAAATGCTGTATGTCTTTGATGAAAAGGACGATATCAGCGGCATTATAATGAGCTTCCACTGCCCCGCGCAGGTGCTCGAGATGCAGGAGTACTATTCGGCGGATTTTGTCGGATATTTCAGAATGCAGCTTGAGGCGATGATCGGCAGAGATATATTCGTGCTTCCGCTAATCGGCTTTGCCGGCAATATCGCGCCGCGCGATCTTGTTCGCCGCAACCGCGGAGAGCCGGATATGCACGAGATACCCGGCGCTAACGAGCTCGGCAGACGGCTGCTTATGTGCTTTGCTGAGCATTACGACCATGCGCGTGAGAGCATCGTTCATGAGGCGGTGGTGCGTCACTCTACCGATGTTCTTCAGCTTCCGCTGCGCACCGTCTCCGGTGAAGAATACCGCGAGGCACAGAAGAAATTTGATGAAATACTCAAACGTGCAGGAGGTACGATAGAGGCTTTGCGCGCGTCCGATGCGGGCACGAGAATGGACTCGAGCTGGCATGCCGGCGTTATCAACCGCTATAAGCGCCAGCAGAAGTGCACTATATATGATACACGCGTTCATGCGCTGCGTATCGGTGAATGCGCATTTATTACAAATCCCTTTGAGCTGTACATTGAGTACGGTCTGCGCATGCGTGCACGCGCAAAGGCGGAGTACACCTTTACCGCCGAGCTGACAGACGGCTGCGGAGCATATCTGCCCACTCCTATCGCAGAGGCCTCCGGCAGCTACTCGACTCAGGTCTCGAACTGCTTCGTTACGAGTGCCGGCGGCGAGATTCTCACAGAGGTCTCCATTCGCATGATAAACGATCTCTTTAACGACTGATACTGTAAATAGAAAAGCCGCCGCGGGATATATTGGATATCCTGCGGCGTTTTCTGCTTTGCTGTATTTTATTACCCTTTTTAATTTTTTAAATTTTGCTTTTTGTCGGCTCATTCTGCGCAACGCCATGCTTATTATTGTTTCAATGCGCTGCTGATCATCTGTATTTCCTCTTGCAGCTCCGTTTGCTCTCAGCCAAGGCATAGACGTGCTTTAAGACATCGCGAGCAGTGCTCATATTTTTATCCTCCGCCGCATATTAGTTGATTGGAAGCCGAACAGCGGCATGAAAAAGTATACGGAGGTCGAAGAAATATATGACAGTCAACAGATATCTGCCGGAGGGGAGCCTTTACGGCACTGCCGAAAACCGCGAGGCACTTGCATCTCAGGCGATGCTTGAGCGCGCGGCGGCGAGCGGAAAAATACTCGAGGGAATGGCGGTGCTATGTGACGGAGAAATGGCGCTTACCGTCGATCTCGGCTGCATGCGCGGAATAATTCCGCGCGGCGAGGCGGTCTATCAGCCGGGCGGAGGCGAGGCGAGAGATATTGCGGTAATAACGCGCGTGGGAAAGCCGGTTTGTTTTCGTGTTATCTCGATAGAGCGCAACAGTGCAGGGGAAAGCTATGCCGTTTTGTCGCGGCGCGCCGCTCAGGCGGAATGCGTTCGCTGCTATCTCTCTTCACTCATCGAGGGTGATATAATTCCCGCGACCGTAACGCATCTCGAGCATTTCGGAGCTTTTGTAGATGTGGGCTGCGGTATAGTTTCGCTGCTCTCGATCGACTGTATTTCCGTCTCGCGGATATCTCATCCCGCCGATCGCTTTTATACCGGTATGAATCTGAGGACTGTCGTTCGCAGTATCGAGAGGGACGCTGATGGGTTTGTTACGCGGATGTATGTCTCGCACAAGGAGCTGCTCGGAACGTGGGCGGAGAATGCCGCGCGTTTTTCTGCCGGACAGACGGTCAGCGGGACGGTGCGCAGTATAGAGGACTACGGAATATTCGTCGAGCTTACACCGAACCTTGCCGGTCTGTGCGAGTACCGACCGGGTACGTCGGTAGGCGACACGGCGGCTGTTTACATAAAGAGCATTATCCCCGAGCGAATGAAGGTCAAGCTCGTGCTTATAGACAGTATGGGGATAACAGTACCCGATAAACGAATAAGCTACTTCATTCCCGATTCGGTCGCTCACATAGATTCATGGGTCTATTCTCCGCCGGAGAGCGGAAAGCTGATAGAGACCCGCTTTGATACACCCGCACAGATGAGCGTGTAGCTGTACCATAGTTACATTCTGTGGTATGAGGCCGCTGTATTGCTCTTTATTAAAATAATAGGTCTGTCGGAAAACACTTGTTTTCCGACAGACCTGCTATATATCCTATAATGGATCTGTCTCAGACAGCTTTGGCTTGACCGAGATATTTCGGCTGCGCTTTTGATCATTTCCCGATAAGAGGGATAGATAAAATCGTTCGGAGCGTTCGATTTCGTTCCGGATGATTTTAATATCCGCTCAGCAATAATATTTATCGACCGTGCGGCACATAAGGTCGTATCTCTTCATCATATCCTGACACAGACGTATCTGACAACGGGCGCGCTCAAGGTTATGATGCGGGTGCTCTGGCTTAAAGTAGGTATCACCGCTGAGATAGTCGGTAAGGAAGCGAGCGCCGAGCTCGAATGCGAGTGTAGGCGCGCCGAGTGCGAGGTTCTTCTCCTCTTCATCGGTCATGACTTCCTTGCATGCGCCGACAAAGCCGCGCGTGAATGCCTCGAAATATTTCAGGTTAAGGCCGACCTTGCGCAGATCCGGCTCATCCTCGGGTGCAAAGTTAGCTGCACAGCGTATAGCATCGCCGTAGTCGTATGCGGCGAGACCGGGCATGATGGTATCGAGGTCGATTATCATAACGGGGTCGAATGTGTCGCGATCGAAGAGGATGTTATTGCACTTTGTGTCGTTGTGAGTTATACGGACGGGGATAATACCGTCATCGCGCAGGCGCTGAAGCGTTGAGAAGTGCTCGCGGTTATCCTCGAAGAAGATAATGTCCTTTTCGCATTCCGCCGCTCTGCCCTCGGTATCTGCCGCTGCAGCGTCGAGCAGGGCCTGAATACGCTTCGGCGTGTTGTGAAAATCGGGAATGGTCTCAACTATATTGTCCATCGGAATTCCCGCCAGCTGGAGCTGAAATTCACCGAATGCCTGCCCGGTTTTCTCCATTACTCGTTCATCCTCTATCATGTCGAAAACGATCGAATGCTCGACAAATTCGCTCACGCGCCAAAAGCCGCCGCTCGGCGAGGTGACGAAATTTGTACCGATACGCGTCTTGAGGAATGTAAGCACATGGCATGCGCTGTCGCTCTGATGCGATTCGAGCCACTCACGTATTACCGCGAGATTCTGCATGATGAGCGCAGGCTCGGAGAATACGGAGGAGTTGACGCGCTGATAGATATAAGAATGTGACTTTCCGTCCGCGCCGAGAACGGTTACATTGTATGTGTCGTTTATGTGTCCGTTGATTATTTTTGAGCAGCGGAGCACCTTGGGTCCGAGACCGTAGAGCTTAGTCAGCCGCTCTATCGTGCGTCGCTCGTCAAATGTTCTTGAAAAAGTAGCCATTTGATTTTTCCTTTCGGTTTTCCTTTAGGTAAGCTGAATGCGGCACCGCATGTCGCCCACCCTTCGGTCGTTGCTTTCGTACCGACGGTGCGGGGACACGCGGTGATATTATTTTATTCTCCCGTCTCGTCCTCTGTGTCTACGACGGCAATTCCGAGCTCCTCGAGCGCCTTGGGGTCGCCGAGGGTCGGGCACTTGGTCATAAGCTCGGAGGCGTTCTGGACCTTCGGGAACGCGATAACGTCGCGGATATCCTCGATGCCGAGCATGAGTGCTACAAGGCGGTCGAGACCGAATGCCATTCCGGCATGCGGCGGAGCACCGTACTTGTAAGCGTCAAGCAGGAATCCGAATTTGGACTGTGCCTCCTCGTCGCTCATACCGAGCGTGCGGAATATCAGCTTCTGAACATCGGGGCGGTGGATACGGACGGAGCCGCCGCCTGCCTCGGTGCCGTTTATCACTATATCATATGCAATGGAGCGGACCTTGTCGAGATCCTTGCCCTCGCGCAGCAACTCGAGGTCGTCCTCGTTCGGCATGGTAAAGGGATGGTGCTTTGCATAGTATCTGCCGTCCTCCTCGCTGTATTCGAGCAGCGGGAAGTCGGTGACCCACAGCAGCTTGTAGTCGCCGGGCTTGATGAGGTCGAGTCGGCGGGCGCACTCGCAGCGGAGCGCCCCGAGCGAGTCAAATACAACACTATTCTTATCAGCAACGATGAGCAGCAGGTCGCCGTCCTCGAGACCGAGACGGTCGTTTATTGCCGCATTTTCCTCGGCGGTGAGGAATTTTGCATAGGAGGACGAGATATCCTCGCCGTTCTTTTTCAGCCATGCAACGCCCTTTGCTCGGTAGGTCTTTGCATATTCGGTGAGCGAATCAATCTCCTTGCGGGAGAAGCGTGCGCCGCCCTTGACATTTATGCCGCGAACGGAGCCGCCAGCTTCAACGGCACCGGCAAACACCTTAAAGCCGCAGCCTGCGGCAAGGTCGGAGAGGTCACACAGCTCCATTCCGAAGCGCATATCCGGCTTGTCCGAGCCGAAGCGGTTCATAGCTTCGTCGTAGGTCAGACGGAGCAGGGGAGTAGAAAGCTCGCGACCGAGAAATTCGCGGAAGAGATATGCGAGGAAGCCCTCGGTCACCTCGATAACATCGTCCTGACGGCAGAACGACATCTCGACATCTATCTGTGTAAACTCGGGCTGACGGTCTGCGCGCAGATCCTCGTCGCGGAAGCAGCGGGCTATCTGCATATAACGATCAAAGCCGGAGAGCATCAGCAGCTGTTTGTAGAGCTGCGGAGACTGCGGCAGGGCATAGAAGTGACCGTGATGAACGCGGCTCGGCACGAGGTAGTCGCGTGCTCCCTCGGGTGTCGGAGCGATGAGGTCGGGGGTCTCGATCTCGATAAAGCCGTTGTCGTAGTAATAGTCTCGTGCGAGCTTTGCTATCTTGCCGCGCGCGATGATGCGTGCGTTGAGGTCGGGACGGCGCATGTCGAGATAACGATATTTAAGGCGTACCTCGGGGCGAACGTCGCTGTTTTCAACTATTTCAAATGGCGGGGTCTGCGCCTCTGAGAGCAGCTTCAGCTCATCTACGAATATCTCTATCTCGCCTGTCGGAATATTGTGATTGACCGCACCCTCGCCGCGCGGACGAACCGTTCCCCACGCAACGACAACATACTCGCTGCGGAGCGCGAATGCCATATCGAAGATGCTGCGCTCGGTCTTGTCGTCAAAGGCGAGCTGAACGATACCGGTGCGGTCGCGCAGGTCGATGAATATCAGACTGCCGAGGTCTCTCTGACGCTGAACCCAGCCCATGGCGCAGACGCGCTTGCCGATGTCGGCGGAGGTAAACTCTCCGCAGTATTTTGTCCTTTTGTCCTTTTCGGACAGAAATTCTCTTTCCATGCTGTTGTATATTATCCTTTCGGGCGGCAGCTGTGCAGATACCGCGCGCCGCCGCTGTTATTACTTTATTGAGAATGGATAGCGCAGCATTATATTGCCGCACCGACGGTGCTCTGCGCCGTGATCAGATGAGATAATCGGCTACGCGGTCGATCTCGATCTCGGTCTGCTCGCTCTGTTCCATATTGCGGAGGAATGCTCTGCCGGTCTCGAGTTCGCTGTCGCCTATCATCAGTGTGTAACGAAAGCCCGATTTTCCCGCATACTTCATCTGCGCCTTGAGCGAGCGTCCGACTATGTCGGATTCGGCGCGGACACCCTGCTCGCGCAGCTGCTGTGCGAGAACTGCGGCGCGGCGCATTGCGGGCGCACCGAGTGCCGCGATATAGAGCGTAGGCTTAGGCTGCTCGGGATAAGACGCACCGGTCTGCTCCATGGCGAGAATGAGGCGGTTGATGCCCATTGCAAAGCCGATGCCGGAGAGCGAGGGACCGCCGACCGACTCGATAAGCCCGTCATAGCGTCCGCCGCCGCCGAGCGCGTTCTGCGCGCCGATACCGGTGAACTGATACTCAAATACCGTTCTCGAATAGTAGTCGAGGCCGCGTACGATCTTCGGATCCGAGACATACTCGATACCCATACCGTCGAGCGTTGCAAGCAGCTCGTTGTAGTGCTGCGCGCAGTCATCGCATAGGTAATCGGTGGTCTTAGGCGCGTCCTTTGCTATCTCGGAGCATATCTCGGACTTGCAGTCGAGCAGACGGAGCGGGTTGCGCTCGAGCCTTGTCTTGCAGCTGTCGCAGAGCTTGTCGCGGTGAGCCGAGAAATACTCTACGAGCGCTCGCTGATAGTCTGCGCGGCACTTCTTGCAGCCGATGCTGTTGAGTCGGAGAATAAACGGCAGACCGAGGCGGCGGAGAAATGCCGCACCGAGTGCGATTATCTGCGCGTCCGCGGCTGCGGAGGTCGCTCCGAACAGCTCTACTCCGAACTGATAAAACTCGCGGTATCTGCCCGCCTGCGGCTTCTCGTGGCGGAAGCAGTTGATTATGTAGTAGAGCCGCAGCGGCATTGTGCCGCCGTAGAGACCGTTTTCGATGACCGAGCGCGCAACCGATGCAGTGCCCTCGGGACGAAGCGATATGCTGCGCCCCTCCTCTCGGTCGTCAAAGGTGTACATCTCCTTCTGAACAACGTCGGTGGTGTCGCCTACGCCGCGCTGAAACAGCTCGGTATACTCGATGGTAGGAAAGCGTATCTCGCCGAAGCCGTAAAGAGCAGCCGTCTCGCGCGCGACCGACTCAATGTACTGCCATTTTTCGGTGTGACCGGGAAGAATGTCATTCGTACCGTATGGTTTCTGTATCATTTTTGTATTGTCCTATTCCTTGTGTTTTCTTTGCGTCCTTGTCCGACCGATGCAGCGAACGCATCGGTACGGATATATGTCATATAAATAATATGATAGCATTGCATCGGCTGCTTGTCAAGGCTAAGTTTCGGCATTTTTTGCCTTTATGCCTGCTTTACTTGACAAAGTCGAATTCAAAGTCGTATATTGCGACCGAATCACCGTCGCCGCAGCCCGCCTCCTCGAGACGGTCGATCACGCCGCTCGTGCGCAGCACGCGCTGAAAATAGCGCAGCGAATCGCGATTCTCAAAGTTGACCGAGCCGACGAGATTCCAGAGCCAGTCTGCCTCGACAACATAGGTCGAGCCCTCGCGGTGTATCTCGACCTCATGGTTGTCGCGGTCGATAAGCTCACTCTCGGGACGGCATACATATTCCGGCTCATATACGACTACCGGCGGCAGCGTGCGCAGACGGTCGGCGACGGTCGAGAGCATTCCGTCTATGCCCTGACGGGTGGCAGCGGATATCTTTATGAGCTCGAGCCCGTGCTCCGATGCGTATTTTTCCACGCGTGCGAGTGCATCCGGGTCGGAGATCGCGTCGCATTTGTTTGCAATGAGCAGCTGCGGCAGCGATGCAAGCGCCTCACTGAACCGTTCGAGCTCGCGGTTGATGGTGATGATGTCCTCAACGGGGTCGCGCCCGGTCATTCCGGAAACATCGACTACGTGCAGAAGCATGCGGCAGCGCTCGATATGACGCAGAAATGCGTGTCCGAGTCCCGCGCCCTCGCTCGCTCCCTCGATAAGCCCGGGAATGTCTGCGGCGACAAAGCCTCTGCCGTCGCGCAGCCGCACAACGCCGAGATTCGGCGAGAGGGTGGTGAAATGGTATTCGGCTATCTTTGGTCTTGCCGCCGAGATGACCGAGAGGATAGAGGATTTTCCGACGCTCGGAAAACCGATAAGTCCGACATCGGCTATCATTTTAAGCTCGAATATGACCTCGCGCTCCTCACCCTTGAGTCCGCTTTTCGCAAAGCGCGGCGTGCGGCGTGTGGGCGTTGCAAAATGGCGATTGCCCCAGCCGCCCTTGCCTCCTCGGCAGAGCACGAACGGCTCGCCGTCCTCGGACATATCTTTTATGACCAGTCCGCTCTCGGCGTCCTTTATTACGGTTCCGGGAGGAACGGGAAGCACGGTGTCCTTACCGTTGCCGCCGTGAAACTTCGCGCCCGAGCCGTTTTCTCCGTTCTGCGCTATGAACTTGCGGCGATTCTTGTAGTCGAGCAGGGTATTTGTCCCCTCGTCTATCGTGATAATGATGTTGCCGCCGCGTCCGCCGTCGCCTCCGTCCGGTCCGCCGTGTGAGACGTATTTTTCGCGTCGGAAGGTAACGGCGCCGTTGCCGCCGTCTCCTGCCTTTACATATACCTTAACCTTGTCTATAAGCATATATTTATTCCTTTATCGTTTGACTTTTGTTATTTCCGATCGGTCAGATCCCCGCCATCCTGCGGAATTCTGCCTCGTCTATTACCGAAATGCCGAGCGATTCCGCCTTTGTCAGTTTGCTTCCCGCCTTATCTCCGGCGAGCAGATAATCAGTCTTTGCCGAAACGGAGGAGGAGGTCTTTCCGCCGAGGCTCTTGATGACTGCCGACGCCTCGTCGCGCGTCATTGTCGGAAGCGTTCCCGTCAGCACGAATGTCAGTCCGTCGAACGCATCACCGCGGCGCTCCTCGCTCTTTGATTCGAGCATAACTCCGCATTCGTCGAGTCGGTCGACAAGCTCGGCTGTGGAGGGGGACGCGAAAAATTCCGCGATGCTCTCGGCAGTAACGGCACCGATATCGGCTATCTCGGTCAGACGCCCCGCACCCGCCTTCGCGAGCTGACGAACCCCGCCGAACTCCTCTGCGAGTGCACGTGCGGCAACCTCTCCGACTCCGCGTATTCCGAGCGCATATATAAGCCTTGCGGCGCCTCTGCTCTTGGACCCTTCTATCGCGGCGCACAGCTTGGCAGCCGAGGTCTCGCCCATACGGTCGAGCGAGGCAAGCTCGGACGGCTCGAGGTGATAGATATCGGGTATGCTGCGGACCATACCGGAAGTGAGCAGCGCGCGCACGACGGCGGGTCCCATGCCGTCTATGCCCATGCAGTCGCGTGAGGCAAAGTGTATGAGCGTGCGCTCGAGCTGAGCGGGGCAGAGGGGATTTGTGCAGCGTGTTGCAACCGCGCCCACATCGCGGGAGACACGCTCTCCGCAGGACGGGCAGACTGTCGGCATCTTGTACGGCTTGCTGCCCTCGGGGCGCAGGTCGTGACGAACGGCTACTATCTCGGGGATTATGTCCCCTGCTTTTTGTACCGTAACGGTGTCGCCTATGCGTATATCCCGTTCGGTGATAAAGTCAATATTGTGCAGCGTTGCGCGCGATACCGTTGTTCCGGCGAGCCTTACCGGCTCAAGCTCGGCGGTCGGGGTCAGAACTCCGGTCCTGCCTACCTGAACGGTAATGTCAAGCAGATGAGTATCCTGCTGCTCCGGTGGGAACTTGTACGCAACCGCCCATTTCGGCCTTCCGGAAAGCTCGCCTATCCTTACGCGCGCAGCAATATCGTCAGCTTTTATAACAACGCCGTCGATGTCGCACGGCAGACGGTGGCGCTCCTCGCCTATTTTCTCTATTGCAGAGATTATATCCGTCGTGCTGCGCAGACGTTCGCGGAACGGAATAACGCTGAAGCCGAGCGATACGAGCCAGTCGAGACCGTCGCTGTGACCGTCAAAGCTGCGGTCGCAGGTCTGAATATTGAAGATATATATATCGAGTCCGCGCTCGGCTGCAATGCGTGAGTCGAGCTGGCGCAGAGAGCCGGCAGCTGCATTTCGCGGATTTGCGAATGTGGGAAGTCCCTCCTCATCTCTTCGCTCGTTTAACCGCGCAAAGCTGCGGCGCGGCATATATACCTCTCCGCGCACCTCGAGGTGTCCCTCGTAGGGGATGGAGAGCGGGATGGAACGAACGGTCCTCAGATTTGCGGTGACATCCTCGCCGACGGTGCCGTTGCCGCGCGTCGAACCGCGCGTAAGCAGCCCGCCGTTATACTCGAGCGAAACGGAGAGCCCGTCTATCTTGCATTCGACCGACCAGTCGCCGGAATAGTCGGTCTTGCAGAGAAACTCGCTCAGCTCCTCATAGCTGAAAACATCCGACAGACTGCCCATCGGTACCTTGTGCGTCACCTTTTCAAATCGGTCGAGCACAGCGCCGCCGACCCTCAGCGTAGGCGAATCGGGTCTGCGCAGCTCGGGATACAGCGTCTCAAGGTCTCCCAGCTCGCGGAACAGCATATCGTACTCACTGTCCGAGACCACCGGGTCATCGTCGACATAGTAGCGCTTTGAATAATAGGTCAGGAGAGGGCAGAGCTCATCTATTCTTTCACTCGCCTGCTCGCGGTTGGGCTTATTTTTGCTTTTTTCGTTCATATACGTTCCTGATTTCGATATTTCGATAATGTTTGTGAAAAACGATAGAAAAAGTGTGATATTCGCACACGAAGCAGTTGACAAAATACAAAAGTGATGATATAATGTTTTTGTTTAAATTGACCGAATGAGCGGTATCAAACTGTCGGCACGTCCGAACGGACTGCGTATGCCTCTCGTCACGGTCGGCGCACGGCGGGCATACCCGCATCTGCGCAGCTGTTCTCATTATATCATAATCCGGCGGTAATTGCAAGGGCAACGCATATAATTGGGCGGTACGGAGTGCAGATATGATACCGTTTCCCGTCTGCGTCTGCCGATGAAGATAATACGCCGATTTTTCGCGAAAAAGATCAAAAAAGGAGAAAAACAAAAATGAAAACAAAGGCTGTCAGAATCTACGGTAAAAATGACCTCCGACTCGAGGAATTCGAGCTGCCGGAACCGCGAGAGGACGAGATACTCGCTCATGTTATCTCGGATAGCGTATGCATGTCGTCGCACAAGGCGGCTGTTCAGGGCGAGGATCATAAGCGCGTGCCGGATGATGTTGCCGAGAATCCTACCATTATCGGACATGAGTTCTGCGGTGAGATAGTAAAGGTCGGCTCTAAGTGGGCATCCGAATTCAAGCCCGGCGACCGTTTCTCTATTCAGCCCGCAATGAACTATAAGGGCAGTCTCTATGCTCCCGGCTATTCGTATAAGTACGTCGGCGGAGACGCGACCTACGTTATCATCCCGAACGAGGTCATGGAGACCGGCTGTCTGCTCTCGTACAAGGGAGACGCATTCTTCTACGGCTCGCTTGCGGAGCCGGTCTCCTGCATCGTCGGTGCGTTCCATGCATGCTACCACACGACGCCCGGTAAGTACGTTCACGATATGGGCATCGTAGAGGGCGGCTGTCTTGCTATCCTTGCGGGCGCGGGTCCTATGGGACTCGGAGCTATCGACTATGCTATCGCCTGCGATCGCAAGCCCTCGCTCGTTGTAGTAACAGACCTTGACGATGCGCGCCTTGCACGTGCAGAGCAGATACTCTCTGTCGAAAAGGCTGCCGCAAAGGGCGTCAAGCTCGTATATCTTAACACCGGTAAGCTCGACGATCCGGTAGCTCATATGATGGAGCTGACCGGCGGCAAGGGCTATAACGATGTGTTCGTCTATGCACCGGTAAAGCCGGTCGTAGAGATGGGCGACAAGCTGCTCGCGCGAGACGGCTGTCTTAATTTCTTTGCAGGACCTACCAATCCCGCGTTTTCCGCAGAGTTTAACTTCTACAATGTTCATTACGGCTCGACACACATCGTCGGTACGAGCGGAGGAAATACGGATGATATGCGCGAGGCTCTGCGCATGATGGAGTCCGGCGATATCAATCCCGCTGCTATGATAACGCACATCGGCGGTATGAATACGGTCGTCGATACCGTTCTTCGTCTGCCCGAGATCAAGGGCGGAAAGAAGCTCATCTACACCAATAAGGATATGCCGCTCGTCGCAATCTCCGACTTTGCCGAGCTCGGAAAGAACGATCCGTTCTATGCCGACCTTGCCGAGATATGCTCGCGTCATAACGAGCTTTGGTGTTTTGAGGCGGAGCAGTACGTTCTCCGTAACGCAAAGGATATCTGATTTTGCGATATCGGCGGCTGCGGCATAAAAGGCTGCACAGAATGCCGTGGGACTTTAAAGAAAGGGAGCTTTCGCTGAGCGAAGGCATAGGGTATAGAGATGTTTGAGAATGAGCTTACCGCACTTGCGGATATGAGTAATCTGTACGGGAGCAATCCCGAGTTTGTTCTTGCGGGAGGCGGAAATACCTCCTACAAGAACGAGGATTGGCTGTTCGTTAAGGGCTCGGGCACCGCGCTGGCGACGATAAAGCCCGGCGAATTCGTAAAGATGGACCGTCATGCTCTCGGCGCAATGTGGGATAAGGATTATCCCGCCGGCGAGGCTGAGCGAGAGGCTGCGGTGCTTGCCGATATGATGGCTGCACGTGCTCCCGGCGAGAATCGCCGCCCGAGTGTAGAAACGCTGCTTCACGAGTTGTTTGCACAGCGCTACGTGCTGCATGTTCATCCAGCTGCCATCAACGGCATCACCTGCGCAAAGGGAGGTGCCGAGGCTGTCACACGTATGTTCGACCCCGCCCGCACGGTATGGATACCGATTTGTAAGCCCGGATATATCCTTGCGCTGAACTGCCGCGATGCTATAAAGGCAAAGATGGCTGAGAACGGCGGTATTTTCCCGGATATACTGTTCCTCGAAAATCACGGAATATTCGTAGCATCCGACACGACCGATGGCTGCGGTGAGCTGCTCACATCGGTATACGAGAAGATTCATTCCTATGCCGAGGAAAAGGGGTGCGTGCCGGATGTCGAGCCTATAACCGATTTCAATGTTGATCTTGCGGTGCGCACCGCGCCCATTCTGCGTATGCTCTATTCGGACGGCACGGGCGAGGCTGTTGTCCGTTTTGCCTGCAATCGCGCGCTGCTCGAGTATGACACATCGACCAAGAGTCTTTCCCCCGACCATATCGTTTATACCAAGACGAGCCAGCTCGTGCTCAATACCGTGACCGACCTCGCTACCGTTCGCGCCGAGTATCTCTGCTTCCGCGCAGAGCACGGCTATGCGCCCCGCGTCGTTATAGTTCCGGGACTCGGAATGTTCGCATGCGGTAAGGACGCAAAGCAGGCTGAGACGGTGCTCGAGGTATTTACCGACGCGGTGAAGATTTGCGTTTATGCAAAGCTCTTCGGCGGTGTTAAGCCGATGACCGACGAGATGATAGACTTTATCGCTAACTGGGAGGTCGAGAGCTACCGCAGCAAGGTCGCAGATGCGGGCGCACAGAAAAAGCGACTTGACGGCAAGATTGCGGTCATTACGGGCGGTGCTCAGGGCTTCGGAAAGGGCATTGCGGATGCAATGGCTGCCGAGGGCGCAAATATCGTCATTGCCGATATGAACGAGGGCGGCGCAGCAAAGGCTGCTGCCGAGTACGGTGTTCGCGGATATGCCGTGGCGGCAAACGTGACCGACGAGGAATCGGTCAAAAATATGATAGACCGCGCAGTGCTTGCGTTCGGCGGACTCGATATATTTGTTAACAATGCGGGCATAGCAAAGGCGGGCAGCCTCGAGGAGATGACCAAGAGCACGCTCGAGCTTGTTACCTCTGTAAACTATACCGGCTACTTCCTCTGTACAAAATATGCTTCGCGCATAATGAAGCGTCAGCACGATATCGCGCCCGACTACATGATGGATATCATCGAGATCAACTCCAAGTCGGGACTTGTCGGCTCGAATAAGAATTTTGCCTATGCCGGCAGCAAGTTCGGCGGTATCGGCCTTACCCAGTCATTCGCACTTGAGCTTGTTCCGTACAATATCAAGGTAAATGCGGTCTGCCCCGGAAACTTCCTCGACGGTCCGCTGTGGAGCGATCCCGAAAAGGGACTGTTCGTTCAGTATCTGCGCGCGGGTAAGGTGCCGGGAGCTAAAACTGTGGAGGATGTTCGTCGATTCTATGAGAGTAAGGTACCTATGAATCGCGGATGCCAGACGATCGACGTTGCACGTGCGATATTCTATATTGTGGAGCAGACCTATGAGACGGGTCAGGCTGTGCCTGTGACCGGTGGTCAATCCATGCTTAACTAACCCTCGTGGAGGCTAAAAAAGCGCAGACCGAAAAAGCGAAAACAAGTTTCTTAATGACGGCTTTAGTATAATCTGATTTGCGAAATGATGTCGGAATCCTCGCGGATTCCTTCAAAAGATAAAATAATGTTTTCGCTTTTTCTACCGCCGAAAACCGCCTCTGCCGTACAATTGTACGGCGACGTGACGCTTTTCGACGATTCTGCATCTTTTTTATCTCTCCCCGGTTCGGGTCGGCTGAAAGCGCAGACCTAAAAAGCGAAAACAAGTTTCTTAATGACGGTTTTAGTATAATCTGATTTGCGAAATGATGTCGGAATCCTCACGGATTCCTGCCAAAGATGAAATAATGTTTTCGCTTTTTCTACCGCCTAAAATCGCCTCTGCCGTACAATTGTACGGCGACGTGACGCTTTTCGACGATTCTGTATTTTTTTATCTCTCCCCGGCTCGATGCGTCAGGAATCCTGACGGATTCCTGTATAAAGTTATATGTTTTCACTTTTCCTAAAATAAAAGCAGGCTGTCGAAAAACAAGTTTTCAACAGCCCGTTCGTCAAAGCTATAAAGCCCCGGCATAAAGCAACCTGTGCCGAACATCTTTAAAAGTCCCCTCGACTCGGCTGCATTACCGACCGCGGCAGCGGGTGTACACACTTGTCGAGCAGGGAAAACCGAGGCTTAAGGCGTGATACGTTTCTTTTAGAAACGGGAGGCTTAACGCTTGCCGACCGTTTCGGGTATAAATCGATACTGTCGCTATCGGCTGAGCAGTCATAGGGGGAATACATAAAGGGGGAGACTGCGCCGAATAGGAGCGAAGCGAATCGCGGCGCAATCCCCCTTTATGCCTGCTTTTCTTTGGAGCTTTCTTTTTCAGGCAAAAAGAAAGCGGAAAAAGAACAACTAAAATATCTGTCAATATACCTCGACCGCGGCAGCGCAATTAGTTCTCCTCTAACACAGACAAAACAAACAACCATATCACCTTTCCAAATACTTTTGATCGCGACAGCGCGATTTATAATCAACTCCCGAAAAGAGATGCAGCATATTGAAAAATAAAAAGAAAAAAGCCGAACGTGTCGGCGGGAGCAGACTTGCCCAACTGTTCTTTACCTTTCTGAAAATAGGCGCATTCACCTTCGGCGGCGGGTATGCCATGATACCGCTCGTACAGCGCGAAACTGTAGAAAACCACCGTTGGATAACAGACGACGAGCTGCTCGACATCGTCGCGATAGCAGAGTCCACCCCGGGTCCCATCGCGGTCAACTCAGCGACCTTTGTCGGCTACCGCGTCGGCGGCACGGCGGGTGCGCTGCTCGCGAGCCTCGGTGTCATTCTGCCGTCATTTACCGTGATACTGCTGATATCACTGCTGCTCCGCCGCTTCGGCGAGCTGCGTCCGGTAAGATACGCATTTTTCGGCATCCGTGCGGGAGTCCTCGCACTCATTCTCCATAGCCTGTTCAAAATAGCACGCAGCGGCAGACATGATATATTCTCAATAGTTATAGCGGTGCTCTCTTTTGCCGCTGTTGCGATATTCGATGTAAACGCACTCTTTGTCGTTCCCGTCGCTGCGGCTGTCGGACTGATATATGCGCGGCTCATCCGCGGGAGGCTCGGAAAATGACGCTTGCAGTGCTTTTTCTCACATTTCTTAAAATCGGCGCATTTACGTTCGGCGGCGGCTACGCCATGCTGCCGCTTATTCAGGCAGAGGTCGTGCGGCACGGGTGGATGAGCTTGGAGGAGCTTGTCAACTTCGTTGCCGTCAGCGAGAGCACGCCGGGTCCGTTTGCGATAAACATCTCGACCTATGTCGGCACAAGCACAGCCGGCATCCCCGGCGCACTCTGCGCAACACTCGGCGTTTCACTGCCGAGCATAATAGTTATCCTCATAGTTGCACGCGTCTATGACAAATTCCGCCGCAGCCGCATCGTAGAGGGATGCCTCGGCGGACTGCGTCCCGCGACGGTAGGTCTGATAGCGGCGGCTGCCGTTTCGGTCGGCGCGGAGGTGTTCTTTCCGGGCGGCTTTTCGCTGCAATGCTTCACCTCGCCCGAGCTGTATGTCTCGCTCGCAATATTTGCACTCGCCCTTTGTCTTACGCTGCGGCGCGTCCATCCGATAGCCCTGATACTGATATCCGCAGCCGGCGGGATAGCCGCAGGATATCTGCTCGACCTGCCTCTCTGAGCGGAGGTATTGACCTATTAAAGATTATTAAAAATCCGAATGTCGGGTGCTGTCCCGGCATTCGGATTTTTCTTTGCGGTTCTATCTTTTTATACGTCTTATTCGTTATTCAACTTCGGCTGATGTCTTGATGACTCTGTTTCCATCCTGCGGCTTAAGGCTTCAGCCGCTTTCGCCCGATACCCGCCGAGCAATCTGCGTCACACTCGGGCATCGGTGATCTGAGCCTTACATATCGCTGTCGTCGATGCGGCAGATGTCAAGCCCTACGGCATGCAGCTCGTCGACAAAGTGCTGTGCGCTGTCGGTCGATGCGCTCTTTGTATCCGAGATAAGTCTGCCTATCCTGTCTCTGCGGAAGAGCAGCAATCTGAACGCGCGTGCAGCATAGCCCGCGGGAAGCAGGAACGGTGCACGGGCGACAAACGGATATATCTCCTTCATGCTGTCGAGCGACGGAAAAAAAGTCTGCCACATGCGCTTTCGCGAAGCGCCCCTCATATCTCCGTCCGCCGTACGCGCGATACGCGCGGATATCTCGGAATCGCGTGTCCCGAAAACGCCGCCGCGGCAGATACAGTCGGTCATGAGGCGGGTAACATCGTCATGCTCTCCGCCCTCAAACCATGCACGGCAGAGCCGCAATGCATTCTCAAAAAAGCTGACGAGCCCGAGTGATTCGAGCTCTCCGCGAACATACTCCATGTCAAGTCCCGGCACGCGGCGGATGTACTCCTCGATATCTACAACGAACTTTATGCCCGCGCCTCCGTTGCGATAATGCTTTGTAAAATGAACGAACGAATAGACAAGCTCATCCTCACGCGAGTAGCGCCACAGATGCCCGTCGCGCTGCTTTGCCCTGCCCCATCCGTCGCCGAAATACGGATAAAAATCGCGGTTTTCCGGTGAGAGCAGCGCAGTATGCAGCTCGACAGCCGCACCGCCGTTCTCGAAAACATGCTCGTATTTGCTGACCTTTCCGGCACGGTAGCCGAGCGAGGTCATAGTCTCGCACGCTTTCTCGAGCTGCTCGCGGCGGATAAGGATATCGAGGTCGCTGAGCGAGCGCATGTCGATGGACTGATACAGCTCGCGCGAGGCAAGCCCCTTGAGCGGCAGATGATCTACCCCCGCCTGTTGAAAGGCGGCGGATATCCGATCGAAATCCGCATTCTGCCGTTCGCATTGCAGCGCATTGCCGAAGGCTGCCCGCAGCAGCGGCTTCATGCCCTCCGTATCCTCGGAGATGCCCGCGCGGAGCAGCCCGGTATACACAAGATTCTCCATCCTCTGCCGTCCTGCGAGCGCGGCTATGTACGGTATGTGAGCCGGGTCAATGCTCGGCACCGGCGGTATGCCCGCCGCGCCGCACCGGGAATCGTCGGCGGTTACATTTGCTGCTTTTTTATTGTCTGCGGACGCATTGTCCGTCTGCGCGTCGCCGCACGGCGAGTCGGCAGTTCTTCCTACTGCATCGGCATCCGCGATAGCGAGCGCAACAAGCGATGTCAGAGTCAAAAACAGTGCATTCATATTATATCTCCGTTCTCGTATTTACGGCGCATCGCACCGTGAGGGGATGGAGCGGCTGCGGAATGCTTCCCGAAATTTCAGAGTGCCGCCTTGATAGCGGCGAGCAGGTCGGAGTACTCGTCAAACGCGGGCAGCTCGGGATGTGCAGTCTTGATGGCGTCGGTGGAACGGAAAAGGAATCCCGCCTTGCTTGCCTCGATCATGCCGAGATCGTTGAAGCTGTCGCCGCTTGCAATAGTCTCATAGCCGATTGACTGGAGCGCACGCACGGTGGTGTATTTTGATTTTTCGCAGCGCATCTGATACCCGGTGATCTCGCCGTTCTGAGCCACCTCAAGAGTATTGCAGAAGATGGTGGGCATACCGAGCTGCTTCATCAGCGGCATGGCAAACTGCTCAAAGGTATCGCTGAGAATGATGACCTGCGTGAGCGAACGCAGCTCGTCAAGAAACTCGCGCGCGCCGGGCATAACGTCGATGCCCTCGATGACCTTCTGTATCTCGGGCAGTCCGAGACCGTGCTCGCGCAGAATATCAAGGCGGTACTTCATCAGCTTGTCGTAATCCGGCTCGTCGCGGGTGGTGCGGCGCAGCTCGGGAATGCCGCTTGCATCGGCAAAGGCGATCCATATCTCGGGAACGAGTACTCCCTCCATATCAAGGCATACAATGTTCATTTCGGTTATTTCCTTTCTCGGTTGATTTTTTATTGCAATATTGTGTGATTCGGTTTTTGAGCTTTTCAGCCGACCGAATCGAAAAAATTAAAGATGCAGAAGCGTCGAAAAGCGTCACGTCGCCGTACAAGCGTACGTCGCAAGGTGAAATCGGGCGCAGAAAAAGCGGATAATCTTTTCTTCGGAAAAATCCGATAGGATTTCATCTGCTTTCGCGGTATTTGTGCCGTACAAAAGCCTAAATCACACTTTTATCCGCTTTTTCGGTCTGCGCTTTTTTAGCCGACCCGAACCGGAGAGAGATAAAATCGTTTGGAGTGTTCGATTTCGTCTCGCAAGGCGTACAAGCGTACGTCGCGAGGCGAAATCGAGCGCAGAAAAAGCGAAAACATTAAATTCAGGCAGGAATCCGCAAGGATTCCGACCCATTTTCTGTCATAGCGTACACACTAAAACTCGATAACATCAGCTTGTTTTCGCTTTTTCGGTCCGGACGATTTTAGCCTCTCCCGAAACGTTCTACAAAGGTTGCGATATCATTTCTATAGCTGTCCCACATCTCCGGCGTCAGATCACAATGCCCTCGGTCGGGCACCTCGTGATATGTCAGCTCATGCCCCTCGGCGAGCATCAGCGGAGCAAAGCGGTCCGAGTGCGTCTTTTTCGGTACCGACGGATCCGCCGAGCAGTGGTAGATGCTGTACGGCACGCGCGGCATACGCGGCACAAGGTTGACCGGCGAACGTGAGGCGAGGATATCGTCCTCCCTGCCTGGGATGCAGCCGTAGGTGGTATAGAATGCGCGTTCGGTCTCCGGCAGCTCGCGGCGGGTCGCGACAAGGTCGCAGACCGGGCAATTGGCAACGACTGCGACGGGGCGCTCAAGACGCGCATAATACGAAAACATAATGGCGGAGTAGCCCCCCATGCTGCCGCCGGTGGATATCAGCGGAACACGGGACGCGGGCAGGTCAAGCTCGCGGCGGAGCAGCGAAACTATCTCCTCTACAAAGTAAACGGTATTCTCGCTCATCCAGCTCCACGGGTTATAGCACGGCTCGACGAACAGTATCCCGTGCTCGCGGTAGAACGGCTCATCGTCCGGCTCGGGCTGACCGACGCGGTAGACGGCGCAGTTAAAGCCGGTGAAGGACAGCGCGATGCCGCGGATATCCTCCCGCCGCAGGTGGCTTAGATTTGTATAGGCAAACAGATAGAGATTGTCAAGGGTAATGGGACTTTCCATCGCTCGGTTCCTTTTCTTTCTCCCGAAATCGGGCTATCGTATATTCGGCACGGAAATCAGATTCCCGTTATCTCCTTCATCGACTCTCTTGCGGAGTCTACGAGCGCATCGAGTGCTGCCATATCGCCGCTCTCGGTATGGAAGAGATAATATATCTTGATCTTCGGCTCGGTTCCCGAGGGACGGATAACCACCTTGTTGTCTCCCTCAAGGATATAATACAGCACATTCGACTCGGGACAGCCGGTGCCGCTCTCCGCTCCGGTGCGCAGATCGACAGCCTTGCCGGTCAGGTAGTCACGTATACCGATGACCTCGCTGCCGCCGACGGTCTTAGGCGGCTTGCTGCGCAGGCGCTCCATAAGCGCGCGCATACGCTCGGTTCCGTCGATGCCCTCCATATAAACATTGGAGGTTCTTTCGACGTAGAGACCGTAGCGGTCGTACATATCGAGCAGCGCCTGATATACCGTCTTTCCCTTGGTGTGGTAGTATGCAGCCATCTCGCAGAGCAGCACCGTTGCGGTAACCGCGTCCTTGTCGCGCAGGAAGGTTCCGCGCGCATAGCCGTTCGACTCCTCAAAGCCGAGCAAAAAGTCCTCGTCAGCCGATCTTCCGGTGCGCTCCTCGTAGTCGGACACGACCTTGCCTATGAATTTAAAGCCGGTAAGAACATCGTACAGCTGCACTCCGTTGCGGCGGCAGATCTCGGTGACCATGTCGGTGGAGACAATGGTCTTGACGGCAAACGCATGCTCGCTCAGCCGTCCGCACTCGCGGGAGGCGGTAATGATATAATCGAGCAGCATAGCGCCTATCTGATTTCCGGTAAGGGTGATGAACTGTCCGTCCGCGCCGCGGATCATAACGCCGGTACGGTCGGCATCCGGGTCGTTGCCGATAATAAAGTCCGCGCCGCACTCATTTGCAAGACGGATAGCATGCTCGAATACCTCGGGCAGCTCGGGGTTCGGGAACGGTGTAGTCGAAAAATCGCCGCAGGGAGTCATCTGCTCATCGACGGTAACGATATGCTTCATACCGAGACGGCGCATAGCCTCCGGCACGAGCTTATAGCCGGTACCGTACAGAGGGGTATAGACGACGCGAAGCTCATCGGCAGCCTCGGCGACCACCGAGGGATTGATGGGCTGACGCAGCACCTGCTCGAGGAACGCCTCGTCAGTCTCATCGCCGAGCAGCTCTATCATGCCGCTCTCGAGCGCACGCTCAAAGTCGCCCTCGGCATAGAGTACACCATCGAAGATATCGGTCTTTGCTATCTCTGCGGATACGGCATCCGCCTGCTCCGGTCCGAGCTGAGCGCCGTCCGACCAGTATGCCTTATATCCGTTATACTGCTTAGGATTGTGCGAGGCGGTGATATTCACACCCGCTGTCGCGCCGAGTTTGCGCACCGCAAAGGACAGCTCCGGGGTAGGCTGAATAGAAGCGAAGAGATATACCTTGATCCCGTTGTTCGCCATGACCGCCGCAGTGGCGCGGGAGAAACGACGCGAATTGTGTCGGCTGTCGCAGCCTACCACAACGCCGCGCTTTACAGCGTCCTCTCCGCAGGCACGGATGTACGCGGCAAAGCCCTGTGTCGCCTGCGTAACGGTATAGATATTCATATTATGCATGCCCATAGCCATCGTACCGCGAAGTCCCGCCGTACCGAAGCTGAGCAGCGAGCTGAAGCGCTCCTTTATCTCGTCCTCATTGCCTCGCAGAGCCTCAAGCTCCGCTCTCTCGCTCTCTCCGAGCTTATTCGACGCGAGCCAGCGCTCGTAGTTCTTCATGAATTCTTCCAATGTTTTTTCTCCTATTAACGGTAAATGGGATTAAGATATTTTTTATATATACGGTCGGAGTATCGCCCCGACATCGCAGCATATTGATAGTGCCGAGCCATGCGGCAAAACCGATCCCGCGCAGAAAGCGCCCGCGCTCCGCATCACGGCTAAATGTACGGTCTACATCGCACCGGAGATATCCCGCTCCGCCGAGCGGTAAAAGCCGACGGGCGCATAGTCCCGCTTTTCGAGCAGCAGGAGCAGTCCGAGCAGCTCCGCACTGCGTTCACCGCCCTCCGGCACCCCGAAGCGCAGGCTGTGCAGCAGACGTGTACTGTCATACTCCGTGCGGTGCGAATCCGCACGGCTGAGCGGAAGCCCGAGCATACGCGCAGCGGCTATTATCTGCTCGGTCCCGATGCCGCTCTCATCCGAGTGCAGCTCGTAGCTGAGCGCGCCGTCCCCCGCCGAGCCTATTCGGCAGCAGCTGCGGCGAAGCAGTGCAAACACCATCCCGCGCGGCATAAGCGACACGGTCATGGCAATATGCAGATCATATCGTCGGATAAGCCGTTCAGCCCCCGACAGCCGTCCCTCGGACAGATCCTCTATCGGGAGGATGCAGTACTGAGCCGAGCCCTGCTCCACCTCTCCGCACGCCTGCTCCGGGCTGCCGCTGTACACGCGCGTAAAGCCGTCCGGCGCGGTGCAGAGATATGGGGTAAAGAACTCTGCGGCAAGGTCGGAATAGCCGTTCTGCATATAGCATACGCGCACAAGCTCGGTGGGCGATATATACGCGCCGAGCAGCCCGTCCGGGCAGACGGCGGCAAGCCCGCGCTCGCAGAGAGCGCCGTACAGTCCGCGGACAAGCGTCACACGGTCATATATGCCGAGCAGCTCCGGCGCGCCTATCGGATTCACGCCGTCACGCAGCGACCGTGGCGGAAACAGCTCCGACGCACTGCCGCAAAGCGATGCCGTCAGGCGCTGCGCCGTTTCGCGATAGCTCTCGGACAGTGCGCCGAGGCTCGGCTCCGGCAGCGAACGAACAAGCGAATAGGCAAGTTCATACAGATGAGCCTCCCGCCGCTGTGCCGCCGATGCAAGCACACGGTCAAGCTCCCCGAGATTGTCGAGGCTGACCCCGATATCTCCGGCATCATCCGCTGTGCCGCCGCCGAATATCATCCCGCTGTCATACGGCATATTACCCTCCCGATATATCACATTGCCCGTATCAAGGCTCCGTCACGCAGGCAGTCAGCGCCGTATCGCCGCACAAAGCGGCGCGCTGCCCGAATCACTTGTTTTCGCCGAGGATATCCTCCTCAAGCAGCGAGAAGCTGCCGCTGAGGAAGTTCTTAAGTTCCTCTGCACTGAGCTGTCTCTGAGCGAGCAGCGCAAGCGTATATACCTGCTTTGCAACACGCTCGCTGTGCTCGTTCGCACCCGCCTCGGCTGCATCGCCGAGCGCGCGTATCAGTTTGCTGTTCGAGTTGAGCACGAGCGTCGCGTCGAGCGGCATGCTCATTCCGCCGTCCTCTCCGCCGGACATACGGTACATACGCATCATATCATCCATGCGGCGGGTCTGCTCGGAGATGTTGAGCAGCGCGGGAACAGACTCGTCGCGCAGCGCCTCGCAGCGAACGGTCAGGCGGTCGCTGCCGCTGACCTTCTTAAACAGCTCCTCGAGCGCCTTATTCTCATACTTTTCGCCGTCGCCCTTGAGCGCGTCGGCAACGTCTGCGTCGATACGGACAAACTTTACATTACGGTCGCTCTCGATGACGTTGATATACTGCGTATCAAGGACCTTATCGAGCAGCGCCACCTCTATGCCCTCGCTCTCGAACATCGAGATATACTGAGCCTGAGCCGCCTTGTCGGTCGCATAGTAGACGGTGTTCTCGTGCTTTGCCTTTGCCGCCTCGAGATACTCGTCCACGGTGCGGAAGCCGCCGGAGGTCAGGGGCAGGAGCAGCGCGCTCTTTACGCGGTCATAGAACTTTCTGTCGCGCAGGCAGGCATACTCTACGAACACCTTGAGATCGCTCCAGAGCTTTTCGTACGCCTCGCGGTCGGTATTGAACATTCCGGTGAGCTTGTCGCAGACCTTCTTTACGATGTGCGCCGAGACCTTGGAAACGTATGCGTTATTCTGAAGATAGGAACGCGAGACGTTCAGCGGCAGCTCGGGGCAGTCGAGCACGCCCTTGAGCATGAGCATGTACTCGGGAATTACCTCCTTGATATTGTCGGCGACGAACACCTGATTGTAGTAGAGCTTGACCTGACCCTCAAGGCTCTCAAATTCGCTGCCGATGCGCGGGAAGTAGAGTATGCCCTTGAAGTTGAGCGGGTAGTCGGCATTGATGTGGATGTGGAAAAGCGGCTCCTTCCAGTCGTGGAATACGCGGGTGTAAAACTCCTTGTAGTCCTCCTCGGTGCAGTCGGACGGACGGCGCTGCCAGAGCGGATTTGTATCGTTTATCGGCTTCTCCTCATGCTCGTGACCGGAGCACTCGTCGCAGGAGCAGCCGTCGCCGTGCTCGTGCTCATCCTTGTCACCGTCCTTGCCTTCAGCCTTTGCCTCGGCAGCCTTCTTTGCCTCTTCTTCAAGCTCCGCCTTGGTCTTAACCGATTCAAAGTAGATCGGAACGGGCATGAAAGAGCAATACTTATCGAGGATATCGCGCAGCTTGAGCTCGCTCAGATACTCGCTGCCCTCCTCGCTGACGTGCATGATAACGTCGGTGCCTCTGCCCTCGCGCTCGCCCTCGCTCATCTCATAGTCTCCCGCCTCGGAGCAGACCCATCTGACGGCGGGAGCGCCGGTGTACGAGCGGGTAATGAGCTCTACGCTGTCGCTGACCATGAAGGCGGAATAGAAGCCCAGACCGAAATGTCCGATGATTCCGGGCGCACCGCCCTCGGTGTTTTCATACTTGGAGATAAAATCCACAGCACCCGACAGAGCTATCTGACAGATAAATTTTTCTACCTCCTCGCGGTTCATGCCGATACCGTTATCAGAGACGGTAATCGTGCGCGCGTCGCGGTCAAGGCGAACATCTATGCGAAACTCGCTGTCGTCAAGATCGCGTACCTCGCCGAGCGAGGAAAGACGGCGCAGCTTAGTAACCGCATCGCATGCGTTTGAAACTATCTCGCGGAGGAATATCTCCTTCTCGCTGTACAGCCATCTCTTGATAACGGGGAATATATGCTCCGCCTCGACAGTAATGCCGCCCTTTGTTATGTTTTCGTTTTCTGCTGACATATTCATCATACCTTTCTTTTAACGATCATCCGCCCGGATCGATGCCGGGCAATAATATATATTTGTGTCACCTGCAATATGACGGTGATAGCTTATTCGGCGGCTGCACGGAGACCGTCCGGTGCGAGCCGTTTTTTGTACGCCGTTTTATGTGCGCCTCTGCACGATGCCTTTCGCCGCACAGTCCCGCCCGCGCTCTATGTCCGACGCGGACGCTACGTCTGCTCCTTCTGTCCGCCCGAGGACTGTGCAAGACGCAGACTGTGCCAAAAGTCGAGCGTTTCAAAGCCGCGCTCAAGCTGATTGCAGAGATAATTCTCACACACCGCACCGAGCTGAGCCGCGACCGCGCCCTCCGCCTCAAATGAAAGAAAGCGTTTTATCGGTGCCGCCGCGATAAAGCGCAGCAGTCCGAGTAGCTCCGGCGAGAGCGAGAACGACGCGGCAGCGCCTCTGCGCTCCTCCTCGGTGCGCGAGATCAGACTCTGATTTATATCCTCGCGGATAGCGCGCTCGACGCATTTCTCGCAGCGCAGCGTTCCGCCCGCAAGATCGAGCAGCATGTACGGCGAGTCTACCGCGCCGCATTCGGCGCAGCCGTCGAGATCCGGTGCAAAGCCGGACAGCGCCATAGCCTTAAATTCAAAGGCTGCTTTGATGAGCGACTGCGGGCGCAGGTCGGTCATTATTGCATACAGCGAGTTCAGCAGCAGCCGCAGCATGTCCGCCGCGCCGTCCGCATTACCGTCGGGAAACAGCTCGCAGCAGATGCTGAAGAAATACTGCGCGAGCGCAAAGCCCTCGATATCGAGCCTTATCGGGTAGAACACCTCGATAGGCGATGCCTCGCGCAGCCACCGCCGCCCCTCACGCTCGTAAAAGGTCAGCTCGCTGTAACACATCAGCTGCGCGGAGGTAATTAAATGGCTCTTGATGCTCCTTGCGCCCTTTGCCATTATCGGTATCCTGCCGTACTCCGCAGTCATGACCGAGAGCAGCTTGTCGGTCTCGCCGAGCAGCACCTCGCGCACAACAAGCCCGCGAACACGAAGCTCGGTAGTATGGCTTTTTTCTCTCATGGCATTACTCCGCAGACATAGCGCCGTGGCGCCGATTATTCCGGTATATCCGCGCAGCGGCATACGGTACGGTCATGTTCTGCCGCCGTGCCGGGTCGCCGCTTACTCGAAATCATGTTTGAGATCGTAGCCGAAATCGCCGAGATAGTAGTCGCTGTCGCGCCACTTCTCCTTTACCTTGACCCATAGATCAAGATGCACCTTGACCCCGAAAAACGCCTCAAGATCCTCGCGGGCATACGAGCCTATCTTCTTTATCATCTCGCCTCCGTGGCCGATGATGATGCGCTTGTGTGCCTCGCGCTCGCAGTATATCTCGGCGCGGACGCGTATCAGTGTGCCCTCGTCGACAAACTCCTCTATTACGACGGCGGTGCCGTGCGGGACCTCGTCGGAGAGCAGGCGCAGCATCTTCTCGCGAATCGTCTCGGAGACGAGACGGCGCTCGGTCTGATCGGTCGCGATGTCGCCGGGAAAGAACCACGGACCCTCGGAGAGAAATTTTTCAGCCTCACCGAGCACCTCGTCAACGCCCTTTCCGCGCACTGCGGAGGTCGGAACGACTGCGTCGAGCTCGAACTCCTCGCTGTATGCCGCAATGGTCTCCGCGATGCGAACGGCGTTCGAGCGGTCGGTCTTGTTGATAACGAGAATTATCGGCGTGCCCGATGCGCTCAGTCTGCGCAGGATGTCGCGCTCGATATCGCCCACTCTCGGTTCCGGCTCGACGACGACAATTGCGCCGTCGGTCTGCCCGATGGTATGATCGACCGCGCCGACCATGTATTTGCCGAGCTTTGTTCGCGGAGCGTGCATGCCGGGTGTGTCGATAAAAACGAACTGATCCTCGCCGCGCGAGAGAATGCCGGTTATGCGGTTTCGCGTCGTCTGCGGCTTTGAGGACACTATGGTGATCTTTTCGCCCACCATGGCGTTTACGAGTGTCGATTTTCCGACGTTCGGTCTGCCGAGTACGGCAATAAAGCCTGTTCTTGTCATAGAGTAAATTTGCCTTTCCGTTTTTTATAGGTAGTCTCCCGACTCAGTCGCGGGAATTGAAAGCGCAAAGCGCAAGATGCGTCATATAGAGGTCGACCTTTGAGATGGTCTCGTAGGGTGCGTGCATAGAGAGCACCGGAACACCGAGGTCTACGGTGTTGATGCCGTGGCGAGCAATATATGCAGCGACTGTACCGCCGCCGCCCGCGTCGACCTTGCCGAGCTCGGCAGTCTGCCATACGACGCCCGCGCCGTCGAGTATGCGGCGGATCCTGCCGACAAACTCGGCGGATGCATCGCTCGTACCGTACTTTCCTCGGCTGCCGGTGTACTTATTCATCACAACGCCGCCGCCCATTACAGCCGCATTTCTGCGGTCATAGACATCCGCATGCATCGGGTCAAATGCCGCGCTGACATCTGCGGAGAGACATGCAGAAGCAGCTCTTACGGCTGCATCCGACGCGCCGTAGGCATCCGAGATGGCATGGATAACATCTCCGAGCACATCGCTCTGCATTCCGGTAACACCGTCGCTTCCCGTCTCCTCCTTGTCCGCAAGGATGACGAGCATGGTGTGGCAGCTGTCCTTGCACTCAAACAGCGCCGTGAGCTCCGGATACGCGCATACGCGGTCGTCGTGACCGTATGCTCCGACCATCGAGCGGTCAAAGCCGATATCGCGCGCCTTGGCGGCGGGAACTGCGCTCAGCTCCGCGCTGATAAAGTCCTCCTCGGTGATGCCGTAGCGCTCGGAGAGCAGCTTCATCGTCTCGAGCTTTACACGCTCGGAGACCTCGGTATCGGTGAACGGCTCGCTGCCGATAAGCAGATTCATATTCTCGCCCTTGATGCCCTTGTTCATCGGCTGGGTCATCTGCTCCGAGGCAAGATGGATAAGCAGGTCCGGGATGGTAAAGAGCGGGTCGCTCTCGTCCTCGCCGACACACACATCCACCGTGCTGCCGTCCGCGCGGACGACAACGCCGTGCAGTGCGAGCGGGATAGTCACCCACTGGTACTTCTTGATACCGCCGTAATAATGAGTCTTGAAATACGAGAAGCCGCCCTCCTCAAAGAGAGGGTGCTGCTTGAGATCAAGGCGGGGTGAATCGACATGCGCCGCCGTTATGCGGATGCCGTCGCGCTCGATATCCTCGCTGCCGAGCGAAAAGAGATACAGCGACTTTCCGTAGTTGTTGTAGTAGTATTTTCCGCCGCGCTCGAGCTTTTCGCCGAAGCGGAACGGTCGGAAGCCCTCAGCCTCCGCCATTTCTATGCCGCGCTTTACCGCCTCGCGCTCGGTCTTTGCCGCATCGAGAAACGCCTTGTAGCCCTCGGCATAGTCGCGCGCCTTCTGCGCGGTTCCCTCGGCACCGTCGTCATATGCATTCTTTGCCTTAAACAGCAGCTGCTCGCTGAGCTTCTTCGAGCTGTCCTCCATGATAATTCTCCTCCCTTTTGCCGTGCGGTCGGTACTGCCCGAGCCGCCCGTTCGATGCGGCACATAAGTGCCGCAAAAAGTCACCGAAAGCCGAGCTTTTTCGCCCGCCGGTTTCGAGTTCGTACATATTATTATTGTGCCTATGATAAACACTTAAACATTTTAATACATCCCCGCCCTTTTGTCAAGGAAAATACCTCCTATGTAATTAAAGGCGGGCAAAAATTTTGTCCGCTCTGCGAGACTTTCGTTTGCACCACGCCGACGCGGTGAGGTTTTTTCTCGAAAGACCTCTGAAAAAGCCGATTCGGTATGTTCGTGTGATGCAGTATGTGCCGCGCCAAAGCGGGCGGGTGTAATAGGATGAAGGTTGTTTTCAGATGAAAAGGTTAAATCTCGCTGCCGCGGTCGATGGTGCTTGGAAAGGAGATGCGGTTGTTTGCTTTGTCTGTGTCAAAGCGGGATCAATTACGCTCTTGCGGTCGTAGTTTATAGATATTCTTTTCAATTGTTTGTTCTTTTCCACTTTCTTTTTACGCGAAAAAGCCACCCCTTCGGGTGACTTTTTCAACAATCTGAAGCTCCCCATGCTGCGCAGCATGGGGAGTTGAATCATTTTCGCTTGCTTTTTTCAATCTTGCTGCTTGTCAGCGGAGCACATTATTATTACGGCACCGCGGTTCTGTTTATTTCGATCAAACAGATGCAAATGCCGACCTGCTGCGTGTCACTTTACATCGAGGACTGCTGCAAGGAAATTCTTCGTACGCTCGTTCTTCGGACTGCCGATGACCTCCTCCGGCGTTCCCTCTTCGGCGATATAACCGCCGTCGATAAAGAGAATGCGATCCGCGACCTCGCGGGCAAAGCCCATCTCGTGCGTAACTATGACCATCGTCATGCCGTCGGAGGCGAGCTTCTTCATTACGCGCAGCACCTCTCCGACCATCTCGGGGTCGAGAGCCGAGGTCGGCTCGTCGAACAGCATTATATCCGGATCCATGCAGAGAGAGCGGGCGATAGCCACGCGCTGCTTCTGTCCGCCGGAGAGCTGATCGGGATAGGCATCCGCCTTTTCGCCGAGTCCGACGATATCGAGCATCTTGCGCGCCTTTTCGCGAGCCTGCGCCTTGCTCTCCTTTTTGACATTCATCGGAGCGAGCGTCAGGTTATCGAGAACGCTGTAATTATTGAACAGATTGAAGTGCTGAAAGACCATTCCTATCTTTTCGCGCACCTTATTGATATCGGTATGGCGGTCGCAGATGTCCGCGCCGTCGACGATAACGGTACCCGCACTCGGTGCCTCGAGCTTGTTCAGGCAACGGAGAAAGGTGGACTTTCCGCCGCCGGAGGGTCCGATTATACAGACGACCTCGCCCTCGTGAATGTCGGTGGAGATATCGCGCAGCACCTCGGTCCTGCCGAAATGCTTGGCAAGTCCCTTAACGTGTATCTTGACGTTTGCTTCCTTAATGCTTTCTGCCACGGTTAAGTCTCCTTTCGAGCTGCTTCGCAAGTACCGAGAGCAGTGTGATAACGACCAGATACATAAACGCTACGATAGCCCATGTCTGAAACGACTTACCGGTATTGGAGACGACGTTTTTTGCCTTGTTGACCAGCTCCGGAAAGCCGATGACCGAGAGGATAGAGGTGTCCTTGAGCGTAATAATGAACTGATTGATGATAGAGGGTATCATTGTGCGTATAGCCTGCGGGAGAACGACCTTAAACATCGAGCGCCAATAGGTCATTCCGAGGCTGCGCGCAGCCTCCATCTGACCGCGATCGACCGACTGTATTCCCGCGCGGATTATCTCCGACATGTACGCGCCGCAGTTGAGCGCGAGACACGCGGTACCCGCCTGAAGCGCGGTGAGCGTTATCTTTTCGGCAAAAAGCCCCTCAAAAATCGTGTTGAAAAGATACGGCACGCCGAAGAAGATAAAGAAGGCAAGAACGATCATCGGCACGCCGCGAATAGCATAAACGAATATGTAGGCAATGACGTTGCAGACCTTATTTTTAACAACGCTGAGCATTCCGAATATCAGTCCGAGAATGCACGCAAAGAGCAGACCGTAAAGCGCAAGAAGCAGCGTTTGCCCCATCGCCTCAAGCAGTATCTGCCCGTACTGATCTATAACGGTATTCAAACAGAGATCCCCTTTCAAAAAAACAGAGCTGCATCGTCATACACAGCCTCAAAAAGCACTCAACCGGACGGCATATGCGCGGGGAATGCGCAGTATCCGCCCGACAGAGGCGCAGCGGGATCACGCCCGCCGCCGAGATGGGCGCCGCAGCGCGAGCACACCGCCGCTCTTGTTGTATGTCGTTGTATATTTATGGCGTATAATGCGCCGAAGCCGCCCCGCAGCAAGGCGCGGAGCGGTTCACGGCGTCTTTTATTCTGCACAAGCCGCGCCACGGGCGCGGGACGGGACTCAGCCGAGATACTTAGCGAGTATCTCGTCGTACTTTCCGCTTGCCTTGATGTTTTTAAGACCTGCGTTGAACATATCGATCAGCTCTTTGTTCGACTCGTCGAAGATAGCCATGCCGTAGCCTGCGCCGTCGTTCTCGGAGCCCTCAACGATGCGGAGCTGATAGGTGTCGTTCTGATCGTGAATGGTGGACGCCATAATGGGGGTGTCCTCGAAGCAGGCAACAGCCTGGCCGCCGGATACGTACTGATACATTGTAGGCGAATCCTCAACATAGGTAAGGTTAAAGCCGTACTGATCCTTCAGGCTCTCGGCATAGTCCGCGCCCTGAGTTCCGTTCTTGACGCAGACGAGCTTGCCGCTCAAATCATCAAAGCCGTTGATGTCGGAGTTAATGGCAACAGCCATGCACTGTGCGGCATCATAGTAGCTGTCGGAGAATATCCAGCCCTCGTTTACACGCTTCTCGGTGATGGAAGCACCTGCGATCATGGCATTTGCCTGACCGGACTGGCATGCCTGAATGGATGCATCCCAACCGAGGCTCTGAAGCTCGTACTTAAAGCCCTGATCCGCTGCGACAGCGGCAACGATGTCAACGTCGATACCGACGAGATTATCCTTCTCATCTCTGAACTCAAAGGGCTTGAAAACGGTATCGGTCACAATTACCCATGTTTTGTCCTTGTTCTTGTCGTTATCGCTGTTCGTCTTGCCGCAGGAAACGAGCGCGGCGAGCGATGCAGCTGCCATAATAAGCGCTGCGGCTCTGATGAATTTTTTCATGTCGAAAAATTCCTTTCCGTTAAAATGTTTTTTTCGCATGCCGCACACGGGTGCGGCAGATGCGGATGGTACGTCTGCCGTCAACCGCGGCAGATTCGCTGTAAAAAATAAGCTGTCATAATTATAAGACTTTATGAATAAAAAGTCAATAATAAATTCACACCGAATGACAGGCATTACGGCTTTTTCGATTTTTCAGCATGGGGAGGATGTATGTAATCACTGCGAATTTAGGTGAATCAGAGCCTCAGCCGCTTTTTCTTTGTGCGAGAGAGGCGACGTTGAATCGCATAGCGATTCAATATGAAGTTTCGGTCTGTGCTTCGCACTTACCGAAACATTCA
>URAP01000006.1 GCA_900545935.1 uncultured Eubacteriales bacterium
TTCTCGAAAAACCTCGCCGCGGCAGCGCGGTACACACTACATCACACGAACATACCAAATAGGCTTTTCAGAGGTTTTGCGAAAACCTCGCCGCCCCCCGAGTTGTTTCGCCTGAATCAGATCAAAAAAAATACAAAAAGTATATTGACAAATATCGTCTCATATGATACACTATTCGTGCAAACAGTAATTATTACAAATGGCGGTATACCGATGAACCAAACCGATAATGCTATTAAATACCTCGCTTCCTGCTTCCTTTTTGAAGGCATTCCACCCACTGCGGCTGAGCGATGTCTGAGAAACTGCGAGCTGTCCGTACGTGACTATCGCAGCGGCGATATAATATGCTCCCCAGCCGAGGGGGTCGGCGGACTCAAGACCGTGCTCAGCGGGAGAGCCGTTGTGACCGGAGTAGGCGGAAGCGATGCCGTGCTCAGAACGATAGAGCCGGGCGGCATATTCGGCGCAGCCGAGCTGTTCCGTCCCGAGGGCGAGAGCTACATCTCGGTCATACGCGCAAAATGTGCGACCAGAGTGCTCACGGTCGGGCGCGAGGACGTAGAACGGCTTATCATCGGAAATACCGTTATCGCCTCAAACTATATCCGGTTTCTATCCGGACGGGTACGCTTTCTCGGCGAGAAGATCGCAGCATTTACGGCAGGAAGCACCGAGCGCCGACTCGCATGCGCGCTGCGTGAGCTGCCCTGCGATGCGGACGGTGTACTCACTATGCCGAAAATTACCGAGCTTGCCCGTATGATAGGCGTGGGACGCGCGTCTCTCTATCGCGCGCTGCGTTCGCTCGAGGAATCGGGCGGCATCGAGCGCGGAACGGACGGGAGTTACCGCATAAAGAATCGCTCTATGCTCGAGGGAGGCTAAGAAAGCGTCCGACCGAAAAAGCTCTCGGTGAGGCTAAAATCGTCCGGAACGAAAAAGCGAAAACAAGTTGCATTAATCGGCTTTTAGTATGTTCATATTTGCAATTGATGTGTCGGAATCCTGACGGATTCCTGCATAAGATTTTACGTTTTCGCTTTTTCTGCGCCCGATTTCGCCGCACGACGTACAATTGTACGCCTTGCGCGACGAAATCGAACACTCCAAACGATTTTATCTCTCCCCTTTGTGGGTCGGCTAAAAAAGCGCAGATCGAAAAAGTGAAAACGGACTATGATAATTAATCTTTAGTATATCCATGTAGCATATAAATTGACATCGGAACAGAAAGAGTTATTCGATAGAGAAAATCCCTTCTGGGTGGATTATTTAAAAACAGAGTATAAAAAGGACACTTCGGTGTCCTTTTTTCGACAGGCTGAGATCGTGATTTAAACCACGATCTTTTATATTGCCATGACGATAATTTACAAAATATAAAAAATATTACAGAAAATGGTTGACATCTGTGCAAAGACGTGCTATAATTTCATTGCAATAAATTGGAAGGAGTGGATACCGTTGGGCATGTATGCGTAACTTCACAAAAAATAAAAAAATAGAAAGGGTAGGAAAATGAAAAAATTACTTACCGGAATCACAGCTTTCGCGCTTGTAATTACATCTGCATTTACAAGCTATGCTCTTGCATTCGATGCGGGCAGCGGAACTACCGCCGACAGCGCCGTTATTACAGAGGAAGATTATGCACGCGGTGAGTCGCATTCGTATAACGGCTTTCTCTATTACAGCTGTTACGGAGAAAACGATATAATCGGGATAGGTGAAACGAAAACGATCGTTCTTCACGGTCCGCCCGATGCGGTCGGTGTGTGGTCATCCTCAAATCCGTCATGTATTTCCGTTGACGCTAATGGAAATATAACGGGTGTATCTAAAGGCAGTGCACGTATCACATGTAACTTTGAGTACATCGACGTTAAGATGTACGATTATATGACAATAGAATGTGTCGAGGTCAAGACCGGAATATATAAAATTCATAACAGCAGCGAAAACGGTTACTTAACTATTGATAGAAATAATATTAATAGCGGAGTGGTGCCTGTTGGCGCTCCAAAGATTACGGGTAATCCAAGCAATACTACCGGACAGATGTGGAGAATTCAGTATATGGGTAACCAGATGTACTCCATCCGGCCTTACCTAATGATGGATTTTTGCCTGCGCGGTGAAGGACCGGCGCTTGTTGATATTAAAGATTACGGAACCGCAGGTCTTAACAACGCAACAAACACCTTGTCCGAACAGGCGCAGTGGTGGATAGAGAAGTCCAATACCGGTAATGGCTACTATCTTTCAAATTCTGATATGGATTTGATGGTTGAAGACACCGTGTATTTACAAGGCAATGCAGCTGGTGTACTGTCTTTTGCGCAAAACGGTCAAGAGTGGGCTCTTGAGGAGGTAACCGATGCGCCTACCGGAATAAATTTCTATGATACCGAGAGCGGGAAAAATGATACTGAAAGCTCTTATTTCCTTACGGTGTTGATGGATACTTCTAAGACTTATCGCCTGAGCGACCTTGGCCTTCGTCCTACCATATACGGCTTATGCGATTTGACGGAGCTGCATTCGTTTGAATGGAACGGTAGCACGACAGGTAGCACGACAGCCTTTTCGATTAATAAGTATACCGGCAAAATCACACCCATAACACTTGGCTCAGATTTGATAACGTGTAAGGCGACAACTGCATGGATAACGGTAAATAAAGCTGTAATAATAAGTATTGTGCCGTTCGAGTCCTGTGATGTTATTATACAGAACTCGAATTCGAAAAAGTGTCTTGACATTCAGGACATTACCGTATCGGGTTCGGCTGCCATTATAAATACCTCGGATCTGGATGATTCTCAGAGGTGGCATTTGGAACTTTTGCGTGACGGAGGATATTATATAACGTCTGTTAAGACCGGCAGGTATCTTACCGCTCCGAATACACCCATGCCTGAGCAGTCTATTACTGTCAAGGACAGCGTGCCGTCCACGGAGGGAATCTGGAGCTTTGAAAGAATTGATACCGGAAATCCGGATGAATATCGGTATAAGCTCCTTCCGAGGCATGCAGCGGGGCATCTTTCCCTCAATGCGAACTCGACCGATGAAGGCGCAAGCCTCGTCGAGGGCAACTACAACGCAGAAAAGTCGACATGGCAGATCTATACCGTGAGCGATTATTCGATGTATCTGCGCGGATATGAGGACGGCGATACCAATATGCCTCCCATTCTTTCCGCTTGTCAGAACTCTATGAAAACAAATGCCGGACTCAGCGGCTGGGGTTCGACCGGCGCGACAAAGGCAGAAGTTATGCTCAATCTCACCACCACACGTATGGCGTTTTTCCTTACCCACGGAAACTATGCCGCCGTACAGCTGAATGCGACCGAGAATCTTACTACGAGTGATCTCCAGAGCCTTGGAAATTCACTTTTCACAAATCTGAAATTCGTGTTCTACGGTGCATGCTCGACCGGTTCCGGCGGAGCAAGCTATAATCAGAACCTTATCAATGTCACCGGTTCGAAGGGAGTTGACTGTGTAGTCGGATACAGAGGATCAATTATGGTGTCCGAATGCAATGCGTTCTATGCTCCGTTTGTTGAGGAGCTGTCTAACGGTTCAACCGTCGAGGAAGCGTTGGCTGTCGGTCATGAAGTGGCGCTTGAGAATGCGGCTGAGAACGGAAGAACTCCGTCTATGAAGCTCTCAACACTATGCTACTACGGCGATCTGACCGTTAAGCCCTGCGCATGAAAGGAGCTGCAAAATGAAAAGAACGTATAAATTATTGCTGACTACCGCTGCTGCCGCGCTTATAACCGTATCTGCCATTTCGGCGAGCGTATTACTGACAAAGCCCGCTGCGAGTGCATTTGATAGCGGATATGTCGCGGTGGATGCCACCTCCGACGACGCTATGGGCTGGCTCGGACTTGAGCATGACGGTGCGCTCGATATCAGAGACGGTTATACCGAGACTGTGGATGCGGATATTGCCTCCGAGCGTGTTCTTCAGCTCTACGGCAAGAGTGTAAGAGCACGCTATGACGGCTCTGTTACCGACAGTCACAGCAGATTCGGCTACGATATCTATCGCATTGCGGACATTGATGATTATTTTGCCGGTCACGAGGCGGAGTATGCCGCAGCCGGCTACGGGGAGCGCAAGATCGAGAAGCTGAAGGAGAAGGATATGTATGGCAAGGTTTTGATCGACAGAGCCGACGGCACTGTTCGCTCATTCTTCCTCCCGATACTTATCGATCTTGACGGCGCGAACGATGATGAGGGTGTAAAGACTGCTGCTATGGACTGGCTCAGCCGATATGTCGATACGGCAAAATATAACAACGTTGCCGTCAGCAGCATCGGCTCGCGTTATGAGATCATCGCAAGGAGTATTGCGGCAAACGGACTCGAACTCGAGAATATGTGTCTCGCGGTAACGGCAAACGGCGTTGTCAGTGCTATAACCCGCAATCCCGTTCATTACGCGGATGAGGCAGCGGCGCTCGGCAGCACGGTTATCGAGAATGCAAGAGCGGCGGCAGATGCAAAGCTCGCCGCGGTAATCGGCGAGAACGGATATACGCTTGACGGCAGTACCGTGACCTCCGCACAGTATTCAGAGTACGACGGTCGACCGATGATAATGTTCAGCTACGAGCTTACCGCACATGACGCGGATGATGCCGAGGCTGAGTCGTACAGCGACCTTGTGGATATTGCGGTCTTTGCCGACTGAAGCCATACATTGTTGCAGAATACCGAAATGATGAGACAGCCCTCGGGGAATACTCCGGGGGCTGCAATTATTTATATATGTTTGGGTCTGCGATTTTGCCTGTTTTGCAGAGGATACGACAAAAATATCTGAATTTTTGTCGATATCGGTAGACGGAATAATAGAGTTTGTATATAGGTCGGAATCTGTGCTGTCGCATGGTTTGTGTGATAATTACGAATATTATAAAAAATGGCTCTGAATATTGACTGATATAGGATGATATGATATATTAATATTGTAAATCACATTATACTATGTAGGACATTATAATAATACGCGTATATCGAAATTTCGGGTCGGACTTATGCTCGGCTTGCGGTACGGAAAGCGCAGAGGCTGAAATGCAGTGATCATAGCCTCCGATGAATACGTAAAGGGCGAAACGGCTGAGACACAAAATATAAAATGAGCCGCCCCGTAAGGAGCGGCTCACAATAATCAACCTTGCCGGTGAACCCTGCCTTATGCAGCGCCCGCCGTGACTTGGCAGAACTTACGCAAGCTCTGCGAAGTACTTGATGGTACGAACCATCTGGCTGGTGTAGGAGTTCTCGTTGTCGTACCAAGAAACGACCTGTACCTGATAGGTGTCGTCGTCGATCTTGGATACCATTGTCTGAGTAGCATCGAAGAGAGAGCCGTAACGCATACCGATAACGTCGGAGGAAACGATCTCGTCGGTGTTGTAACCGAAGGACTCGGTAGCGGCAGCCTTCATAGCGTCGTTGATGGATTCCTTGGTAACGTCCTTGCCCTTAACGACAGCAACGAGAATGGTGGTCGAGCCGGTAGGAGTAGGAACGCGCTGAGCGGAGCCGATGAGCTTGCCGTTCAGCTCGGGGATAACAAGACCGATGGCCTTAGCTGCACCGGTGGAGTTAGGAACGATGTTCTGAGCGCCTGCTCTGGAGCGGCGGAGGTCACCCTTTCTCTGAGGACCGTCGAGGATCATCTGGTCGCCGGTGTAAGCATGAACGGTGGTCATGATACCGGAAACGATCGGGTAGGTATCGTTAAGAGCCTTAGCCATAGGAGCGAGGCAGTTGGTGGTGCAGGATGCAGCGGAGATGATCTTATCCTCGGTGGTAAGCTCCTTGTGGTTTACGTTGTAAACGATGGTCTTAAGATCGTTGCCTGCGGGAGCGGAGATAACGACCTTCTTAGCGCCTGCGTTGATGTGAGCCATGGACTTCTCCTTAGAGGTGTAGAAGCCGGTGCACTCAAGAACAACGTCAACACCGAGCTTGCCCCACGGGCAGGTGTTAGCGTCCTTCTCAGCATAGATCTTGATCTCCTTGCCGTCAACGATGATGGAATCATCGGTAGCGGATACGGTGTGCTTGCCCTCGCCGATCTTGCCGCAGAAGGAGCCCTGAGCGGTATCGTACTTAAGAAGGTGAGCGAGCATCTTCGGGCTGGTGAGGTCGTTGATAGCAACTACTTCGTAGCCCTCAGCGTCAAACATCTGACGGAAAGCAAGACGACCGATACGGCCGAAGCCGTTAATGGCAACTTTAACTGACATAGTAATATCCTCCGATTGAGTAATTATTGTAATATATTTTTACACGGGTATTGTACCTCTTTTTCCGCGCATTTACAAGGCATTATTGAAATTATTTTTATTTTTGTTACATTTATACTACTATAATTACGTAAATGCCGCGGATTTCGGCGGCGTGGCGTTCTTTACGGGAAGAATCTTACTTTTGCGCGGCAACGCTGATATTTTTGTGTGCGGAAAGCCGCCGCAATATGTGCCGAAATGACGGCATAGGTGAGCCACGGATCTGCCCGCAGAGCACAGCTTCGGGGGATGCATGGGGGCTTGAATAGGAACTCGCAAGCGGATTTTGCCTTCTGTCGTTTGCACGTGTCGTATTATTGCTTATAAAAGCAATAATTGACGAGAAAAAACAAAAAAACAATAAAATGATGAATTTTGTATTTGAAATTTTGAGGAAAATATACTATAATATGTGTAATACAAGATGCGGCCGGAGAGACGGTGCAGCGTGGCTGTGCGGTGCGCGGCGGGCGAATGTCCGAACCTGAGGAGGTAGTTTTTATGGATGTTGAACTTACAGTAACGCCGATAATTGTCTTAGGCGACGGTGATCGTATTATATATAAAAATGCAGCGGCGAAAAAGCTGCTGCCCTTTTGTCGAAAAGGCACGACGATAAACCGATATCTGTCATATACCGGAGAGAGCCGGTATCTCGACCTTGTCAGGCAGAGTGAGGGGTGTGCAATAATCGAGCTGTCCGAGTCGCTCGGGCGCTGCTATCGCGCGCTCACGGTTCGGCGCGACGGCGTTGTTGTAATGACGTTCCTGCCGATACTTCAGGGCGGTGCAAAGGATGTGCTTGCAGAGTACGCAGAGACGCTATCGTTTGCCGCCTCTGACGGAATAATGGACTTTGTTCTGCGCTCGAGCGATTTTGTAGATCGTCCAGCGCCCGCCGCCGCATGGAATTATACGCGAAGAAATACGACGCTCTACGAGTTCTCCCGTGAAATATGCACGGGGTCCTCCTGTATGTCGCTGCCGCTCTCGAGCACGCTCAAGCGCATTACCGAGTCACTTTCCGCGAGACTCGCACTGCTGAGCCTGAGATTCAGAATAACCATGCGCGGAAGTGCCGTTCAGCTCACGCCGATAACCGATATTGCTGCGTTTGTTTATGCGTTTATTCCCACGGCGCTTATGATATGCGAGGCATCCGGCGGCGCATGCTGTGCCGATATAGAATGCTACGGAGAGACGGCGGGCGTCAAGATATCCGGAAATGTCGGGAATTTTGTTCTGCCGGATGATGTTTCGACGCTCGCAGAGCTCGGAGAATTGCTCGGCGGCAATATGCCGATGCTGATAATAGGCGATGCCGCCATTATCTCTGCCGGTGCCGACCTGAGAATGACACAGTCTGACAGTGATTTTGCCGTGGAGATGATATTCCCGATGAAGTCGGTCATACCCTCGCATCTGTTTTCACCGAAGGAAGAGCAGTCACTCACAGAGCGTTTTTTTGCGTCGATAGAGAGTACTATCGGTATGATAGGTGCCGAGGCAGAGATCCCGGGGCGCGGCGAGTGATGCGTATCCGAAATGCCTGAGCGTGTATCTGCATAATGCTTCGAATGTTTTTTTCTTTGTGTCGTGCTGCATATCGAGTATCGGATAATATCTTAAGTATAAAAATACCGTCTGTGTGGTGAAGCACAGACGGTATTTTTAATACATTTGGCGATGAATCGGAAAGCAGTATCCGTCCGCCGCTCGAGTGACAGCATCGCTTTAACAAATGCTTGAGCGGATTCAATGGATTCAATGCTCGTCATCGCCGCTTGATTATTAAATTTTCAAGACGGTTATTTAGTCCTTACTGTTATTTAGCCTTTCCGAGATATGCTTCCTTAACCGACTCGTTATGCAGCAGCTCGTCTCCGGTGCCGGTGAGTGTAAGCCTACCGGTCTCGATAACATAGCCGTAGTCGGCTATCTTAAGCGCAAGATTGGCGTTCTGCTCGTTGAGAAGAACGGTGATGCCCGCCTTGTTGATGGTAACGATGATATCAAAGATATCGCGTACGACAAGCGGTGCAAGTCCGAGCGACGGCTCATCCATCATAATTAGCTTCGGACGGCTCATCAGTGCGCGCCCGACCGCGAGCATCTGCTGCTCACCTCCGGAGAGCGTTCCTGCATGCTGCCAGTGACGCTCACGCAGACGCGGGAAGAGAGAGTAGACATATTCGAGATCGTTGCTGAGCTTATCCTTGCGCAGATATGCGCCTATCTTCAGGTTCTCGAGGACGGTAAGGTTCGGGAAAACTCTGCGTCCCTCGGGGACGAGAGTTACGCCGCGTGCGACTATCTTATCCGGGGACAGTCCCACAATGCTCTCTCCGTTCAGGAGAATGTCACCGCTTGTGGGGCGTACGATTCCCGATACAGAGCGGAGAATGGTCGATTTACCCGCGCCGTTTGCACCGATGAGGGTGATTATCTTCCCCTCCTGGACATTCATTGAGATGCCGTCTACTGCGCGAATGCCGCCGAAGCGAACATTCAGGTCTTTTATTTCAAGAATATTACTCATCTTCGTCTACTACCCCCAGATATGCCTCGATAACGCGCGGGTTTGCCTGTATCTCCGCAGGCGTTCCCTCCGCTATCTCCTTGCCGAAGTCGATAACATAGATGCGGTCGGAGATGTCCATGACGAGGTTCATATGGTGCTCTATGAGCAGGATGGTGATATTGAACTTTGCGCGGATATCGTGGATAAACGCGGTCAACTCCTCGGTCTCCTGCGGGTTCATTCCCGCTGCGGGCTCGTCGAGCAGCAGCAGCGACGGCTGCGTTGCGAGCGCACGGGCTATCTCGAGCTTGCGCTGCTTGCCGTAGGGCAGGCTCGTTGCGAGCTCGTCCTTGACATCCTCAAGCTCCACAAGGCGCAGCAGCTCGAGCGTTTCTTCACGCATTCTGCGCTCCTCGCGGTAGTTAAGGCGAAATGTCGCGGTCAAGAAGTTGGAGGTGCGGCGGAGGTGCTTTGCGGTCAAAACGTTGTCGAACACCGTCATTGACTTGAACAGCCGTATATTCTGAAATGTTCTCGCCATACCGAGCTTTGTCAGCTTATCGGGCGTTTTTGTTATTACAGAATGATACTTGCCGAGATTTTCGCCGGCATATAGGCGGCGCATCTTACCGTGCGGATGATTTTCGATTATCTTTTCGCCGCAGAAGCTGATGCAGCCGTTCGTCGGCTCGTATTCGCCGGTGATCACGTTAAAGGCGGTTGTCTTTCCTGCACCGTTAGGACCGATGAGGGCGACTATCTCGCCGCGGTTGACATCCATCGTCAGGTTGTTGACGGCGACAACGCCGCCGAACTGCATTGTTATGTTTTCTACGTGCAGAACATTTTCGCTCATTATCGCGCGTCCTCCTTTGCGGTCTTTTTGCCCTTACCGGAGAAGAATCTGCCTATCCGGACGCAGCTGTCGTATACCGATATTTCTCTCGTTCCCATGATACCTCGGCGGAAGAAGAGCACAACTATCATGATGAGCACCGAGAATACGACCATACGGAAGCCGGGGCCGAGCAGCGGAACATTCTCGTTCTCGAGGTCGAGAAATTTCAGCCACCACTCGGAGGAGGCATAGTAGATAAACGACGCGATAAGCGAGCCGGATATCGAGCCGATACCGCCGATAACTACGACGAGCAGTATCTGATAGGTCATTGCAGAGGTGAAGGATACCGAGGAAACGGCAGAGTTGCACATTGCAAACATTGCACCCGCAATGCCGCAGAAGAAGGAGCTTGTCACGAAGGACAGCCGCTTGTGGTGGGCGAGGTTGATGCCCATTGCTTCGGCTGCTATCTCATCGTCGCGAATAGCCTTGAAGGCTCTGCCGTAGGTCGAGTTTATCAGTAGGACTATAATGCATATGCACACACCCGCGAGCGCGGCGTATACCATTATGTTCTTAGGCGATGTAAAGTTGTTTATCGGGTCGGGTCCGTTCGTGACGGGTCCGAACTGCGTCAGCTGAACGAGTCCGCGCACTATCTCCGCAAAGCCGAGTGTGGCTATTGCGAGGTAGTCGGACTTGAGGCGCAGTACCGGCAGACCGATGAGAAACGCGAAGAAAGCGGCGACAAGACCTGCGAGCAGCAGCGCGACTATCATCGGCAGCTTGAAGTTGACGATGCTGTCTCCGTAGTTGCGGAATACGGTGGTGCGCATGTCGGCAGCGATGGTAAAGACGGAGTATGTATACGCGCCGAGCAGCATAAAGCCCGCCTGACCGAGCGAGAACAGTCCCGTAAAGCCGTTGAGTAGGTTCATTGCGACCGCCGCAAGAGCAAAGGTGCAGACCTTACGCAGCACCGAAAACCACATCGAGGTGGCGGGCGCGGTGTACTGTATGATCATGAAAACGCCGAAGATCACGAGAACGAGTATAAGGTTGCAGATGGTTCTCTTGTATCTGTCCCAGAATGAGGTTTTCATATATCACACCTTCTCTCTTGTCTGCTCGCCGAAGATGCCGTTTGGCTTTACAACGAGAATGATTATGAGCAGGGCAAAGGAGATAACGTCGGCAAAGTCGGCGAGTCCGAATGCCCTTGCAAGGCTCTCTACGATACCGATTATTATCGCGCCCACGACCGCGCCGGGAACAGAGCCGATACCGCCGACGACCGCAGCGATGAACGCTTTGATTCCGGGGGTGGAGCCGGCGAGATGGTTGATTCCCGAGTTCTTGGAAAAGTAGAGCAGCGAGCCTGCGGCTGCAAGGAATGCGCCGATGGCAAAGGTTATCGAGATAACGCGGTTTATCTTGATGCCCATGAGCTGCGAGGTCTCGAAGTCACGTGATACCGCGCGCATCGACATACCGAATTTTGTATGATTGATGATGAGCACGAGTATTACGGTGAGCACTATCGCGACCACCGGAGAAAGGAATACCGATATCTTGTCCTTTACTCCGAACAGCACAAAGCTGTCGCTCAGGAACGGGAGGGCGGGAAACTGCTTGGACATACCACCGGTAACGTATGCGACGACATTCTGAAGCAGGTAGGAAACGCCGATAGCCGAGATCATTACCGACATACGCGGTGCTGAGCGGAGCGGCGAATATGCACATTTTTCGATAAGAAAGCCTATCAGTACCGTAAGCGCAATCATAATGATGATGGCGACGAGCGGCGGCATGGTTGGGAAGTCCGCCATCAGATAGATCAGCAGCATACCGGATACCATAAACAGATCGCCGTGGGCAAAGTTTATGAGTTTAAGTATGCCGTAGACCATGGTATAGCCGATGGCGACGAGCGCAAACTGACCGCCGGTCGCGAGACCGCGGATCAGGTATGGCATAATATTCATGGGCTTTTTAGGTCCTTTCGGTTTGATCGTTGTTCGGATATGCGGCGGCGTATGCGCACGGCGCACACAGCAGCGCGCACACAGAATATATCGGGGGGTGCCGTACACCGCAGCCGCAGCTGTGTGTACATTGCTGTGTGTAAGGCAATACACGGAGTATATCTTTACGCCTTATAACGCAGGCGGCATATCCTTATAGCTGGAAATACAGCCGTATAATCGCAGCCGCGGCGGTACACCGCATGGGTGTATCGCCGCGGCACTGCGAGTTATAGCCGTAGACTGCCGTAGGCAGCTATTCTTTTGGGGTATCGGCTGTCAAAAAACTCGTAATTTTACAGCCGCGAATCGGTTGTGGATAGATAAAAATGCCCGGGAAAATGTTCTGAGTGATGCCCGCAGCATAGTATTTCTGCTGTGCTAAAGCGGGATAGTCAATTTTTTGCCCCGACTTTTTTTCATACCCTCAGAGGATTACTTGCTTATAGTATCCCACGCGAAGTTTGCCATAACCGAGCCCTGGAATGGATCGAGGAAGCAGGTACGGAAATAGAAGTCATGTCCCTCGGTTACCGATGCATTGGTGCAGGAAACGCCGATGGCGGGGATGCCTGCTGCCGCAAAGGTATCTGCTGCTGCGATGGAAACACCGGAGCCGTAGGAGCCGAGCGAGATGAGCGCATGCTGGTTGACGATGTTGGAAGCTGCGGTAACCGCCTGCTCGTCGACCGAGCCGTTATCGGAGACGTACAGCTCAACGGTGTACTCCTCGCCTGCGATAGTTACCTTGTTGTCGAGGCTGTTAGCGTACTGAGCGCCGATGACCTCCTGCTTACCGCCTGCGGCATTATCGCCCGAGGTAGGCTCAAATACGCCGATAACGATCTTCTTGCCCTCGGTATCGAGCTTGACACCGTCGGTGGTGTAGGTGGCGGGAGTGCCCTGAGTTGCGTCGTTTGCGACGGTCTGAGTCTTGACAAACTCAAACTTGCCGTCGCCTGCCTTCTTTATGTATGCGCAGTCCTTGATAGCGTCGCCGTTCTTGTCGAATGTGATGTCGCCGGTAACGCCGCCCTTGTAGTTGAGCTTCCAGAGTGCGGTAGCGATATCGACCGAGGTCATATCGGCACCCTTTTCCTCTGCAGCTGCGCGGATAGCGCTGAGTGCTACATTGTAAGCGTCAAAGCCGAGAGCGGACACGGCTGCTACGATATCGTTGCCGCCGTTCATCTGGAGCTTGTCGGGATTATCTGCGAGCCACTTCTTGAAGCCGGTGACGAAGTTGCCTGCCGCCTCGGAGGAGGTATCGGACTCGTCGAAGAAGGTGGAGCAGTAGACATCAAGATCGGTGCCCTTTACAGCGTCGAGAATTACCGAGTGCTCCCATGTGTCGCCTGCCATGATCGGGCATGTGACGCCGACATCGTTTGCGTTCTTGAGCAGATTAGCCGCAACGGTTGTGGAGTTGGGGGCGAAGATCACGGCAGCCTTCTTGTCGATAGCCTTCTGAAGGTAATCGGAGAAGTTGGTCGTGTTCTTTACGAAGGTCTCCATTATAACCTCACCGCCGAGCTTTTCAAAGGCGGTCTGAAAGTTGCTTGCGAGACCGAGCGAGTAGGTGTCGCCTTTCTCCGCGAGAACGTATGCGACGGGTTTATCGCCGGTGGCCTGGTCGCCGTCGGTGGAGGTCTGTCCGCATCCCGTGATGCAGAGGCTGACCATGACGATGGCGAGGACAAGTGCAAAAAACTTTTTCATATGCTTTTCCTCCATGTTTCTTTCGGTTTGCGTTTTCCCGAAACAAGCTATATTCGTGCGCAAACCGCATATATTACAAATAGTATATAACATTTTTTTGCATTAGTCAAGTATTTTGAATTGAAATATGACATAATAAAGATTTTTTTTGAAATCGGTGTTAACGATATTTTGGCAATAAGACGAGATATTTCCTTTTTATGCTTCAAATGCAATTAAAAGGATTCGGATGAGAGTTGTGATATTGCCTTACAGTCTCGCTTGTCGGCATTATCCGTAACCCCGTATTCCGCCGTTTTTTTGCCGGCGTTTGCCGCACCCGATCTAATGGCTTGCCGTATTCGCTGCGAAAATCCGTCCATGCATTATATTCGTGCGGCGGCGGAATGGTTACGTGCATTGCACAGATATGTTTTATTCGCGGTTTTTTTACGGCGTCTGTTTCCGCAGTGTATCCCGCTCTACGGTCGGAAGCCGTCGCTTTTGACGGTAATTTCCGAGGCTGTGCTTTTTTGAGTCGTATATACATATTTACTCTTTATTTTGCGCGGATGATGTGATATAATAAGGTAAACAATGCGGTGTGCCGTACGATCCGTCGGCAGCTTGCCGCGAACTGTATATACTATTATATGGAGGGAAACTTCTATGAAATGCACACACTGCAATTTTACTACTGCGGAGCGGATATCCTACTGCCCTAACTGCGGTGCGCCGATGGTGCCCGAAGAGCAGATGTATACCGCACCCGGTCAGAATGCTGCGGAGAGCGGCTCGCGCACCTTTGCGGCGCTCGGCAGCGGTCTCTTCCTCGCGCTATGCATACTTGTAAGCGCATCTACGCTCATAGGCTGCTTTCTGGGCAGCTATTCGGTAATCGGAGTGCTCTTTACCGTCTTTCTGTGGATGGTCTTTGCCGCGCGCCGAAGCGGAAGGATCGACACTGCGCGTCTGCGCTGCATCAGCGGTACCGTTCTTGCTCAAATGATAGTTGCGCTGGTGTTAGGCGGTCTTCTTGCCGTACTCGCCGTTCTGATTATGGTCATCTCACATGCGTTTGGTTCGGGAATACTCGTTCAGAGCATTCATGATGTGCTCAATTATTTGTATCCCGGGGCGATCGGCAGCTTCGGATGGCTCACGTCGGGAGTTATTTCTGCATATGCCGCCGTTATCGGCATTGTGCTTATTGTAAATGCGGCGGCTTTTATCACTATCGCTATCATCGGCTGGGGAAAGCTCCATCGCTTCGTACGTTCGGTATACAGACATGAGCTCGATCCGAGCGTTCCGTATGAGTGCGCTTCGGGTGCACGTGCATGGGCGATCGTTTTTGCGTCCTTTTGCGGACTCGGGATCGCTTTCACGGGATTTTTCGGTGCATGCAGCTGCGCGGCATACATAATTTTCGCGCTCATTATCGGTAAGTATTTCATCCGGAAGGGCTAATGATGATATTTTTCCGCACTGCGCACGTTCAATTCTCTCTGTTATGCTTAAAGGCGATTGGGGGCAAAAGCGTATAAGCAAAACCGGTGGGATAGATAGAATTGTTCGGGGTGTGCGGCTTTGTTACTTCGAGCGTGCAAATGTACGTCGAGGAGCGAGAATGCCCGCAGAAAAAGTGAATTTCATTCTTTCGGAAAAAACCAATGAAATTTTCTTCGTTTTTTTCGGCTCTTATATTGTACCAAAGCGGAATATTCTCATTTTTTACTTTTTCGGTTCGGATTTTTTGTGTCCCCGTTTTCGTTTATACTTGCATCCCGGGTCTGTTTGTGATACAATGTGAAAAACAGCTGAGACAGGTTATACGGAGGTAGGATGCTATGAAAACGGCACTTGTTCTTGAGGGCGGAGCTATGAGAGGTATGTATACCGCAGGTGTGCTCGATGTGCTGATAGAAGCGGGTGCGCACTTTGACGGCGTTATAGGCGTATCGGCGGGCGCGCTGTTCGGCATGAATTTTCTTTCAGGGCAGAAGGGCAGGGCACTGCGCTACAACCAAAAGTACAACAGTGACCGCAATTATATGGGTCTGCGTCCGCTGCTGCGAGAGGGAAATATCGTCTCTACCGACTATGCGTACAGCCGCGTGCCGTTCGTGCTCGACCCCTTTGACAACGAAAAGTTCAAGAAAAATCCCACTCCTTTCTACGCCGTTATGACCAATATCGTGACAGGAAAGCCGGAATATAAGCGTATACGGGATGTTTTTGAACAGGTGGATTGCCTGCGTGCCTCCGGCTCGATGCCGTATGTCTCCCGTCCGGTCGTTATCGGCGGGAAAAAATATCTCGACGGTGCTATCACAGACAGTATTCCGTATGACTTTATGCTGTCCAAGGGCTATGACCGCCTGCTCGTCGTGCTCACAAAGTGCGACGGCTACAAGAAGAAGCCCGCATCGCCGATAATGGCGGATCTGCGCTACGGACTGAGATATCCCGAGCTTGCCATGCGCATCAAGACCCGTCATGTGATGTATAACTCTCAGATATCGCGGTTGAAAAAGCTCGAGCATCGCGGCGTTGCCGATGTGTTGCGCCCGTCGGTTCATGTCGATCTGAGCAAGACCGAAAAGGATCCGAAAAAGCTCGAGGCGCTGTATCGCGTCGGCGTTGAGGACGCGCATGAATATATCGCGGCGCACGGTGTACCGGGCAGATAAGCGCCTTAGACGAATATGCCGCATATACAGTTTAATATGTAGGAATTTTACAGCACCGCTCCGATACATCGGGGCGGCGCTGTCGTTTTTTCGGCTCGTTGCCGTTTTTATATGTGCCGATATAATGTTTCGTCTTATAATTCGGTTATGAGGTGTTGTATCGAATTACATGCCGTATGTGGGTATCGTACAGCTTTTTGAACTCGTCATGTGTGAGCTGTGCTATGTTTTTTTGCCTTAAATCTGCGGATGCTTTGCTGCTTCGCGCACTTAACAGCCGTTTGTTTTAGAATATTTTACCTTTGCTTTACCTTGCTGTTATTGACAATCGGACGCTTTTTTGATACAATGACTATGAATTTGATTTTAAGGTAAGAGACGGCAGTTGCCGCAATAGGCCGCAAGCGAGCTGCTCTGTTTCGGTATTTTAAGCGCGGCGCGACTGCCGGTGATCTCCCGAGGGGATCACTGCTCGTACATGGGAGGATGACATGATGAGAAAGACGAAGATAGTATGTACGATAGGACCCGCCTGCGAGGATGAGCAGACTCTGATAGATATGGTAAAAGCGGGGATGAACGTCGCAAGACTGAATTTTTCCCATGGCAGACACGAGGAGCATCAGGAGAAGATTGATCTTATCAAGGCGGTGCGAAGCAAGCTCGGCGTTCCGCTCGCGATAATGCTCGATACCAAGGGACCCGAGTACCGTATAGGCACCTTTAAAGATAAGAAAGCCATCCTCCGTCAGGGCGATCGCTTTGTGTTCACTCCCGATGATATCGAGGGAGACGAGACGCGCGTTTCGGTCAGCTATAAGAATCTTGCCGATGAGCTCGGTGCGGGCGATCAGGTGCTTGTCAACAACGGACTGCTGATATTCACCGTTACCGCGATAGAGGGCAGAGATGTCGTCTGCCGCGTGGATGAGGGCGGCGAGATATCCAACCGCAAGAGCATGAGCTTCCCCGGAAAGGTGCTGCATCAGATATACCTGAGCGAGCACGACAAGGAGGATCTGCTTTTCGGTATTAAAAATGATGTTGATTATATCGCCTGCTCTTTTGTATCCTGCAAGCAGGATGTTCTCGATGTGGTAAACTTTCTACGCGAAAACGGCGCAGATAAGATGGGCATCATAGCTAAGATAGAAAACCGCTCGGGTATAGATAATATAGAAGATATCTGCTCGGTATGCGACGGCATAATGATAGGCAGAGGCGATATGGGCGTTGAGATACCGTTCGAGGAGCTTCCGGCGATACAGAAGGGACTTATCACAAAGTGCCGCCTGCTCGGCAAGCGCGTTATCACCGCGACCGAGATGCTCGAGTCGATGATAAACAATCCCCGCCCGACGAGAGCGGAGATATCCGACGTTGCAAATGCGGTATACGACGGTACGAGTGCTATCATGCTCTCCGGCGAAACTGCGGCAGGCAAGCACCCCGTGCTGACCGTTGCAACTATGTCGAAAATAGCCGAGGCGACCGAGGAGAGCATAAGCTACCGCGAGCGCTTTCACAATGCGACATTTCGTATTCGCAACGAGATAGATGCTATCTCGCACTCGGTCTGCGGCATGGCGATGGATATCAGCGCTAAGGCTATCGTCGTATGCTCGATATCCGGCATGACCGCGCGCATGGTCTCTCGTTTCCGCCCGCCGGTCGATATTATCGGACTTTCGGTAAACGAAAAAACGTGGCATCAGCTCTCGCTCTCGTGGGGCGTTACACCGGTAATGTGCGAGCTTTATCCCTCGACAGATGTGCTCTTTTATACCGCAAAGCGGCTCGCCAAGCAGACGCTCGGTCTGCAGAAGGGCGACCGTATAATTATTACCGGCGGCACCGCGACCGGAACCACAGGCAATACAAACACGATACGCGTTGAGACTATATGAGCGCACCGAAATAATTGAATAATGATAATATAGATGTTTTGCGGCAATATCTTTGCCGTTTGTGCCGGGACTGTTAAAACTTGTTTTTTAACAGTCCTTTTTCTTTTGCTTCCCGCCTGATTAAAACGAGATGATCACTTATTCACATTTTCGATTCGGTTTTTTCGCCTTTTTCAATCCGGGTATTTTAGCATCACTATCCTTTTTCGCGATTTTGATTGGCAGATGCTTTATCCGCACGCTGTTTTTTTCTTTTTTACGTATTTTTTTTAAAAAAACGGATATACAAAATTATATCGAATTAATATATTTGCTATTCACCATATGAATAACAGAAAATACGCTATCGTTTCACCGAATATGGGAACATAATGTAAGTAAATCTATTATAAGGAATTGAATATCTAAAATTAAGGCATACTTCAATATATCAGGCGGCGGTATTTGGTGATAATGACGGCATTTTCGATAACATAATTTGGTAAATCGCATCCATAAAATATAATTTCAAAAATAAAAATGTGATTTTATAACATAATAGCTATCTTTTTCACATCTTGTATCGAAAAAACTCTCAAAAAGACTTGATTATTTTCAAAAAGTGTGTTATTATGAACTCGCAAATAAGAAATCCGTGAAGAATTTCTTCACTCTTTGTTTTCGGAATCCGTAATTATATAGTTTTCTTTGACTTTGAATTATTGTGGTTGCCTCTTCTGTACTTACCCCGCCGGATGCGGATCGGTCAGAGAAAAAACAAAGGGTGAATTTTTTCTTCTCGCAGCCGGACGGGCACTTAGGAGGGTGTCGACGGACTGCGTTTACCCTCCGTGCAGCGATCGCAGTCGATCATCGGTCGGCGCAGTCGGATGAGGGAACGCGATTATTCGTAAAAAACTCAAGGAGGAGAACATACCAAATGGAAAAAACGGTTCTTAAAATGAGCGGTATATCAAAGCAGTTCTCGGGCGTGTATGCGCTGCGTGATGTCAGCTTTGATCTGCGCGAGGGTGAAGTGCACGCGCTCATGGGTGAGAACGGAGCCGGAAAATCCACTCTGATGAAGATCCTATGCGGAATATACCCGCGGGACGGCGGAGAGGTGGAGCTTTTCGGAAAGCCGGTCGAGTTCAAAAACATTTCGGAGTCTCAGGCGGCGGGTATCAGCATCATACATCAGGAGCTGAATATGATGAACCACCTGACTGTTGCGCAGAACATCTACATCGGCAGAGAACCGAAAAAGGGTATCTTTATCGACGACAAAAAGATGATCGAGGACGCACAGAAGCTCTTCGAGCATATCGGGGTCAATATCGACCCGTCGGTAAAGCTCGGCAGTCTGACGGTCGGTAAACAGCAGATGGTCGAGATAGCCAAGGCGGTCTCGCACGAGAGCAGGATACTTGTTCTTGACGAGCCGACGGCGGCGCTGACCGAGGCGGAGGTCGAGGAGCTGTTTGCCATCATGAACGATCTGCGTTCGCGCGGTATCGGCATGATCTACATCTCGCACCGTATGAACGAGATCACGAGGATATCCGACCGCGTTACCGTAATGCGTGACGGAACCTATGTCGGTACGGTCAATACTGCCGACACCACAAAGGACGAGATAGTAAAGATGATGGTCGGACGAGTTATCCTCGGCGACCACAAGCAGCAGAGCACCTGCCCGCCGGATGCGGAGACGGTACTTGAGGTCCGTGGGCTGTGTTCGGGCAGGGCGGTTCGCGATGTCAGCTTTACGCTACGGCGCGGCGAGATACTCGGCTTTGCCGGACTCATGGGCGCGGGCAGAACGGAGACGGCGAGAGCTATCTACGGCGCAGACCCGATAGACAGCGGCGAGATATACATCCGCGGGCAGAAGGTGACGCTCGGAACACCGCAAAAGGCGGTCAAGGCAGGTATCTGCTACCTTTCGGAGGACAGAAAGCGCTACGGTCTTATGCTTGACAAATCGGTCGCGGAGAATACCGCGCTTGCCTCACTCGACAGTTTTATTTCCGGCGGCTTTATCCGCGACGGAAAGATAGTTCAGGCTGCGGAAGAGTATAACGCAAAGCTCAGGACCAAGACTCCCTCGATGCAGCAGAAGCTGCGCAACCTCTCGGGCGGAAACCAGCAGAAGGTCGTTATCGCCCGTTGGCTGCTGCGCGACTCGGATATCTTTATATTCGACGAGCCTACGAGAGGAATCGATATCGGAGCAAAGAGCGAGATATATACCCTTATCGAACAGCTTGCGGCGGACGGAAAGGCGATAATCGTCATATCCTCGGAGCTTGCCGAGATACAGCGCGTGTGTGACCGTGTCATAGTTATGTGCGAGGGAAGAAAGACCGCAGAGCTTGACATCGGCGACGCGACGCAGGAAGAAATAATGAAATACGCGACCATGAGGGAGGAGATATAAATGGAACAAAAAAATAAAGGGCGTAAAAAGGTATCGCTCGGTAATCTTATAATTCTGATAGCACTTATCGTGCTGATAGCACTGTTCTATCTGCTTAATCCGAATTTCCTTAATTCATATAATGTGCTGAGTATGATGCAGTCGCTTGCACCGTATGCCATTATGGCTCTCGGTGTTACATTCGTCATCGCGACCGGCGGCATTGACCTCTCGATAGGTACGACGTGTATTGCGGCAGCGGTCATTGCCGGTAAATTCTATACCACCGGCGCATATCCGCTGTGGGCTGTTGTTCCGATCATGATCGCCATCGGCACCGCAGTCGGTCTGCTGAACGGTATTCTTATCGCAAAGCTCAAGATGCCCGCGTTTATCGCAACGCTCGGTACGATGATGCTCACGCGCGGACTCAGCGCTCTTATCGTAAAGGATCCTAACATCTTCTTCCCGACCGGCACATGGTTCAACAACGTGTTCTCTGCAGCGGGCAAGGTACCTACCGGATTGTTTTGGGTGCTCGGATTTATGCTGCTCTGCATGTATCTGATGTATAAAAACCGTATCGGCAGATATATACTCTCAATAGGAAGCAATGAGGAGGCTACGCGCCTCTCGGGTATCAATACCGACAAATACAAGATCATCGCGTATGTATTCAGCGGCTGTGCAGCCGGAATCGCGGCTATCTTTTGGTCCGCTGCATTCCCGACCGTCGCCGCAGCTACCGGTAACGGCATGGAGCTTGACGCTATCGCCGGCGTTTACATCGGCGGAACGAGCGCGGCAGGCGGCGTTGCATCGGTCACAGGTTCGGCTATCGGCTCGCTCATGCTCGTTGTTATCCGCTCCGGACTTAACTTCGTTCTCGCGAGATTCAATATCAATCTCAATGCAACCTACGTTACCTACGTTCTCACCGGAATCATCGTTGTTGTTTCCGTCCTGATGGACGTTCTCAAGAACAAGGATGAGGGCAGAGTACGTTTGGATAAGAAAAAAATTAAAAAAACGGAAGGAGGACAGACGCAGTCAAAGTGATCGGTCGTGCAGTACCGATCGAAAAGCAAGGATAAAATAAAAATAACCGCCATATGCGGAAAAAAGAGAGGAAAATTGACATGAGAAAGACACGTATTCTCAGCGTATTGCTCGCAACGATGCTCGTTGCACTCCCGCTTGCAAGCTGCGGCACACAGACCGAAGGTGGTAATGGAGATTCTTCAACAACGAAGGATAAAACAATTGCCGTAGTTGCTAAGGGCGAGTCACATGCATTTTGGCAGTCGGTAAAGAAGGGCGCAGAGGACGCGGCATCAAAGTACGGATATAAAATCACTTTCCGCGGTCCTGCTTCAGAGTCGGCAAAGGATCTTCCCTCGCAGATGGAGATGGTAAGAACGGCATTGTCAAACGGCTGCTCCGCACTCGTTCTCGGAACGATAGGAGAGGGCTTCAACGACATGCTCGCACAGGCAAAGGACAGCAATATCCCCGTTGTTCAGTTCGACAGCGGTGTATGGCAGGCTGATATCGACGCGCTCAACAAGTCGGGCAAGAACCCGATAGTCTCGAGCGTTGCCACGAGCAATCGTCTTGCGGCAGGAGTTGCTGCGGAGCATTTCTTCGCAGAGCTGAAGGATGAGATAGCTGCATCGACCGACGGATACGTTATCGGTGTTATCCAGCACGACGAAACTCAGACGGGTATCGACCGTGCGGGCGGCTTTATCGATAAGTTCACCGAGCTCGCAGACGCAGATGCGACCACTAAGGGCAAGTACACCATCGAAAAGGAAGTTAAGCCCGGTGATGCAGATAACGCTTACAAGACGGCTCTTGAGGCTCTCTTCGAGAAGAATGCCAAGGCTATCTTCATGTCGAATGAGGGTGTAGTTAAGCAGGTCAGTGATGCTGTAAGCGCAGCAGGAACAAAGTACGATTCCATCAAGTTCTGCGGCTTCGACGCAGGCTCTAAGCAGATCGAGTGGATGAAGGCATCCTCCGGTCCGAAGCTCATCGGTGCAGTTGCTCAGGACTCCTATCAGATAGGCTACAATGCCGTCGAGCAGGCTGTATTCGCTATCGAGGGCAAGACCGTTACAGCCGATGTTGGTATTGAGGGTACATGGTGGGATTCGACAAATGTCGATGACATGATCGCCTCCAATATCGTTTACGAGGGCTGATACGTACGCTTGACCGGCGATACTGTTTAGTGAAAATATTTACGGAAAAAACTGCAGCATATGCTGCGGGCGAATATTGCCGCGCGAACCGTAAACGAAATAAGGCAGATTTATAATATCGGATGCCGCACTGTCTCAAATGCAAGTGGCAGAGGCATTCCGGTTCCCCTCTCCCCGCGCAGATCTGCGCGGGGAGCTTTTTTTGCTCGAGAGGCGCTGTGAGTGTGCAGAGTATCCGACGGCAGTAAGCGCGTTGCTTTAGCGTTGAGGCTAAGAATCTGCCATGGTGGATGGTATTTGGAATATATGGTCGGTTTGTGTGGTTTACGACCGATTTTGCTTGACTTTTATGAACAAAAATATTATAATGTATTATACTGCGCCGAAAGAAACGGCGCGCATGGGCTGCGCATAGCTGCGGATGTATCGTAGGCGGCATTGCAGTCCGTTTTATCTGGTATATTATTCTCGGAGGATATTTAATGAAAAGGGCAAGAGAATCGTTCGGCTCACGACTCGGCTTTCTTTTAGTCAGTGCAGGCTGTGCCATCGGCATAGGAAACGTATGGAGATTTCCGTTTGTCGTAGGACAGAACGGCGGCGGAATATTCGTACTCATCTATCTTATCATGCTCGTAATAATGGGACTGCCGGTGCTCTCGATGGAGCTTGCGGTGGGCAGAGCAAGCAAAAAGAGCGCGGTGCTTGCGTATAAAACGCTCGAAAAGCCGGGTACCAAATGGCATATTCACGGATGGTTTGCCATAGTCGGCTGCTACCTGCTCATGATGTACTATACGACGGTCTCCGGTTGGATGCTCAATTATTTCTTTAAGTTTGCGATCGGTACCTTTACCCGCGGCATGGATACCGAGGCATGCGGCAGCGTTTTCTCTGATATGCTTGCCTCTCCCGGCGAAATGGGACTATGGATGGCAATTACGGTCGTAGCGGGCATATTCATTTGCAGCATAGGCGTGCAGAAGGGACTTGAACGTATCAGCAAGGTAATGATGAGTGCCCTGCTCGTGCTTATTATCGTGCTTGCGGTGCACAGCTTTACGCTTTCCGGCGCGGGCGAGGGAATTCGCTTCTATCTTGTGCCGAATCTTGATAATGTCCGTTCGGTAGGCCTCGGAAATGTTATAGTAGCGGCTATGAATCAGGCATTCTTCACGCTCAGCCTCGGCATTGCGGCTATGGAGATATTCGGCAGCTATATGAGCCGCGAGAGCACGCTGCTCGGAGAGGGTGCGTGCATCTGTGCGCTCGATACCTTCGTTGCGGTCGCTTCCGGACTCATTATTTTTCCCGCATGCTTCAGCTACGGGGTAGAGGTCACGCAGGGACCGAGCCTTATTTTCGTCACCCTGCCGAATGTGTTTGTCAATATGTCCGGCGGGCGTATATGGGGCAGCCTTTTCTTCCTCTTTATGACCTTTGCGTCTTTCTCTACGGTCATTGCCGTATTCGAGAACATCATGTCCTCCTGCATGGACAATTTCGGTTGGAGCCGCAAAAAGGCTGCGGTCATCAACGGCATTATCATTCTGATAGCGAGCATTCCGTGCGTGCTCGGATACAATGTGCTCAGCGGCTTCCATCCTATCGGAGGCAGAGACATACTCGACAGTGAGGACTTTCTCGTCAGCAATATTCTTCTTCCGCTCGGCTCGCTCATCTACCTGTTGTTCTGTGTAACTAAGTGGGGCTGGGGCTTCAAGAATTATCAGGAGGAGGCGAATATCGGTAAGGGTATCAAGGTCGCCTCGTGGATGAAGTGGTACTTCATGATAGTTATTCCGATACTGATAATCGTTATCTTTATTATCGGACTCATCGGCTGAGCTTACCGCTGCATGGCTGCGGCGGACAAAAATCAAGAACAAAAGGCGGCATCCGCTGCGTCATGAGACGTGCGGATGCCGTGGTTTTTTGTTGTGCTGATATGCTGCTTTTGTCGATGGCAGGCTTCTCCCCGAAGTCAAGCCGGTATCTCTTTCGCAGTGCTCTTATGCGAGAGGCGGATGTTGAGCAGCACGATAGCGGAGAGTATCAGTGCTATGCCGATGAGCTTTGCGGGGTTAACGCTCTCGTGAAAGACGAATATGCCGACAAGACAGCCTACTAGCGGCTCGACTGCTACGAGTACACCGGCGACCGATGCGTCGGTATGACCGAGACCGATGGTGTAGAAGAGATACGGCAGCAGACCGTTAAACAGCGCAAGACCTATTTCCATGGGAATAACGACCGGGTTCGATGCTGTTTTTTCGATAATGGCGATCGGATTTGTCATGAACAGAAAACCGATCGTTCCGAGCAGAAAGGTGTAAAATGTTACGGTGAGCGAGCTGTATTTGCGCAGCGCGTAAACGCCGAAGATGGAATACAGCGAGTAGAACAGCCCCGCGCCGATTCCGATGATCAGGTCGAGCGCTCCGAGGGCGCTGCTGCCGAGCATTCCCGAGACGAGGGCGACGCCGGAAACCGTCAGCACTATTGCGGCGATTTTCTGCGCCGTTATCCTCTCACGAAAAAGAACTGCCGAGAACAGCATTACAAAGACCGGCGAGGTGTAGAGCAGCGAGGCGGCGATGCCTGCCTCAACATTGATAACGGTAGTAAAATAGCAGTAGCTGAACAGTGTGACGCTGATTATTCCGGTGCCGACGAACATCCACATGTCGCGCAGCTGCACGCGCAGCAGCGAGCGGTCGCGTATCAGTATAATAACGAGCAGCATCAGCGTGCATAGACTTATGCGGATAAATCCGATCTCCTTTGAGTCAAAGCCGTAGTCGGACAGCGCGGAGACAAATATGCTCAGGCATCCCCACAGAGCTCCCGCGAGGACGAGAAATGCGGTAGACAATTTTTTAGACAACGGACGGTCTCCTTATGTGTAAATGATCTCGGCACGTCAGACCGTGCAAACAAAAAATATTATATCACGCATTTTTCGATTGTCAATAATTAAATTATCCGTGCGAATTTTTGCTGCGGAAACGATGTACCGCTGTACTCATACGCGCTGCACCGCCGCAGTGAAAAATCCGCAGGGTCTTTTGCGATATTGCGATATTGTACGTGTATATGCCGCACTGCCGACTCTGCAGTTTTTGCGTTGCCCATCGAGAAAAGTCCGCGCCGCACCGGCTGCCGCGATAATAATGTGCGGATAAAATCAGCCGACCCGGCTTGGAAGAGATAAAAAAGATGCAGAAGCGTCGAAAACCGCCTCGTTGCCGTACAAGCGTACGGCAGAGACGGTTTTCGGAGGTAGAAAAAACGGATAATCATTCCTTCGGAGAAATCCGACAGGATTTCATCAGCTTTCTCTGTATTCGTGCTGAATATCAGCTTAATAATTGCTCTTATCCGTTTTTTCGGTCTGCGCTTTCTTAGCCTTCCGAGACTTACTTCTGTTCTATATGCTCTATGGTACGCTTAACGCAGTCGGAGATCTTGACCGTGCCGACCTCAAAGATAGAGGTCTCGAGCTTATCGTTATAGCGCTTGCCCCAGTACTCGGGAATGCTCTCGAGACCGTTTGCCATACCGAGGATAGAGCCTACGGTAGCGCCGTTGCAGTCGGTATCGAAGCCGGTCTGAACAGCAAGGCAGATGGAACGGCTGTAATCACCGCCGCCGTAGAGCAGACTTGCGGTAACGACCATTGCATTCGAGAGTGTGTGGCACCAGCCGTGCTCGGTGTACTCATCGTACTCGTCGTGGATGAGCTTGTAAGCCTCCTCCTCGGGCATGCCGTTCTTGTAGTTCTCGAGCACACGCATAACAGCCTCATAGAAGCGTGAGCTGTACGGGATCTGAGCCAGACCGCCGAGGATGATATCCTCGATATTGTCGGTAACTGCTGCGACCGCAAGTGCTGCGGCAACGAACAGCTCGCCGTAGATACCGTTCTTGACGTGCGAGATGCATGCATCGCGGTATGCCATCTCCGCAGCCTTTTCGGGGTCGCCGGGGTTGATGTAGCCGAAATAGTCGCCTCTTATCTGCGCGCCGATCCACTCGCGGAACGGATTCTTATAGATAGCGGACTCGGGCGGCAGGAAGCCTGCAACGAAGTTATGATACGCTACGCGCTCCGCGGTGCAGTACATGCACTTGCCCTGGCTGTCGAGCCAAAGCCATGAAACATCGCGGGAGCAGAAATCTCTCGAGTACTTGTCTATCAGACGCTGACCGAGAACAACATAGTTCAGATCGTCGTCGCAGATCATATAGTCGAGGGCATCGGCGTAGAAGCGCTGTGAAAAGGGATACTCGTACTTTTTGCATATCTCGTCGTTGATATCTGACTTGTAGATATAGCGCTTCATGGGATAGTTGCCGGTCTCGGTGAGGAACGGGATAAGTTCGTTCGTCTTGATGCCCTCGATGGTCCTTCCGAGCATGCAGCCGCATATTCTGCCCATCCATGCGCCGTGTATCTTGCTCTCGAGGCGGGACTTGTCTACCGTGCCCTTTACCTCGTGCGGACGGCGGAGCAGCTTTATCTCCTCAAGGTCGGACGGCTCGATGTACTTGTAATCGCTGCGCTGCGGGCAGTTCATTACTACGGTGTAGAGAACGTCGCAGAGCTTTTCCTTCATCTTGCCGTGCGGCAGGTTCGAGATGGACTGAAAAACGTCCTTGTAGGGCTCGATATCCTTGCCCTCCTCGTATGACTGCATATACTCGGTCATGATGTAGCTCGAGTATGACTCGTATGAGTTAAGATTCTCGAGCGGAGGCTCTATCGACTTGACTGTCGAGCCCTCTGAGGTTCTGTTATTGCTGCCGACTACGAGCGAGTCGAGCGAGATGTTGAATTTTTTCGACATCTGTATCAGCTTTCCGAGCTCCGGCATCGTCTCGCCGCTCTCCCACTTCTGGACCGACTGCTTGGTTACCTCGAAGAGCGACGCAAACTGCTCCTGAGACATCTTCAGGCTCGTGCGGAGCTTTGTTATCCGATTATTGATGTTGTTCATTTCTGTCTCCTTGTATCTTTTATATGTGGCTTATATGGTGATGTATCTGATTTGCCCGGACGGCAGCCGTGCCTGACAGCTCAGCCCTCTGCGGCTATTCGTGCCTCGACCTCGGCGAGCGTCGGAATGGAATTCGCCGCGCCCATCGTTTCGGTCGCCATAGCGGATGCGGCGGAGGCGCAGCGCATTGCCTCAATGGGTGTCTTGCCGCGGCTTATCGCAGCAGCAAAATAACCGGTAAAGGTATCGCCCGCACCGGTTGTGTCGACCGGCCTTGCCTCATACGGAGCCTGATCTACCGACACTGTGCCGTCGCGATATATGCTGCCGTGACTGCCGAGCGTGAGCACGAGTGCGGTGTTCGGGTAGCGCGCCGCAAATGCCTGCGCTATCTTTTCGGGCTGCTGCTCATCGGTCAGCGCCTGACCCTCGCTGCGGTTTACGATGACATAGCTGCACAGTCCGACATTTTCGCGGTCAACAGCGCCGTTCATCGGAGACGGGTTCCACAGCACGCGCAGTCCGCGCGCGGATGCTGCCTTGATTATGTAAGCGGTGCAGGGGGTCTCGTTCTGCAGTATGCAGAGATCGCCCGCCGAAAAATGACCGAGCACATCGTCTATCTGAGCCTCGTCAAGCAGGGCGTTTGCACCCGCATAGACTATGATGCAGTTTTCGCCGGAGCTGTCAACCTGTATCATTGCGTGTCCGGTGCGTGCGTCGCACTGTCTCAGATACTCGGTATTCGCACCGCTCTGCGCGAGCAGCTCGCGCAGCCATTCTCCGTCCTCGCCGATGTTTCCGGCATGGTATATCTCGCCGCCCGCACGCGCGGTCGCTATCGACTGGTTAAGTCCCTTGCCGCCTGCGTGTGTCGACAGCGCGGCAGCCGAAATCGTCTCGCCGGGCTGAACGATGCGGTCAAGCTCGTAGACATAATCTATATTACATGAGCCGAAGTTCAATACTTTCATTCTGTTTATAATCCTCCCATATGAATTATAGTCTCAAATAATGAACACTTCAACCACCTGTCGATTGACTTTTTGACAACCGCAGGTTGACCGCCTTTGCGTGCAATGAATTTCAATGCAGAATATTCGGCAGGATCCGCCGTTTTTTATTTTCGGCACGGATTTTGCTTCGGCTATTGACAGAATCGGCGCGGCATGGTATAATAAGCGCGTACTTTAAATTGGTCCGGCGAGGCCATCAAGGACAGCAAATGCGAATATCGGCATCTGCGCGGCTGCGGCTGTGCGGGAATTGTCATTATGCTATCGTTTTTTGTGCTGCTCTTGATGGGGCAGCATTTTTTGTATCCGCGCTTGAACGCAACACCGATCCGCCCTTTGAATCATCGGAGGTAAACCATGCCCTACACAGCTAACGCAGCAGGAATAAACACCGCGCCGGAGCAGCACGTCGTCTCCGACCGTTCTGCGGATAATTGTTTCTTTTCGCGCGAGAAGATTTCGGAGCTTATTTCCGACAGAGATAATATTGTTATTTTACCCGGCTTTGTTGATGTACATGTACATCTTCGTGAGCCGGGCTTTTCTTACAAGGAGACGATATATTCCGGCAGCCGCGCATGCGCGCACGGAGGCTACACTGCCGTCTGTGCCATGCCGAATCTCTCGCCCGTGCCGGACAGCCTGCCGCATCTGCGCAAGGAGCTGGATATAATCGAGCGCGACGCAGCGATCCGTGTGCTTCCGTACGGCGCGATAACGCGCGGCGAGGCGGGCGGCGAGCTGTCGGATATGGATGAGCTTGCGCCGTATGTTGTCGCGTTCTCGGACGACGGACGCGGCGTGCAGGCCGACGGTATCATGCGTGAGGCAATGCTTCATGCGGCGTCGCTCGGAAAGCTGATAGTTGCGCACTGCGAGGACAATTCGCTGCTGCGCGGCGGATACATTCACGACGGCGAGTATGCCCGCGCGCACGGACATCGCGGCATCTGCTCGGAATCCGAATGGAGGCAGATAGAACGCGATCTCGGACTTGTTCGCGAGACGGGCTGCGGCTACCATGTCTGCCACATTTCGACCGCCGAGAGCGTCCGACTGATACGTGAGGCAAAGCGCGAGGGGCTGAATGTCACGGCGGAGACCGCACCGCATTATCTGCTGCTCGACGAGCGGGATATGCAGGAGGACGGACGCTTCAAGATGAATCCGCCGCTCCGCTCACCCGCAGACCGCGAGGCACTGCTCGAGGGCATTGCGGACGGCACGATAGATATGATAGCGACCGACCACGCGCCGCACGCAGCGGAGGAGAAGAGCCGCGGACTTGAGCGCAGCGCAATGGGAATAGTAGGCATAGAAACTGCATTTCCGCTGATGTATACTTATCTGCTCGGCGAGGGCATAATTACAATGGAGCGGCTGCTCGAGCTGCTGCATACCGCGCCCTGCCGCCGCTTCGGCATCGATACCGGCGACGACTTTACCGTGTTCGATCTCGGCGCGGAGTATACGGTCGACCCCGAGAGCTTTATATCAAAGGGACACAGCACGCCGTTTGCGGGCAGGAGCGTAAAGGGACGCTGCCTTTGCACGGTATCGGGCGGCAGGACGGCTTACCTTGACGAGGGCTTTTCCGAGCTGCTCGGAAACGTAAGAGCGCAGTGAGATCGGCGCAGCCCGGAAAATGAACAAGAACAGACGAGAGTGGATGGAAATATGAAAAAGGGAATATTCGAGATAACCGAAAATACAGCCGTAGCGCCGGATGTTATGCGAATGCGCCTCGGCGGCGACTGCTCGGCGATAACGCGCCCGGGGCAGTTTGTGAACATCGCGCTGGACGGGCTGTATCTGCGCCGACCGATATCGGTGTGTGACTGCTGCGGCGATGAGCTTACGATAATATACAAGGTGGTCGGACACGGCACGGCTCAGATGAGCCGTATGGCACCGGGTGAGCGGCTCGACATACTCAGCGGACTCGGCAACGGCTATGACCTTTCGCTCTCGGGCGAGCGACCGCTGCTGCTCGGCGGCGGTGTCGGAGTGCCACCGCTGTACTGGCTTGCGCGCCGCCTCTGCGAGGAGGGACGGCACGTCACCGCGGTGCTCGGCTTTAACCGTGCGGACGAGATATTCTACGAGCGCGAGCTGCGCGAGCTCGGCGCGGAGGTCATTGTGACGACGGTCGACGGCTCGTACGGCGTGCGCGGCTTTGTCACCGATGCGATGGGGTCGCTCGACTATACCTACTTTTATACCTGCGGACCAGAGCCGATGCTGCGCGCGGTATACGGCGCGGCAAGGACGGAGGGCGAGCTCAGCTTTGAGCGGCGGATGGGCTGCGGCTTCGGCGCATGCATGGGCTGCTCGTGTAAGACGATAACGGGAAACAAGCGCATCTGCCGCGAGGGACCCGTCATGAAACGGAGTGATATCATATGGGAAGGCTGAATGTAAAGCTGTGCGGCATCGAGCTCGATAATCCGATAATTCCCGCCTCGGGGACCTTCGGCTACGGCTACGAGTTTGCCGAATACTACGATATAAACTGCCTCGGTAGCTTCTCCTTCAAGGGAACGACCGCCGAGCCGCGTTTCGGAAATCCCACACCGCGCATAGCAGAAACACCGAGCGGAATGCTGAACGCGGTCGGACTTCAGAATCCGGGAGTGGAGAGGGTGATAAGCGAGGAGCTTCCGCGCCTTGCCCGCTGCTTTCATAAGCCCGTCATGGCGAATGTCAGCGGCTTCTCGATAGACGAGTACCGATATGTGTGCGAGTTGCTGGGCAGAGAGGAGCAGGTCGGCTGGCTCGAGGTGAACATCAGCTGCCCGAATGTTCACGGCGGCGGTATGAGCTTCGGCACCGACCCGCATGCTGCAGAGGCTGTTACACGCGCGGTGCGTGAGGTGACGGGCAAGCCGATAATAATGAAGCTCTCGCCGAATGTGACCGACATTACCGAGATAGCCCGTGCCTGCGAGAGCGGGGGAGCGGACGGAATAAGTCTTATAAATACCGTGCTCGGAATGCGCATTGACCTTGCCCGCCGCCGTCCGCTGCTCGCGAATGTCACGGGCGGACTGTCAGGCAGCGCACTGCTGCCGATAGCGATAAGAATGGTGTATCAGGTTTCCCGCGCGGTCTCGGTGCCGGTCGTCGGACTCGGCGGTGTGTCAAGCGCGGAGGACGTTATCGAGATGATGCTCGCAGGTGCGACCGCAGTCGAGGTCGGTGCCGCGAATCTTATCGACCCTTACGCCTGCAAAAACATTATCGAGGCTCTGCCCGCGACAATGGACAAATACGGAATAGAAAACCTTACAGATATTATAGGAGGATGTCACAATGAATAAGGACGTAATTATTGCCTGCGATTTCCCCGGAGCCGCTCAGACGTATGCTTTTCTCGACCTCTTTACCGAGGAAAAGCCGTTCGTCAAGATCGGAATGGAGCTGTTCTACTCGGCGGGACCCGATATCGTCCGCGAGATAAAGCGCCGCGGGCACAAGATATTTCTTGATCTCAAGCTGCATGACATCCCCAACACGGTCGGGCGTTCGATGGCTGTGCTCTCGGGGCTCGATGTCGATATCTGCAATCTTCACGCCGCAGGCGGCAGCGAGATGATGCGCGCAGCGGTAAAGGGGCTGACACGTGAGGACGGCAGCAGACCGCTGCTCATCGCGGTAACGATGCTGACCTCGATAGACGAGGAGAGAATGAACGGCGAGCTCGGTATTCCGGGTGCGCTGCCCGACACGGTCATGAGGTACGCGCTGTGCGCACGCGACGCGGGACTCGACGGTGTTGTCTGCTCCCCGCTTGAAGCGCAGGCGGTGCACGAGACGTGCGGCGAGAGCTTTCTTACCGTGACCCCCGGAATACGCTTCTCGGGCGGTGCGGAGGGCGACCAGAAGCGGGTGACCACACCCGCCCGCGCCCGCGAGATAGGCTCGGATTACATAGTCGTCGGCAGACCGATAACCGCAGCCGCCGACCCCGTAGAGGCATACCGCCGCTGCGTGCGCGAGTTTATCGGCAGAGCGACAGCGGATGCAGCGCGGAACGCGCGGTGAGGGCTGCGCGGTGAGAGCCGTGCGGCAGAGCTTGACAAATACAGTAACAAACAAGGCAATATAAACGGAGTGCGGCGATGCCGCAAGGAGGAGAAGAGAGATGCAGAAAACAAATCTGACGCAGAGACTGATAGCGACCGATCTTTTGTCGATAGGCGCGGTGTTCTTCCGTCCCGACGAGCCCTTTACATGGGCGAGCGGTATCAAGAGTCCGGTATACTGCGATAACCGCCTGACCCTGACCGCTCCGGGCGTTCGCGGCGATATCGAGAACGGACTTGCCGCTCTCATCCGCGAAAATTATCCAGATGCAGAGGCGCTGATGGGCACATCCACCGCAGGCATCGCGCATGCAGCAATTACCGCGCATCTGCTCGATCTGCCGATGGGCTATGTCCGCAGCGGCGCAAAGGATCACGGCAGACAGAACCGCATCGAGGGCAAGCTCGAGCGCGGACAGCGCGTTGTAGTTGTCGAGGATCTTATCTCCACCGGCGGCAGCGTTATCGAGGTGGTCGATGCACTGCGCGAGGCGGGTGCAGAGGTGCTCGGAGTCGTCAGCATCTTTACATACGGAATGCAGCGCGGACTCGACCGTCTTGCGGAGGCGAAGGTCAAAAACATCTCGCTGACTAATTTCGACGTTATCGCGGAGGTCGCTGCGGAGCTCGGCTATATCAAGAATGAGGATATTGCGCGCCTTATCGCCTTCCGCAACAACCCGTCCGACGAGAGCTGGATAGGAGGTGCGGACAGATGAGAAGCCTTATCGACATAATGGAGCTGTCGACCGATGAAATAGAGGGGCTGATAAATACGGCGCTTGACATTATCGACAAGCCCGAAAAATACAACGAGTGCTGTCGTCACCGCAAGCTCGCGACGCTGTTCTTCGAGCCCTCGACCCGTACCCGTCTGAGCTTTGAGGCGGCAATGTACGAGCTCGGCGGCAATGTTATCGGCTTCTCCGAGGCAGCATCGAGCTCGGCTTCCAAGGGCGAGAGCGTCGCGGATACCGTCCGCGTAGTCAGCTGCTATGCGGACATCATCGCAATGCGTCATCCTAAGGAGGGTGCGCCGCTAGTTGCGGCACGCAATGCGACCGTTCCGATAATCAACGCAGGCGACGGCGGACACAACCATCCGACGCAGACACTCGCCGATCTGCTCACCATCCGCCGCGAAAAGGGCGGCTTTGAGGGGCTGACCATCGGACTGTGCGGAGACCTGAAGTTCGGACGCACCGTTCATTCGCTCATCCATGCAATGTCGAGATATGCGGGCGTGAAGTTCGTGCTCATCTCGCCCGAGGAGCTGCGCGTTCCCCGCTACATCATCTCGGAGGTGCTCGAGCGCGGCGGTATACCGTATGCCGAGACCACGAGCCTTGAGGAGGCAATGCCGGAGCTTGATATTCTCTATATGACCCGCGTACAGAAGGAGCGCTTCTTTAATGAGGCGGACTACTTGCGTCTGAAGGACAGCTACATCCTGACCCCGGAAAAGCTGCGCGGAGCACGCAGCGATATGTCGGTGCTGCATCCGCTGCCGAGAGTAAACGAGATATCGGTTGCGGTCGACGACGACCCGCGCGCCTGCTATTTCAAGCAGGTACTGTGCGGCAAATATATGCGCATGGCGCTTATTCTCAAGCTGCTGGAGGTACAGATATGATAATCGGACAGATAAGAGACGGGATAGTTCTCGACCATATCACGGCGGGAAACGGTATCAGGATATATGACATTCTCGGGCTCGGAAAGCTCGACTGCACCGTTGCTATGATAAAGAACGCCGATAGCTCAAAGATGGGCAAGAAGGACATCATCAAGGTCGGGCAGGTCATCGACCTCGACTTTGCCGTGCTCGGTTATATAGATCCCGGCATCACCGTCAACATCATCCGCGACGGAAAGCTGCTCAAGCGCGAGCATCTTTCGCTGCCCGAGCGCGTTACGGGCATAATCAAGTGCAAAAATCCCCGTTGCATCACCTCCTGCGAGCAGGAGCTTGAGCAGGAGTTCAGACTGACCGACCGCGAGAACAAGGTATACCGCTGTGTTTACTGCGACAGTGAGGCGCCACGCGACGCAGAATAAAAGGCAGCCGCATACATAAGCATAAGGAGAAGAAAATGAAGAGAACCGATATAAAGAAGATACTTATCATAGGCTCCGGTCCTATCGTCATAGGTCAGGCAGCCGAGTTTGACTATGCGGGCACACAGGCATGCCTTGCGCTCAAGGAGGAGGGCTACGAGGTCATTCTCATCAACTCAAACCCCGCGACGATAATGACCGATACCACCATTGCCGACAAGGTGTACATGGAGCCGCTTACGCTTGAATATGTAGCAAAGATAATCCGTTACGAGCGCCCCGACGCGATAGTTCCCGGCATCGGCGGACAGACCGGTCTTAACCTTGCAATGCAGCTCGAGAAGAAGGGCATCCTCCGCGAATGCGGTGTTGAGCTGCTCGGTACGAGCAGCGAGAGCATCGAGCGCGCAGAGGACAGAGAACTGTTCAAGGAGATGTGCGAGTCGATAGGCGAGCCTGTCATCCCGTCCGAGATAACCTATAATATCGAGGAGGCGAGAGCCGCGGCAGAGCGCATCGGCTACCCGATAGTTCTGCGTCCCGCGTTCACTCTCGGAGGTACTGGCGGCGGCTTTGCCGAGAATGCTGCGGAGCTTGAGGAGCTTGCTCCGAATGCGTTCGCACTCTCTCCCGTTCATCAGGTGCTCATCGAGAAGAGCGTCAAGGGCTATAAGGAGATAGAGTTCGAGGTAATGCGCGACGGCGACGATAACGCCATCCCGATCTGCGGCATGGAAAATGTCGACCCGGTCGGCGTTCACACCGGCGACTCAATCGTCGTTGCACCCATTCTCTCGCTCTCCGACAGCGACCGCGACATGCTCTGCGACAGTGCGCTGCGCATCATCCGTGAACTCAAGATATCCGGCGGCTGCAATGTCCAGTTTGCGCTCGATCCCTGCTCGAGCCGCTATTATCTCATCGAGGTCAATCCGAGAGTTTCTCGCTCCTCCGCGCTTGCCTCCAAAGCGAGCGGTTATCCCATCGCGCGCGTTACCGCAAAGATAGCGGTCGGCATGACCCTTGCCGAGATACCCGTTGCGGGCGGCACGGCAGCTATCGCTCCGAGCCTCGACTATATCGTTGCAAAGTTCCCGCGCTTCCCGTTCGATAAGTTTACTACCGTTCCGAATACTCTCGGTACGCAGATGAAGGCAACGGGCGAGGTCATGGGTATCGGCTCGACCCTTGAGGAGTGCTTCCTTAAATCGGTCCGTTCGCTCGAGATAGGTGTGTGCCATCTCCGTCTCGAGCGCTTCGATTCGGTAGGCAGCGCTGAGCTGCTGTCATACGTTTCGGTATTCCATGACGACAATATATATGCGATAGCGGAGCTCTTGCGCCGCGGCGAGAGCATCGAGCGTCTGCATAAGGCTACCATGATAACCGAGCTGTTTCTCGAGTGTATCGCGCGCATCGTTGATATGGAGAAGAAGCTCGCTGCCGCGCCGAACGATCTCGCGCTGCTGCGCGAGGCAAAGATCATGGGCTTCTCGGATAAGTACATCGCACTGCTCTGGAACCTCCCCGAGATTGATGTATACAAGCTGCGCCGCGAAAGCGGTATCATCCCCGCGTTCCGCATGGTCGATACCCTCCACACCGGCAGCTACATAGCATATCTCTATTCCTCCTACACCGGCGAGAATCAGTCCCGCCTTACCGATAAAAAGAAGATAGTCGTGCTCGGCGCGGGTCCTATCCGTATCGGTCAGGGCGTCGAGTTTGACTACTCCACCGTTCACGCGGTGCAGACCATTCGCCGCGCGGGCTACGAGGCTATCATCATCAATAACAACCCCGAGACGGTCTCCACCGACTATACCACATCGGACAAGCTCTATTTCGAGCCGCTCACTCCCGAGGATGTTATGGCTATCATCGACTATGAGCAGCCTGACGGCGTTATCGCCTCGCTCGGCGGTCAGACGGCTATTAACCTTGCGCAGCCGCTCGCAGAGCGCGGTGTTAAGATAATCGGCACCGACTGTGAGGCTATCGAGCGTGCAGAGAACCGCAAGAGCTTCGAGCGCATTCTTCGCGAGCTCTGTATCCCACAGCCGCAGGGCAGGGCGGTCACTAATGTCGAGGACGGAATCCGCGCCGCCGCAGAGATCGGCTACCCCGTGCTTGTACGGCCGAGCTTTGTTCTCGGCGGCAGAGCTATGGAGATAGTGGCGAATGAGGAGATGCTCCGCCATTACCTCAAGACTGCGGTCGAGGTCGATACCGACAAGCCCGTGCTTGTCGATCACTATATCCAGGGTAAGGAGGTCGAGGTCGACGCGGTCTGCGACGGTCACGACGTATTTGTTCCCGGTATAATGGAGCTTGTCGAGCGTACGGGCGTACATTCGGGCGACTCCATCAGTGTTTATCCGTCCTATTCCATCTCGGATAAGGTCAAGGGTACCATCCTCGGCTACGCAAAGAAGCTCGGACTCGGCATCGGTATCGTAGGTTTGTACAACATCCAGTTTATCGTTGACGAGCACGACGATGTTTATATTATCGAGGTCAACCCGCGCTCCTCGCGTACCGTACCGTTCCTCTCCAAGGCAACCGGCTACTCGCTCGCCGATATTGCGACCGATGTCATACTCGGCAAGAGCCTCAAGGAGCAGGGTATCTTCGGCATCTATCCCGATGAAAAGAGCCGCCACTACGTTAAGGCGCCCGTGTTCTCGTCCGGCAAGCTCAAGGGTCTGGATTTCTATCTCTCCCCCGAGATGAAGTCTACGGGCGAAGCTATCGGCTACGACCGCTCGCTCTCCCGCGCGATGTATAAGGCGCTTCAGGCATCGGGCATGAAGCTGCAGAACTACGGCACCGTTGTCGTTACCCTTGCCGACGAGGACAAGGAGGAGGCGCTCCCGATGGTGCGCAGCTTCTACAATATGGGCTTTAACATCGCCGCTACCGTGGGTACGGCGGAATTCCTCAAGAAGAACGGCATCCGCACACATAAGCTCGGTAAGATATCCGAGGGCAGCAACGAGATACTTGATTTCATCCGATCCGGCTTTGTCAGCTATGTTATCAACACACGTGCGATATCCTCCGGCGTTCACTATAAGGACGGCGGCGAGATACGCCGCTGCGCGACCGAAAACGGTGTTACTATCTTTACATCGCTCGATACCGTGCGCATCGTCACCGAGGTGCTTGAAGAAATGACAATTTCGGTATCTACTATAGATGCCGAGTAATTCGGCACCATACTGCATAATATCTCATCCGCCGCAGGCTTTTTACGGTCTGCGGCGGATCTTTAGTTTCATCACGCTTAATTGTGAAACACAGCCCCTGTTCAAATTCCGCGCAGGTTCCATTCGCCCTGACACATTAACCCTGCGGTAAATTGTTACGTTTTTTCGGTTCGGCGTGAAAAGGTTGACGGCGGGAGTGCTGTTTGGTATAATAAAGAAGTATAATACATCAGAGAGATATACCGCAGACGGATGTCATGGAGCTATGTGTGAATGCTGTTGCCTATATATACTGTGCTGTTGTATGATGAAAGTAAGCCGATATGCCGACGAAAGGCGAGAACCGAAAGGAGACGATAGATGAAGCTGCTGAAGCTCGGAAACCGTAATATACCCGCCCTTGAGCGAACCCGTACCGCGCTGACCGAAAAGCTGCGCGAGTCTGCGCTGTCGGTGCTGCCGATAATGCTGATAGTAACGCTGCTCTGCCTATGCATAGCACCGATGCAGCCGGAGCTGCTGCTCTCATTTCTTTTGGGCACGGTCATGCTCGTGGTCGGAATGGGACTGTTTTCGCTCGGGGCGGAGCACTCGATGACCGAGATAGGAAACAAGATAGGAACGGCGCTGACGCGGACGAGAAATCTTCCGCTCATACTCGGCGTGTCGTTTATTCTCGGCTTTGCGATAACGATAGCCGAGCCGGATCTTCAGGTGCTCGCGGACACCGTTCCGCATATCGACAGCACGGTTCTGCTTGCTGTCGTTGGCGCGGGTGTTGGGCTGTTCATGTCGGTGTGCATGCTCCGCATAATGTACGGTGTCAGGCTCAGATGGGTGCTGCTCGGAAGCTATGCCGTCGTTTTTCTGCTCGCATCGCTCACCGACCCGCGCTTTCTTTCCATCGCCTTTGATTCGGGCGGAGTCACAACGGGACCGATGACCGTACCGTTCATACTTGCACTTGGCGTGGGAGTTTCAAATGTGCGAAGTGACGACCGCGCGGAAGCGGACAGCTTCGGACTTGTCGCGCTTTGCTCGATAGGTCCGATAATCGCCGTTATGTTGCTCGGGCTTCTCGTTGGTGACAGCGAGGGCGCATTCGAACTTGTATCTGCAAGCTACGGCAGCACCGTTGAAATAGGTCGGGGCTTTATCTCGGCGCTGCCCGTTTACATCAGGGAGACGGCGGTCGCTATGCTGCCGATAATCGCTATCTTTCTGATATTTCAGCTGCTCGTTTTTCGCATGAGCCGTCGGAGATTCCTTTCGGTGCTGTTCGGTATAGCGTATACATACGTCGGGCTCGTTCTGTTTCTCACGGGCGTAAACGTCGGCTTTTCCGCGCTCGGTGCGGCACTCGGCGCTGCTATGACCGAGGGGTGGCTGAGGTATCTGCTTATCCCGCTGTCGGCGCTGCTCGGATGGTTCATTATCTCGGCTGAGCCTGCGGTCGCAGTGCTCGAGCATCAGATAGAAGAGGTCAGTGCGGGCGCGATATCAGGCAAGGTCATAAAGCGCAGCCTGTCGTTCGCGATAGCTCTCGCAATGGCGCTCTCAATGCTGCGCGTTATGACCGGAATATCGCTGCTCTGGTTTACTGTGCCCGGCTATGCCGCCTCGCTCCTGCTGTCGTTCTTCGTGCCTGACATATATACCGCCATTGCATTCGATTCGGGCGGTGTCGCATCGGGTCCGATGACCGCAACCTTTATGCTTCGCTTTATGATGGGCGCGAGTCTCGCGCTCGGCGGGGATGTGCTGTCGGATGCTTTCGGAATAGTCGCGCTTGTCGCAATGATGCCGCTGCTGTCTATACAGCTCGTCGGTTTTTACTACGGCAGGATCGCGCCGAAGCGTCAGCCCGAGACCGAGAGCTACGGCGATTACGATATTATCGAGCTGTGGGAGGAGTCCGCATGAACTATGTTATTTCGATAACCAAGCCCGAGGCGATGCCGCATCTTGAGCAGCTCTGCAGCGAGCTGTCCGTTCCGATATGCGTGAGTATGCACGGCAGAGGAACGGCGACGGGAAGTATGCGCGAGCTGCTCGGAATAGAGTCGAGCGAGCGGCAGGTAATGCTGTCGGTCGCATCGCGTGAGAAAACAAGGGTGCTTATAGAGGAGCAGCGACGCAGACTGCATCTCGGTGTACCGGGGCACGGGATAGTCATCGCCGTGCCGATAAAAAGCGTAGGAGGAGGCAAGACAATGGCAATGCTGAGAGGAAACGAGCCGATGGAAAAGAGCGCGCCGCCGCAGAGCTGCTCGCACGAGCTGATAGTGATAATTGCGGGCAAGGGGCAGACCGATCGCGTTATGAACGCAGCCCGCGAGGCGGGAGCACGCGGCGGTACCGTGCTGCACGGAAAGGGCACAGGCAGCGGTGCGGAGAAATTTCATAATATCTCCATTGCCGAGGAGAAGGAGGTAATTCTCATCGTCTCCGATACCGAAAATAAGGCCGCCATCATGCGCGCCGTGCTCATGATGGCGGGACCCGATACCGAGTCGGGCGCGGTGGTCTTTTCGCTGCCGACGACCGCGGTCGCGGGCTTCGGCTTTCCCGATACCGAGCTGTGAGATGATAATTTTGCTGTTATTTCGGAGTATTTATGCATATATCGTGCAATTATTAATTCGCAGATGCGCGCTTAATATGTCTATCAAGACGTGACGGCATTGTCTTAGATTAATAGAAACGAAAAAATGTGTAATACTAAATATGTGTGCCATGCGGCAGGGAGGAAAAAATGAAAACAATTGCGTTTTTTGACTCGAAAAAATATGATATAGAAGCCTTTGAGGCGGTGAACGACGGCAGATACGAGCTGCGCTGGTACGACACAAAGCTGAGCATCGACTCGGTCGAGCTCGCGCGCGGGAAGGATGCCGTGTGCTGCTTTGTAAACGATACCGTCGACCGCGCGGTTATAGACCGGCTGTGCGATATGGGTATCGGGCTGCTGCTCGTCCGCTGCGCGGGCTACAACAATGTCGATCTGTCCGCTGCAAAGGGCAGACTGCGCGTTATGCGCGTGCCCGCCTACTCGCCGCACGCTATCGCGGAGCATGCGATGGCGCTGCTGCTGACGCTCGAGCGAAAGATACACAAGGCATATATCCGCTCGCGTGATTTCAATTTCGACCTGACCGACCTGACAGGACATACCCTGTACGGAAAGACGGTCGGCGTCGTAGGTACGGGCAAGATAGGCTACGCCTTTGCAAACATCTGCCGCGGCTTCGGCATGCGCGTGCTCGCGTCCGACCCGTATCCGAATCCGTCGCTTGAAGCGGAGTACGTTCCGCTCGACCGTTTGATAGAGGAGAGCAATGTCATCTCGCTGCACTGCCCGCTGACCGATGAAAACTATCACATGATAAACGCCGATACAATCGCGCGCATGAAGAACCGCGTTGTGATAATCAATACCTCGCGCGGCGGACTTATTGACTCTGCGGCGCTGCTCGCGGGGCTCAAGGGCGGCAAGGTACGCGCTGCGGGACTCGATGTTTATGAGGAGGAAGCGGGGCTGTTCTTCAGCGATAACTCGGCAAAGGTCGATATCGCCGACACATTGCGCCTGCTTATCTCGCTGCCGAATGTCGTCGTCACCTCACATCAGGGCTACCTGACGTATGAGGCGCTGCACAATATTGCCTCAACAACGCTCGAAAATGCCGATGCATTCTTTGGCGGCAGAGAGAGCGAAAATGAGGTCGGAATCTGACAATGTGCGGATGCAGCGCGATTAATGCTTGCGACACCGTTCAGAGGTTTAATATATTTAGATCGAGGTATGGACCTTGCGCAAAAGCCCGAACAGTGTCACAGCTGCGGTTGGATGCAGATACTACGGAATAATTCAGAAAGTAAAACAGCGATATCGGGGGCGAACATGTCCCCGATATCGCTGTTTTTGCCGTAACCGTCGGCGCTTGTATAGCATCGTGCTCGGCATGCCATGCGGCTGCGCCGATGCCCGATCACTTACCGAAATATCTCTTGAGCAGACCTGCGAAAGCCTTGCCGTGGCGGGCTTCGTCTCTTGCCATCTCATGTACGGTGTCGTGAATGGCATCGAGGTTCAGCTTCTTTGCGAGAGCGGCAAGCTCGGTCTTACCCTTGGTCGCGCCGCATTCAGCCTCTACACGCATGGCAAGGTTGCGCTCGGTGGAATCGGTAACGCACTCGCCGAGCATTTCTGCGAACTTAGCTGCGTGCTCAGCCTCCTCAAGTGCTGCCTTCTCCCAGTACAGACCTATTTCGGGATAGCCCTCTCTGTGTGCGACTCTCGACATAGCGAGATACATGCCGACCTCGGAGCACTCGCCCTCAAAATTGGCGCGGAGACCGTCAATGATCTCCTGCGGGCAGTCCTTTGCAATGCCGACAACATGCTCGGCAGCCCATGTCATCCCCTCGTCGTCCTTTACCTCAACGAACTTGTCTCCTGTTGCTTTGCAGCGGGGGCAGAGGTCGGGACGGACATCAGACTCAATTATTTCACCGCAAACGGTACATCTCCACTTTTTCATACGAATTTTCTCCTTTCCAGATCTTCGTTTTATGGGATGATCTCCCCGACATGATTATAGCAAAATATCTGTACAAAGTCAATATTTACCGAAAAATTGTTTTCTCGACTCGATAATCTTTTGCAAACAGCAATAATTGTCGACAAACACCGCCGCACATTTCGCTTGTAATAATAATCAAACAAAATACCGCCCGGCTGAGGTGCCGGACGGCAGGGGCATATTATTAAACGAGCTTGTTTGCCCAGTCGCCGCGGCGGAGCAGCAGATATCCGATCAGCGCCTTGATGATGTCGGTAAATGTGACTATAATAAAGGCGGTATGTATCTCAAGCCCGACGATGTTCATCAGCAGATACGCGAGCGGAGCGACGAAAAAGCACATGAAAATACTGTCGAACAGCATAGTGACGAGTATTTTTCCACCCGAGCGCAGCGTGAAGTATGAGCAGTAGCCGAAGGCGGCGAACGGCGTTGCCGCAGCGGTGATTATTATCATAAAGGTCGCGAGCGAGCGCACCTCGTCTGTCGTATTGTAAATGCGCGGAAAGAGGGGCGAGAGTGCGATGAGCAGTCCGCTTATCACTACCGTGCAGCACATTGAAAAGGCTATCATCTTGCGGTTTGCGTCCTTTGCCTCTTCTATCCTGTCGGCGCCGAGATGGTTGCCGAGTATGATGGCGATAGCGCTGCCGAGCGACTTGTAGACGATATCGAATACCTCAGCGACCGTGAGACAGATGTTCTGCGCCGCAACGACGGTGAGCCCCGCTCCCGAGTATATCTGATTTCGGAACGTCATGCCGAATACCCACAGACCCTCATTGAGCATGAGCGGCATACCCTTGACCGTTATCTCGCGGACGAGATGCCCCGGAATGTAGAGCGAGCGGAACGCGCCGACCGCGAACGGACAGCGGAGCTTGTTTCTGTGCGTCCATACAGCGAGCACGGCGAGCTCGACAAAGCGCGAGGTAACAGTCGCTATCGCAGCGCCTACCGCACCGAGCCTGGGCGCGCCGAGCAGACCGAAGATGAGTATAAGATTCAGACAGAAGTTAGTCACGACCGCCGCGATGCTTGCGACCATCGGGATCATAGCGCTGCCGGTCTCGCGAAGCGTTGACGAATACGCCTGAGAAAGCGCATACGGTATAAGTCCGAACAGCGCCGCAAGCAGGTATTTTTTGCCCTCCGCAAGCGTCAGCGCCGTGTCTGCGCCCGAGCCGTCTGCGTGCAGAAAAAGCGATATCAGCCCGTCGCCGAAGCATAAAAATATTGCGATGCCGACCGCTGCCGTCAGGAGATTGACTATTATCTTGAAGCGAAAGGTATAGCGAACGCCGTCCGTGTTTCCTGTGCCGTGATACTGCGCGGTGAATATTCCCGCCGCAGATACCGCACCGAAGAGCAGCAGCTGCAGAACGAACAGCAGCTGATTGACGATGGATACGCCCGACATTACCTCTGTGCCGAGCCGCCCGACCATAATGTTGTCGAGCAGGCTGACAAAATTCGTTATTCCGTTCTGTATCATTATCGGCACCGCCACCGCAAGAACCGAGCGGTAGAATGCCTTGCTTCCTATGTATTTTTTAATGTTAGCCATATATCTTTCTTTTCGGCTGCCGTGTGCCGCGGCAGTCTTGTTTTTCTCAGAAATTAAAGGTACAAGAGCAGCTCTTGTTCCGCTCTTGTACCTATGAATATTAATCGCTTCCCGCTCCGCGCGCCGATGTACGGTATGCAGAGCAACTGTGCCCGCTCTCTTGGCGGGGAAAGCCGCGAGCCGAATCGTGCAGGTCTCTGCGGTTATCAGAAGAATCTCGAATGCAGGAACTCACTGCTTATCCGCAGTGACTCGAACGGATCGCCGGGGCAGTTGTCAAGCTCAACGATATAATGCTTGCAGCCGACCTTCTGGCAGGACTCGATGAGTCCCTCCCACCACATGTTGCCCTGACCGACCTCGGTATAATAGGGGGTAGGCATGTCGTTTACGCGCTTGATAGCCATATCCTTGAGATGGACGATTGCGAGACGGCTGCCGAGACGGTCCTCTATGAGATGGCGGACATCGCATCCGCCGTGATGCGCCCAGTAGGTATCAAGGGTGAATACGAGGTTTGGAGAGGTGTTGTCGATTATCATGTCATACGGAATTCTTCCGTCGGGGAGACGGATGAACTCGTGGTTATGCTGATGGTAGCTGAAGCGATAGCCTGCCTTTTCGGCATCCGCCGCCATCTTGTTCAGGTCGACGACGAGCTGCTCATATTCCTCAACGGTGTCTGCCCACCAGCCGCCGATGCCCATGATGTTGTCTGCGAGACCGAGCGCCTTATGCTCCTCGAGTGCTCTCGGAAATTCGTCGCGGTATTTCTCGTATATATCGTGCGTACCGATGATATCAAGACCGGCATCGCGTGCGAGCTTTCCGTATGCCTCGTAGGAGATATCGCCATCGGTCGGGTGTCCTGCGGTCTGTATCTCATCGTAGCCGAGCTTCTTCAGGCGCTCAAAGGTACGCTTAATATCGTCCTCTGTATTCATAAAGTCGCGAACGGTAAATACCTGTGCGCCTATCTTTTCCAGTTTTTCCATTGGAATATCCTCCGATACTTTTCGGTTGCGGGTGCGGCAAAAATATACCGTTACCCTTGTGTCTCGATTATATCACAAATACATATATAAAATCAATGCTTTTTGCAAAAAAGCGCTGACCGAGAATCGCCTTCGAAGCAAAAACGGGACCGCTTGCGGCGATCCCGTTTGAAAATATGCTTTTGCTTTCGGCTGCTGCGGCGGTATACATTCAAGGATTTGATATGAAGAGCCGCGCCGATGTGAGGCGATTACTTTGTTGTGCGAACTGCGTCGAAGGTCTCCGTTACATCCTTATCGGGAGCCTTGGTCGCAAGGCTGACGATAACGGTCAGGAGTATCGCAACTATGAATGCGGGCAGCAGCTCATAGATATCGAGTACAGTGCCCTTGAATGCTTCGCGAATGATGAACTTCCAAATGAATACGGTAGCGCCGCCGCCTATCATGCCCGCGAGTGCGCCCCACTTGGTGGTGCGTCTCCAGAAGAGTGCGCAGAGGATAACGGGGCCGAATGCAGCGCCGAAGCCTGCCCATGCAAACGAGACGATACGGAATACCGAGGAGCTCGGGTCGCGCGCGAGGAATATGCCGATTATCGAGATGACAACGACCGTGACACGGGCAAGTATCATCTTAGCGCGCTCGGAGAGGCGTACATGCATGGTGTCGACGAGGATATCCTGCGTAATGCTCGAGGATGCAGCTATGAGCTGCGAGTCTGCGGTCGACATTGTGGATGCGAGGATACCGGAGATGAATATTCCTGCAACGAACGAAGGGATAAAGCCGAAACCGCTTATATATCTCGAGATATCAACGATAATGGTCTCAGCCTCGGAGTTGGAGGCGTAGGGACCGACGATGCCCGCGGTCATCAGGCTGTAACCGACGACGCCGATGAGTATCGCGATAGCCATCGAGATAACCACCCATACAGAAGCAATGCGGCGGGATTTTTTGAGCTCATCGGGGTCGCTTATCGCCATAAAGCGGAGCAGGATGTGCGGCATTCCGAAGTAGCCGAGACCCCATGCGAGTGTGGAGACGACCGATATCGCGCCGTAGCTCGATGCCGTTCCCTTTGCAACGTCAAAGCCGCGGAAGAGGTCGGTAAAGCCGTCGAGCGAACGAACGTTTGCAAACACCTTGTCAAAGCCGCCGATGAAGCCCTCACCGAGACCGAGCACGACAAAGAGCGCAACCGTCATGATGATGCTCTGAATAAGGTCGGTGGTCGATGCCGCAAGGAATCCGCCGAGCGCACAGTACAGAACTATAACTACCGCGCTGATTATCATTGCGGTCATATAGTCGATGCCGAACATATTCGAGAAGAGCTTGCCGCATGCCGAGAAGCCGGAAGCGGTGTAGGGGATGAAGAAGATGATTATAACGATTGCGGCAACGGCGGAGAGCATGTGGTACTTATCGCCGAAGCGGCGTGAGAAGAAGGACGGTACGGTCACCGCGCCGATCTTCTCGGAGTAGATACGCAGGCGCTTTGCGACAAAGAGCCAGTTGAGGTAGGTACCTACGGCAAGACCGATCGCGGTCCATGTCGCCTCTGCAAGTCCGCACATGAGCGCAAGTCCCGGGATGCCCATGAGCAGATATGCGCTCATGTCAGAAGCCTCCGCACTCATCGCGGTGACGAGCGGTCCGAGCTTTCTTCCGCCGAGGTAGAAATCATCGGATGTTTTTGTTTTTCTTGATACTCCGACGCCGATCGCTATCATCATTATCATGTAGAGAACGATGGCGGCAAGTATCACCCATTCTGATGTTGTCATGATATATGCCTTTCAAGGAATTCATAATTTTCGTTATTCTATCACAATTTTAGTTAGACTGAAATACAGAATAAAGTACATACTTTTTTTGATATCAAAATCGGATATTTCAATAATATTCGTTGTAATTAAGCGATATTTTAATAGACTAATGTACGTACATTTTAAAAGCGAAAAAACAGACTAAATTTTTTTCTTGTTTTTTTGATAAAATTTACGTAACAAAGCAGCTGTGTGTGAAAACGGGAATTGCAATCCCGATAAGAAAAAATAAAGGCGGAGTGCCGATGATCCGTCCTTATTTTTCTTATTCTTGTGATGAAGGTCCGATATGAAAACTAAACCTGCACATTGCAGGGCGGTCTCAGTCATATGCTGCGGTATTTTACAGCACTATTGATTAGTGCGGCTTTCCTCTGTACATGTCTTTTCGGCGGCAGCCGCTTCGGAGGTATATGAGCGCATCAGCATAGGCAGCATTCGCGCGCTGTACGAGCAGAGCGAATAGTCGCCGCCGCAGAGGCACCAGTCGTACATTATGGCTCGTTCGTACATCGCATAAGCCTTGACTATATCGTTTACCGATACGTCGTCGCGCAGCTCTCCGCTCTGCTGCCCCGCAAGGATTATCGAGCGCAGCAGCTTATAGTATGTGCGATCGTGGTCGAGCAGGTGTTTTTCGCTCTTGGTTATCAGCTGAGAGGAGAGCAGACGGGCGAGCAGCTCGATGGAAACGGTGTCCTCTATCATGCGGAACAGCTCGCGGTTGAGGAAGAGCAGCTGCTCGATATATCCCATACCGTCGAGTCGGTCGCTCAGCTCCTCATATTTATCGTCAAAGAGATAGGAGAGCGAGGAGAGCAGAGCATCCTTTCCGCTGAAATAGTGGTAAAATGAACCCTTGGAGGTCTCGGATTCATAGATGATATCGTCGACCGTCGTGTCCTCGTAGCCCTGCTCGTAGAACAGCTTCCATGCCGTCGAGACTATACGTCCCTTTGTATTTCTTATGTTTTTCTTTTTCATGGCACTACCTCTTGTTGTGATTGGGGCGCTGCCGATGTCGGAACCGCCCCTTTTTTCGGAGCTGTGCTTTTACAGCTCCGGCTTGAATGCCGGCATAAGCTGAAGCTTGAAGAGATTCAGACGGTGACGGCGGTCGATGTTTGCTTTTTTGTCCGCGTCGTCTATCTCGCCGGTGCGGATATAGCGGTCAAGCTCGGCGTAGGTAAAGCCGAGGTTGTCCTCGTCCGTCTTTCCGCACAGCCCGTCCGACGGTACCTTGTCAACGAGACAGTCCGGCAGACCGAGCGCGCGGCCTATCGCCTTGACCTCGGTAACGGTAAGACCCGACAGCGGACTGAAATCTCCTGCGGCATCACCGTATCTTGTCGAGTAGCCTACCCAGTCCTCGGAGAGATTGCAGGTGTTTACGACTCGTCCGTTATGGCTCTGCGCAACGGCATACAGTGCGGTCATGCGCACGCGGGGCGGTATGTTGGTTCTCGTCTGTGTCGACAGCTCGAAGGGCAGTGCCGAGGTCAGCCCGTCGACGGCAGCCTTTACGTTGACAACATAGTGCTTAATTTCGAGATGGGAAACGAGCAGCTCGGCAGAGTCGATATCGGGCTGAACACCGCAGGGCATGAGCACGCCTATCACGCGGTCTTTGCCGAGCGCCTCGACGCAGAGCGCCGCCGCAACAGAGCTGTCCTTACCACCCGAGATACCTACCACGGCGTTGCAGCCGCGTCCGTTCTCTTCAAAGAATTCTCTTATCCATTCTACGCATTCGTTCTTGATCCGTACAGCGTCAAACATTTTCTTCTCCTTCGGTTATATGTTATATTTATATGCTTGTGATGTCTGCCGTGCTGCTCACGGCGGGCGTTTTACTTAGGGTCGACCTCGTCTATCGTCAGGCGAATGCGCAGATCGGGCAGCGGTCTGCCGTCCTCACCGAGCAGCAGCATTCGGAAGCGCAGCGGCTCACTCGAGGTATTGTCTGCTTCGATAACTATCCTATGCCTGCCGGAGGTCATTGTCAGCTCCTCCTCGTACACCTCGCCTCCGTCGACGTACAGCCTCAGCGGAACACTTCCCCACAGCCTTGCCTTTATGCGCTCGGTGCGTTCCTTGTCGGCAAAGGCGGTCAAAAAATAGTGCCTGCCGGCGCTGTTTGGTACGGTTATTATGCCGCTTTCGCGGTCGCGCTCGACCTTTAGCATCCATCCGTACAGCCCTTCGCCGAGGTTGTTCAGCGAAAACTGCGGGTCGGTGTAGTATTCGCGTGCGCGGTCAATATCCTGCCAAGGCTCTATCGGCAGTGTCATAAAGTACTGTACCGCATCGTGCTCTTCCGTGTGCTCGCAGTCGAACAGCGCGGCATCTGTCTGTGCGCCGAGTCCGGACAGCAGCTGTGCGTATACCCGTATATCCTTTTCGTCGTCCGTGCGCGCGGTGAGCGTAGATACGGTCATGCTGCCGTCGCCGAGCGGAAAACGTGAGACGAGCGTCAGCGGCTCGCGCGGGTGCTCGCGGTTCATGCTGACCATAGGGATTATCAGTGCCTCGCGGCGTATACGATGCCAGAACGAATCCTCCCATATAGTGTTCGGAACATCACAGACGAGCGCCTCTCCGCCCTCGATTTCTACCGACGAAAAGGCAAGACGCTTGTTTTCGACCTGCCTCGGAGACATCGGTATCTTGTCGTAGCGGAATAGGTCAACGGGGGATATGCCGCGCGTCAGCGGGTCGCCCGTGACCTTCGCATGCGACAGCTCAGCAGGGTGCAGGGTAATGCGCTTGCCGACCGAGTGTGAGAGACGGTCGGCGCTGTCGCCGCTCGGTGAGATGATGAGCACATCCCCTCCCGCACGTGCAAATGCGGCAAGTGTATCGGTATCCGCGCTGCCGTCGGCGAGGCAGATGCCGTTCTCGTCACGATGCGCCAAGGCTGCGGGAAGGAGTGATGTGTGCGGTGTACCGAGACGGTCGAGCAGAGCTGCCGCCTCCGTCCCTGCCGAATAGACCTTGCGGTATCTGCGAGAAGCTGTCGTATCGGCATATTCCAGCATATTGCGCAGCAGCTGAGCCGCCTGCGGAACTGCGGAGTAATTCTCGCCGAGCTCTATCTGACAGAGCAGGATGGTGCCGCGCCCGAGCTGTGCCGCCATCAGCGGAGACCATAGGTCGCCGCCGTCGGCATAATCACCTGCAGCGCACTCGAGTACAAAGGTGTACCCGCCGCCTGCCGGCTTTTCGTAGCAGCGGTGAATAAACGGTTCGGGGCGCTCCTCTGTCACCGTCGGACCCCAGAATATCATATCCGCATCGGTAATGCCGCGCAGCAGAGGATGCTCGGGATTGCCCGCATGTGCGCTGAAGAAGTCGCCGTCGGTCATGCTCAGCTCGCCTATTATATAGGTCGACTGTGCAAGAACTATCAGTCTGCCGCCAGAGCGTACAAACTCGCGCAGAGCGGCACGCATAGGCTCGGGATCGTCGGTCAGGTGCTCGCCGAGCACGAGGATGTCACCGTCGCCGAGACGCTCAAGATAGTGCTCAAGCTCGGCGGGAGTGCCGATGTATGTGCAATCGGGGCAGAGCGGCGAGATCAGATCTCTGTTGCCGTCGCTGCCGTATACGAATACACGGTGTGTCAGGCGGAGCGGCTCGGTGCGCATGCCGCGCGGGTATATGTTGTAGTCCTGCCGGAGCGTGAACTGCTCTGCGCCCTCGTGCCGCAGCGTCAGTACAAGCTCGGCATATCCGCGCTCCGAAAGCTCGGGAAGCGGTAGGGTGAATTCGGCGGTTTTGTGTTCGGCGGGCTGCTGTGTGAAGCGCAGCTCGGTGCGGTATTCGGCGCCCGATATCGAAAACCGGCATTCGACCGTTACCTCGTGCGCCTCGCGTGTGTCATTGTATACGTCAAAGCTGCGGCGCAGCGGTTCTCCGTCGTAAAAGCTGCTGTTGTACTCGCGGCGTATTATCGTTACCGAACGGTACGCCTCGCGCATGAACGCCATTACCGGATTCTCGCGGCAGAGCGGGTATTCCGTCGGCAGCATACCGTTGTTTATCGTCAGCGAATACTTCGGTATCTTCGGCAGCCGCGGATCGCCGGTGTATATATCCTCGTCCGGCATACTGCGGGTAAAGTAGTAGGCAAAGTTGAAGGTCGAGATGCCCGATACGCCCTTTCGGCGCGCATCCTCCTGAAACAGTCTCTCTTTTGCTGCAAAGCCGATAGCGCACGGCTCGAAATCGTCATATGCGCCGAGCCCGACATAGGCGCTCGCGTTCTGAGGGCATACGAACCACATTCCGCCGTGTTCGCCTACCGTCAGCGGCTTTTCGCGCCGCCACTGGGCTATCGTGCCGTCGATGTTATAGTGGTAGCTCTCTATCTCGGTCATCTCGTACGGCAGCAGCCGATTGTCTCCGTCGAGCGATATCAGGCGCGTCGGGTCCTCGCGGTGCATTGCCTCCATCCAATCGGGGATATGCAGCTTGAATTCATCGCGCCCGTCGACCCATCGCATCTCGTTTTCGATGCTCCAGAAAATAACGCAGGGATGATTTCGGTCGCGGCGGACAAGGCGAACGGCTTGTCTGCCGCAGCGCTCGAGATACTGCGGATGTGCGGCATCCATACCCTTGCCGGAGCCGTATATCGCAGTCTCGTCGACTATGAGCATTCCGACCTCGTCTGCTGCATCGAGATAGTATTGCGGGTGCGGCTCGGCATGCAGACGAACGTAGTTTACACCGTTTTGCCGACACAACTCGTACCAGTTCAGTGCATACTGCTTGGTCATCTGTATAGGCCCCTGAAAGTGCCACGAGTCGCCGCGCAGATTTATCGGCTTGCCATTGAGGATGAATTTTGTCCCCTCCGTCCATATCTCGCGAAAGCCGAATCGCTCGGTGCGGCTGTCGAGGACCGTGCCGCCGCAGACAAGCTCGGCGCGCAGCCGATACAGCTTCGGATGGTCCGTGTCCCAGTACTCGGCATCCGTCCATCGGCAGACTGCCTCCCCGCAGCCGCCGTCGAACGACAGCACGGCGCGCTCGCCGTCGAGCACCTCGTAATGCATCCGCGCTCCGTCCGGGGCATCCGACAGCTCGGGCAGTACGGATATCTCTCCGCGCCGCACGGAGCAGCGTATCGCGAGGTCGGAGATATGGCTCTGCGGCAATATCTCGAGTGAGATGTCGCCCCATATTCCGCGCAGGTTGCTGCCGAACCATGATCCGGTCAGTCCCGTAGTCTTGACCGACCCGGACGTCAGAGTCGTGCTCTCGAACGATGTGCAGACAAAGGTTATCTCCGCTTCGCCGTCCGCTATGCCGTCGGTAATATCTGCATGCAGCGGAAGAAACATCTCGTCGTGATCGCATATGTGTCTTGTGCCGACGTAGAGCGCGCAGCGCTGAGCCACGCCCTCGGCATTCAGAAATACTCTCTCGCCCGGCTCTGCCGAAATGTGCACCCGGCGGCGCAGAACTCCGGTGTCAGCGTCGTTCCACCGTCCGGGATAGCCGTAGATATCTCCCGGATTAAAATCGCGCAGGGCAATACCGGGAGCCTTCCATCCCGACGGTACCGTAATGCTCTCCGCTTCGGGCAGCTCGTCCGGCAGAGAGGTGTCGCAAACCGTGCCGTACAGCGGGTAAAACTCCCAGCTTCCGCCCATGTCGATTGTTCTTCTCATACTTGAACTCTCCGTGTGTTTTCCGCACATGGTAATAATACGCTCCGCTCGGATGCCGCCTTGATCGCGGCATATCCCCGGTGCGCGGCGGTTTACGCGTGCGTTTTTGCATACATGCTCTGCTTCTGCCATGCTGTATATAAAAAGGGAATATATTGCAGACCTCTGTCGCATAAGTATATCATAAATACAGCGCTCAGTCAATCTCCGTTATACAAATAAAGCAGGAAGAAAAATGCTTTTTCGGTATATGTATGGTGACCTTGATAAGCTTATCGAAAAAACGCAAAAAAGGGATGTTAAACAGTTTCTTAACATCCCCCTGCCGTAATGCCGTTATTCGGCATTTTGATGATTTATTTGTTATTTATTTCGTATAGACCAGACGGTAAACGGTATCACTGCCGTCGCCGAGCTTTTCGCCGTCAACACCGGTGGCGGCATACTCGTCGCCGATGTAGAATGCCCAGTAGCTGCCGTCGGCGGAGTAGTCCGCCTTGATACCGTTAACGGAGGTGACAAAAAGTCCGTACTGTCCATCGTCACCCTCGACGAGCTTGTTTTCAAGCAGAGCGTCGCCGAGCGTTTCCGCATCGGTCTTGACGGTGAAGGTTATCTTGTTCTCCTCTGCCTCAACCTCTACGGTCACGGTCTTTTTGCCGGACCCGAGCGTGGTGTCCTTGGTATAGAGAGCATTCTCCCACAGACCGGTCTTTTGCACCTCGTTTCCGCAGGCTGCGAGCCCGAGAACGCAGGTTAATATGATAACTACCGACAGCACGGAGTGCAGCGCGGTTTTGATGTTTGCTTTCATTTTTCTTCTCCTTTTGATAGTTGATTTTTCATTTCGGAATGTTGCTGATGCTGTTAGTCCTTACGGCATTATAACGCAAACGGCGTTGCTTTTCAAGCGTGCTACGAAAATTTATCCGGTGTGTATTTGCGGAGTGTAATGTGATGCAATGTGAATAGAGACACTTTTAGTGCAGAGCTGCTTGACAACTGCGGTGATGTGTGTTATAATAGTTCAAATTTGAAATATTCAAAAATGAACCGAGCGGAGGTGTGGGATGAACGCGGGCATTGAATTTACGAAAAAAACGGCACTTGCCTACGATGCGGTATGTAAGCCGCTGTGCCGGGAGCTCGGGCTGCCGCAGACGGCATTTGATATACTGATGTTTCTTGCCAACAATTCCGAATACACGACGGCGGGGGATATCGTGAACATCAGAAGGATAAAGCCGAATCTTGTCTCGGTCAACGTCGATCGTCTTGTGCGCAGCGGATATCTTGAGCGCAGGAGTGTTTCCGGCGACCGCAGAAAGACCTCGCTTCTGCTGACCGAGCGAGCGGAGCCGATAGTACGGCGGGGACGCGAGGTTCAGGAGCGCTTTTCGGAGCTGATGTTTCGCGGGCTTACTGAGGCGGAGAGGGAGAGCTTTCTTTACACGCTTGCCGCGATAGGTCGGAATCTCGATTCGGTATTGGAGGAGAATAGCTGATATGAAGCTGCTTATAACGGTTATAGTTACTTTTTTTGCCGGAATGGGTGCGGGACTCGGCACCGGCTTTGCCGGTATGAGCGCCGCAGCGGTGATAAGTCCGATGCTTATCACCTTTCTCGGTATGGATCCGTATGCGGCGGTGGGCATAGCACTTGCCTCCGATGTGCTTGCCAGTGCCGTTTCGGCATATACATACGGCAAGAGCAAGAACCTCGATATCCGCAACGGCATAATAATGATGGCGACGGTGCTTGCCTTTACCGTCGTCGGCAGCTATGCGGCAAGCCTGCTGCCGTCGGCAACTATGGGCAGCTTCTCGGTCATTATGACCTTCCTGCTCGGAGTAAAATTTATCGTTCGCCCCGTCATGACCACCAAGGAGGCAATGGCGGGCGTATCGGCAAAAAAGCGCGCGATACAGTCGGTCGTCTGCGGCGCGGTCATCGGGCTTATCTGCGGCTTTGTAGGCGCGGGCGGCGGTATGATGATGCTGCTTATCCTGACCTCTGTGCTCGGCTATGAGCTTAAGACCGCCGTGGGTACGAGCGTGCTTATCATGACCTTTACCGCGCTTACCGGCGCTGTATCTCATTTCGTTATCGGCGGTGCACCCGATATTACCGTTCTTGTGCTCTGCGTTGTGTTTACGCTGATATGGGCGAGGATAGCGGCGTTGTTTGCAAACCGCGCCGAGCCGCGCACGCTCAACCGCGCTACCGGTATCGTTCTTGTCGTGCTCGGAGCGGCGATATTCGCTTTTTCAATGCTCGGAAGGTGATTCGATATAGGCGGCGATCCGCTCATATTGCTGCAGTACAGGACGCAATAAGGGCGATATCGCCGTATGCTTGTGTGCAGATTATTATGAAATTACCGCAGAATGTCGAAATAGTCCGGTGCTTTATACATTATTTATCCTAAATGTGTAAAAAGCCCTTGAAAACCGCACGTATATCGTATATAATCAGGGACAGAAAAATGCTGTGATATGTGATGCTGCAACGCACAATGAGGGCAGAACGGCAGTCGGCGATCAGCTGACTGCTTTTTTTGCGGCAGGCAGCAGATGCGCGAGCAGGACGGAGCTATATCCGGCTCGTATGATCCGGCTGCCTTGATGCGCGCCGGCTCATATAACCGGGGTGTTCGTATGTGCGCCGATTGTTATGGTGAAAGCCGTCGGACAATATGTCCGGTTCGTATGTCTAAGCGCCTCTGCGCAGGCATCAACTTTTATATATTGTTTCTGAGAGGGTACTATGGATAAAAGAAAGCTGCTTATTGCAGACGATTCCGAGCTGAATCGTGCTATACTCGCAAATATGCTTGAGCAGGACTATGATATCATCGAGGTAACGGGCGGAGAGGAGACCCTTGCCGCTTTGCAGACCTATCGCGGAGAGATATCCGCACTGCTGCTTGATATCGTGATGCCGGGCATGGGCGGCTTTGAGGTGCTTGAGGAGATGCGCAGTCGTCATTGGCTCGATGATGTTCCCACCATTATGATCTCTGCGGAGACGGGCAATGCATACATAGACCGTGCATTTAGTCTCGGTGCCTCCGACTATATCAGTCGGCCGTTTGCACCGGTGGTGGTGCGCCATCGAATAATAAATACCATACTTCTGCACACGAAAAAGCAGCAGCTGATGGATGTCGCCGAGGGCTGGTTTCGCCGACAGGAAAAGAACAGCGAGGTGCTGGTGTCGGTGCTTTGCTACGGGATGGAACGCCGCGTGGGAGAGACCGGACTGCATATGAATGGCGTAGGCAGACTGACGGCGCTGCTGCTCCGTCAGCTGCTCAAGCGTACCGACCGATACCGCCTTTCTGCCGATGATATCGAGATGATTGCAATGGCGGCGAGATTGCATGATATCGGAAAGCTGCTCGTGCCGTCGGATGTGCTGAAAAAGCCGACGCCGCTGACCGATGAGGAGATGGCGCAGGTTCGTCAGCATACGCGGCTCGGCGTACAGATACTTACGGGGCTGCCGCTGTATCAGAATGAGACGCTGATAAAATACGCCGTCGCCATCTGCCGCTCGCACCATGAGCGGTGGAGGGGAGAAGGATATCCGGACGGGCTTGTCGGAGATGCTATACCGATAGTTGCACAGGTTGTATCGCTTGCCGACTCGTATGACGCATTGACGAGCGAACGCAGCTATAAGCCCGCCTATCCGCATGAAAAAGCGATGCAGATGATACATGCAGGCGAGTGCGGCAGCTTTAATCCGCTGCTGCTCGATTGCCTTGATGATATCTCCGAGCTTGTAAGGCAGGGAGTCGCAGAGCGAAATAACGTGCAGAACAGCGAGGTTCATCGCGCGGTCGAGGAGCTGTACGGCGGTCAGGACATTATGGCGGCTCGCATGACGCATCAGATTGAGGAGGCGAGCGCAAAGCAGGAGTATTTTTCCACGCAGACCGATGAGCTGTGGTTTGAGTACACCGTTCAGCCCTCCGCCATCAGCCTGTCGCACGGGGCATGTGATCAGACCGGGTTGCCTGCGGTCATCGTCGACCCGCAGAGCAATTCGGATTTTATAGATGCGGTGGGAGGAGAAACGGTGCGTGCGTTACGCGACCGGCTCGACTCGCTGTCGTCGGATGAGACGCACATCGAATTGATGGCGGATATAATGCTCGGCGGACGGCTGCGCCGCTGTCGGATAACGGTGCTCGTTATTCGCGCTCTCTCTTCTGCCGGAGTCGGATGCAGCTGCCTTGTCGGAAAGGTCGACGATATCAACGACAGTTATGCAAGGCTTGAGGAATATGACAGAGAATCGGAGAACGAGGTAACCGAGCAGGTGCTGCTTCCGGTCACTGTGGGTGCGGGGGATGTGCTGCGCATAGCACACGATCAGGTAGGTGCTGTCATGCAGTGCTATCGAAAGATGTTTGCCATCGTTCGCCTTGTCGACCCGGGAATATGCATGCAGGTGTCAGCCGGTGCGGGCGTTCACCATATCGAGCACAGTGAACACTGCTATTCGGTATGGAACAAGTTCCATCGGTGCGAGAACTGCATCTCTCAGGAGGCCATCCGCACGAGCAAAACGCAGAGCAAGGTCGAGACCGACGGAGGGGAGGTTTACTATGTTCTCGCATCACGCGTCGAGATAGACGGTATACCGTATTCGCTCGAGTGCGTCAATCCCATCAGGTCTGCGGCAGCGGAAGCGGAAAGTGATGAAAGCCTTTTAGGTCAGCTGCTCATACGCAACCGTCAGGTATACATAGACTCTATGACTCAGGTATTTAACCGCCGCTATTACGACGAGCGTATACGCAATCTCACCGGCGAGCAGGCGATCGCCATGATAGACATAGATAATTTCAAGCATATAAACGACACCTTCGGACATCCGGCGGGAGACGAGGCGCTGCGCAGTGTTGCGCAGACCGTCCGCTTTATGCTGCGCAGCAGAGACGAGCTGATACGCTACGGCGGAGATGAGTTTTTTCTGTTGTTCCACGGTCTGCCGGAATATAATCTCCCGAGTAAGCTGAATCAGATATGCGAGGCAGTCCGTAAGATAAAGCTGCCGAAGTACCCGGATCTGCATCTCAGTATCAGCATAGGCGGAGTCTATGCAGCCGGAAGAATATCCGAGCTGATTCGCAAGGCGGATATCGCACTGTATGAGGCAAAGATTAAGCGTGACAGGGCTGTCGTGTTCGGTATCTCCGATAGCAGTGCTGCGAGTGGTAATAATGATTAAGGAGGCGACGTAATGATAGGAGCGGAGAACGCAAGAGACCGTATCTCAGAGACGTCTTTAATGCTTCGCTGTCGCTCCGATAGTCGCCATGTCCGCAAATGGCTTTCGGTACGATATACGCAGGGCTGATCGGCAGGGAATCATCTGCTGAAGCGGCAAGCACCGAAAAGCTGCCGCACAACGCAGCATATTATGCAGATAGATGAAACGCAGCCGATCTGAATATACAGATAGGTGATAAAAGAATAAAAGCGGGCTGTTAAAAAACAAGTTTTTTTAACAGCCCGCTTTTTGTAATACTGATAATATGTTCGGAGCGGGTAGCTTTGTCCCGTCAGGCGTATGAGTGTACATTATGGGCAAATTTTCTGCAGGGAAGTGAATTATGCTCCATATAGGATTATCCGACAGATCGGCTCCGAAGCGTATTAATCGTTCTCCGAGTCGTCGGACAGCTCTTCGATAAGCCCCATTTTTTCGACATTGCCGAGGTAACGCCTGCATGCATCTGCATTTTTCGGTGCCCCGGCGATGTATCTGCGCATCTGAACGGAAAAGTCTCGCCAACAGTCCTCGCTGCGGCTCGGTATAGTTATCCGCTCTTTTTTGAATGTAACGGAGCAGTTCAGCATTCTGCATGCCGCAAGAAAAGGAAACAGTTCCGTTATTCCCTGCTCGAATGTGACCAGAACGGACGGGATGACGATCCTTTTTCCGGGGCGGATCAGCTCGAAATGCGGTGCGCCGGAAAACGCCTCTATGTCGTTTATATGCCTTTCTTTCGGTATATTTATTCTCGGGCGCTTAGCCATCGGGGCGGTGTGTCCGTCGAGGCTGTCGTCGTGCTTACTTTTCATTGTGGATCTCGTTATCATTTTTTGCTCTTATAATATGCTCTTCGCTTTGTTATTCTTTTTGCGAATTTTCGTGTATATAACTATCGTACGGCGGTATTATGACACAAATTATACGATTTGTCAATAGTTGCTTTATAAAAATACAAAAAGAGGGAAACGAACGCGCAATGCTTTTCGGACAGGACGGCGCATCCGCCTCACTTTACGGCGATTTGTCCCGATGTACGCTTTGCCGCCGCACGGTGCTTTGTTTTAGCATGACCGAAAACCGTACCGTAATATTCGACCGTGACATAAACCGATACGCGCGTTATTCGACCGTGACCGATTTTGCAAGGTTGCGGGGATGATCGACATCGCAGCCGCGCAGCTGTGCCGTGCGCAGCGCGATAAGCTGTACGGCTGTTACCGCCGAAATGCAGGCGAGCTCCGGCGGGAGCGGCGGAAGCGTGAATACGGTATCTGCCGTATCCGAGGCATTTTCAAAGTCGGGAGTACAAAAGAGAACCGTGTAACCGCCCCGCGCACGAACCTCGGCAATGTTTCCCGCGGTCTTTGCGTGGTAAAGCGGGTCGGTGGCGAGCGCCGCAAGGATAGTTCCGCGCTCGATGAGCGACAGTGTTCCGTGCTTCAGCTCTCCTGCGGCATATGCCTCGCTGTGAATATAGGATATTTCTTTCAGCTTCAGCGAGCATTCGGTGCAGGCGGGAAAATCCGGCCCTCTGCCGATAAAGTATGCATCGCTTTTATCACGGAGCAGCCGTGCTATCTCGGACAGCTCGCTGTCGCGCGAGAGGATGCTCTCTATTGCATGAGGCAGATCGGAGACGAGTGCGGAGGCCAGCGCTCTGCCGCGCTCTGCGCCGAGCCGTCCTCGCAGCACACCGAGTTTTATCGCCGTCATTGCGAGCAGCACTGCCTGAGTGGTATAGCCCTTGGTTGTGGCAACAGCTATCTCCGGTCCCGCGCACTGATAGAGTACATAGTCCGCCTCGACTGCTGCGGTAGAGCCTACCGCGTTGACTATGGCGAGCGTTCGCTTGCCGTTTTTCTTTGCCAGTCTCAGTGCGGCGAGTGTGTCGGCGGTCTCGCCTGACTGAGAGATAGGTATAACGAGAGTATGTCCGTTCATCGCCGGAGGACGATAGCGATACTCGGAGGCGGTATTGACCGTTACCGGAATTCCGGCAAGCTCCTCTATCCAGAATCGCCCGAGCAGTGCGGCATGCGTTGCCGAACCGCAGGCGACTATCTCGATGCCGTCCGGTTCGCACCATACGGTGTCGGGAATCCCGTCGGCGGAGAAATCGGGCAATCCGTCCGCGCCGAGCCGTGCGCCGGCGCAGCGGCGTATGGCATTAGGCTGTTCGTTTATCTCTTTTTCCATATAGCTGTCGTATCCGTCGGTACCGACAGTGCCTATACTTGCAGAAAAGGTCTCCGGCTGTCGACGCTCGGCATTGCCATCTCGGTCGATGTAATAGATGCCGCCGTGTTCAATGCGGCAGACCTGTCCCTGCGGCGGTCGAAGCATGCTGCGTGTATAGTCGAGTACGGCAGGAGCATCCGAGGCTATGAAGCACTCACCGTCGCCGACGGCGAGTACGAGCGGACTGTCATGTCTTACGGCGTAGATCACATCCGGTATGTCGTGAAACAGTATCGCAAGCGCATAGGAGCCGCGCATCTGCTCGCATGCCTCATATATCGCCGCCTCCGGCTTGCCGAGCCTGCGATACTCGCGGTCGATGAGATGTGCGATACACTCGGTATCTGTCTCGCTGGCAAATGTATAGCCCTCGCCGAGCAGCTGCCTTTTGATCTGTGCGAAGTTGTCGAGAATGCCGTTGTGGACGAGTGTAAGGGTGTGTGATGCGTGCGGATGGGCATTGCTCTCGGTCGGCGCGCCGTGCGTCGCCCAGCGGGTGTGACCTATGCCGCAGCTGCTGTCCGGGATAGTCCCTGCCTTTTCTGCGAGAGCGGCGACTCTGCCTGTGCTTTTAACGCACCGTACCTCTCCGCCGGGCTCGGTCAGTGCTATTCCCGCCGAGTCGTAGCCACGGTATTCGAGTGCCGACAGCCCATGCAGCAGCACATTTTTTGCACTTTTCGCTCCGGTATATCCGATTATTCCACACATATCTTTTTCTCCTCTCGGTGTATCAAGATTATCTTATCTATTATCCTTATTCTCTGATAACGATGCAGTCGGGGGATTTGACAATGCAATCCGGCGGGATAACTCCGCGTATCGGGGTCAGTGGGTATATGCTCGTATTACGACCGACGACCGTGCCGGGATTGAGTACGCAGCCGCAGCCGATGTCGGCATTGTCGCCGAGTATCGCGCCGAGCTTTCGCAGCCCGGTCGCATAGTCGGTATCGCCGTGAATTACGACCGGTTTGCCGTCGGATTTCAGGTTTGAGCAGACAGCACCGGCACCCATATGCGCGCGGTTTCCGATGATCGAATCGCCCACATAATTGTAGTGCGGCAGCTGCACACCGTCGAGCAGTATGCAGTTTTTCAGCTCGGTCGAGTTTCCAATAACGCAGCTGCGTCCTGCGATGATGTTTCCGCGCAGAAAAGCGCCGGGTCTTACCGTGCAGCCGTCGCCGAGGACTATCGGCGGCAGCAGTACCGCGCTCTCATGTATCGAGACATTTTTTCCTATGACTATTCCGTCCGCGAGGCGTGTGAAGCCCGGTGGCGGTGTCTTTGTCAGTGCGGCTGCGACCGAGCTGATGTCCGGCAGCAGCTGCCACGGGTATTCATAGGAATAAAAGATTTTGCTCAGATACGGCAGCTCGCATTTCATCAGCTCGGATGTTTTTATCTGATCATGCGTTCTATTCACAGCAGTAGCCTCGCTTTCTTATCAGCTCGCACAGCTCGCTAAGATAGTGCTCTCGCTTTGTCTCATCGTCGCATTCTATCATTACGCGCACCATCGGCTCTGTCCCGCTCGCGCGCAGCAGCGCGCGCCCGCTCCCGGCAATGCGAGAATTGATCTGACGGTATCTCTCGAGTATGACCTCGTCGGCAAGAACGGCGTGCTTGTCGGTAACACGGAGATTTTTTGTTCGCTGCGGAAAAAGTGTTACACCCTCACACAGTCCTGACAGCGGCAGCTTTTTGTCGCGCATCTCCTCGGCAATCATCAGCGCGGTGAGAATACCGTCGCCGGTGGTTGCGTATTTCCTGAGGATAATATGCCCGGATTGCTCGCCGCCTAAACGGTAGCCGTTCTTCTCCATGCATTCAAAGACGAATCGGTCGCCGACATCCGTCTGTTCGTATCCTATACCGATAGCATCGAGCGAACGCAGCAGTCCGCTGTTTGACATTACCGTAGTGACTACCTTGCCTCCGTCGAGCATTCCGCGCTCACTCAGGCGCTTAGCAAAGATGTAAAGCATCTTGTCACCGTCGACTACCGCGCCGTTTTCGTCTACCGCTATGCATCGGTCGGCGTCGCCGTCAAAGGCAAAACCTACATCGAGATGCCCGCTGCGCACCAGCTCTTGCAGTGTTTCGATATGTGTTGAGCCGCAGCCCTCGTTTACGTTCAGACCATTCGGGGAAGCGCCTATTACCGTCGTTCTCGCACCGAGTGCGTCAAAAACCGATTTGGCTATCATCCATGCTGCGCCGTTCGCGCAGTCGAGTCCTATCCGCATGTCCTTGTAGGAGTGTGAGGCGAGCGAAATAAGGTATCCCACATAGCGGTTTCGTCCGGCGACATAGTCGACGATGCAGCCTATGCGGTCGCGCGAGGCAAGCGGAAGATCGGCGGTGCGCAGTCCGAGCCGCTCAAGGTCGCCGTCAAGATATGCCTCGATAAGCGATGCGGTGCCGTCGTCGAGCTTTTCTCCGTAGCTGCTGACGATCTTTATCCCGTTGTCGTAGTACGGATTGTGTGAGGCGGTTATCATTATCCCGCAGTCAAAGCGATCCTGCCGGGTGACATACGAGACGCTCGGGGTTGTTGTGACGTGCAGCATGTATGCGTCCGCGCCCGAGGCGGTCAGTCCTGCGACGAGTGAATACTCAAACATATAGCTCGAGCGTCGAGTGTCCTTCCCGATGACTATGCGCGGTCGGTATGCCGGCTCGTGAAAACCGCTGAGAGGCGACGAGTAGTACCAGCCGAGAAATCGACCGACCTTGTATGCCTGCTCGGAGGTCAAGGTGATATTTGCTTCGCCGCGAAAGCCGTCGGTGCCGAAATATTTATTGCCGCCGCTCGGCTCGTTTATAGATGAGCGCTCGCCCGGCTTGTCTCCGTAGATGTCTATATCATCCCGCAGCAGGCTGTCGCACGAAACGGAGAACAGCTCGCTGAGCAGCAGCACCTTGTCTATCTGAGGCACCGCCTGATCTATTTCCCATTTGGAGACCGATTGCCGTGATACATCCAGTCTTTCGGCAAGCGCCTCCTGCGATATCTGCGCCGCCGAGCGCAGGGTATAAATTTTCTTGCCAAGCGTCATTTTTTCGATTTCCTTTCTGTTTCCGCAGGTCGGTACCGAAATTCCGCAGCCGTATCTGTCGAATCCGTCCATATTGCCGTATCAGAGCTGTCGGATAAGAATACTGCGGCGGTAGTGCTTTTGTATGAGTACCTAAGGCATGCCGACCTACGCTTGCTATAATATAGTATTTTGTCCGCTTTTTCTACCAATCAAACGCGGAAATTTTCGCAACTGTCGGTTGCGATTTCATATATTCAATGTTATTATACCCGTTTTTTTCGGAAAAATCAAATATTATCAGCTGAAATTTAGTTGCGTTGAGATTTTATGTGAGCCTGAATTGTCATACACGATCGAGTGAAAGTGCTTTGATTGCCGAAAAAAATCCTGCGCAGAGACAGCAATGTCTCTGCGCAGGATCTGAGATCGCAGTTATTTATAGCTGTAATATCGGATAAAATGCGGCTTGATGTCACTATATCGCTGCCGGACTGTTGCCGGCATTATCGTACTCCGTACAGCAGATCGCCGTAGGTAGGGTAGGGCCATAGAGTACGGTCGGTGAGCGCCTCTGCCGAGTCTGCGGCGCTGCGGAGGGTATCCATATCGGAGAGGATATCGCGCTTGAAGAACATTGCGCGCTCCGCGATATTCGACATTTCGGCAGTCTCGGAGAGCTGAGTCTCGAGCTTTGTGCATGCCGCGCGCATATCGGATACGAGTGCAGAGAGGGTGGAAACGGTCTCAGCCTCGCAGTCGAGCGTGTTCGGGCAGACAGCGCGTGCTGCGTTCACGGTCTCGGCGAGCGTCTTTATCTGCCGCGAGACGGCGGGGATGATATCTCGCTTTGCCATCTCAAGCATGGTGCGCGCCTCTATCGTTATCTTGGAGCAGTAGTTGCCGAGCATAACGTCATGGCGCGAGCGCAGCTCGGATTCGCTGTATACCTTGTGGCGGGTGAGCAGCTCGATGTTTTCACGGTCAAGCAGGTGAGGTACGCAGTCTGCGGTGGTCGGGAAGTTGCGCAGCCCGCGGCGCATCGCCTCGGCTTTCCATGCGTCGTCGTAGCCGTTTCCGTTGAAGATGATGCGCCCGTGCTCCTCGATGGTGCGCTTTATCAGGTCGTGTACGATATCGGCGAGTGCCTCCTTGCCGAGACGAGCTTCTATCTCATCGGCATACAGCCGCAGCGACTCGGCTACCGAGGTATTAATTATCGTATTTGTGAGCGAGATGGAGCTTGATGCGCCGAGCATGCGGAACTCGAACTTGTTGCCGGTGAATGCAAACGGGGAGGTGCGGTTGCGGTCGGTGGTGTCCTTCGGCAACTTCGGAAGCACGTGAACGCCGAGGCGCAGCACAGATTTTTCCTCCGCAAGGTATGGCGTATCGTTCTTTATTGCGTCAAGAATGGCGGTAAGCTCGTCTCCGAGAAATACCGAAACGATTGCGGGAGGTGCCTCGCTTGCGCCGAGACGGTGGTCGTTGCCTGCGTCTGCGACCGATATACGCAGCAGTACCTGATAGTCGTCGACCGCCTTTATGACCGCACAGAGGAAGAGCAGGAACTGCGCATTCTCGTGCGGGGTCTCGCCGGGAGAGAGCAGATTTACGCCGGTATTTGTCGAGAGCGACCAGTTGTTGTGCTTGCCCGAGCCGTTGACTCCCTCGAAAGGCTTTTCGTGCAGCAGGCAGACGAGTCCGTGACGCTTTGCGACCTCCTGCATCATCTCCATGGTGAGCTGATTGTCGTCGGTCGCCTTGTTTGTCATACGGTAGATGGGTGCAAGCTCGTGCTGCGCGGGCGCGGTCTCGTTGTGCTCGGTCTTTGCGAGCACGCCGAGCTTCCACAGCTCCTCGTCGAGCTCGGTCATGAACGCCTTGACTCTCGGCTGTATCGCGCCGAAATAGTGGTCGTCAAGCTCCTGACCCTTGAGTGCGCGGGTGCCGTAGAGCGTTCTGCCGGTAAAGATAAGATCGGGACGTCGGTCGTACATTTCCTTGTCGACGAGGAAGTATTCCTGCTCGGGTCCTGCCGAGGTGAATACGCGTGCGGCATCAGATCCGAACAGACGGATAACGCGCAGAGCCTCTCTGCCGAGCGTCTCCATCGAGCGCATGAGAGGAGTCTTTTGGTCGAGCGCCTCTCCGCTGTACGAACAGAAAACGGTGGGAATGTACAGTGTCGAGCCCTTTATAAAGGCGTATGCCGTGGGGTCCCATGCGGTATAACCGCGCGCCTCAAAGGTTGCACGCAGTCCTCCGGAGGGCAGGCTCGATGCGTCAGGCTCACCTTGGACCAGCTCCTTGCCCGAGAACTCCATTATGACCCGACCGTCGCCCGCCGGTGAGATAAAGCTGTCGTGCTTCTCGGCGGTGATGCCTGTCATCGGCTGAAACCAATGTGTATAGTGTGTAGCGCCGTGCTCTACCGCCCAGTCCTTCATTGCGTTGGCAACGACGTGGGCGACGCTGAGGTCGAGGTGCCGTCCGTCCTCCATCGTGCGTTTCAGGGAGGCGTAGGTCTCGCTCGGCAGACGTGCCTTCATTGTGGCGGCGTTAAAAACAAGTGAGCCGAAGGTTTCGGGTACATTATTCATGGTCTTTTACAAAATCCTTTCGCAGCGCGCATTGTGTCGATAAAGAAATTATACCGCCTGAGGCGGCGGATGTCAACATTTTTGCGGGAGGAGGCGCGGATTTTTGCAATATGGGTGGAATTCGTAGCAAAAATGTGTTACAATATCTCCGTTATGTTAATGTTGTCATACAGTATTCGGACGAAAAAGAGGGGGGAGAACTGCCGAAATGATACTCATAATTGCGGAGAAGCCGAGTCTTGCACGCAATATTGTCGCGGGCATCGGAAAGATGAGCAAATACAGCGGCTATTATGAGGGCTGCGGTTATATAGTAACATGGGCATTCGGACACCTCTTCTCGCTCTGTGATATAGAGGATTATAATCCGCCGCCGAAGCAGGTGCAGGAGGGCAAGCGTCCGCGTTGGACTATGGCGAATCTGCCCTGCTTTCCGGAGGAATTCCGCTTCCGTCTGCGCATGGGGGAGAACGGTAAGCCGGATGCGGGAATTCAGCGGCAGTTTTCGGTCATAGAGACGCTTTGCAACCGCGAGGACGTCGACCGCATCGTAAATGCGGGAGACTCGGACAGAGAGGGCGAGATCATCGTCCGCCTGTGCGTCAGTCATGCACTGCACGGCGAGAAGCCCTTCGATCGTTTGTGGCTGCCCGATCAGACCCCGGAGACGGTCGCGGCGGCGCTGCATAGCATGAAGAGCGAGGACGAATATCAGCACCTCGCCGACGAGGGCTTTGCGCGCACATATATCGACTGGCTGTACGGCGTGAATCTTACTCGCTATGCGACGCTGAGGACGGGTACGCTGCTGCGTGTAGGACGAGTTATTGTTCCGATAGTCAAAGCTATCTACGACCGCGATATGGAGATACGGAATTTTGTTCCGTCGACCTACTATGTCGCGGCAAGCCGCGCCGAGAGCGACGGAACGCCCGTAGAGCTTGTCAGTAAGGTAAAGTTCGAGTCCGGCGATCTTGCGGGCGCTCAGGCTCTATGCGATAAGTATAACGCGAGTGAGGCCATCGTCACATCTCGAAAGACTAAAAAGGATACTGTAAAGCCCGGAAAGCTCTATTCGCTGTCCAAGCTGCAAAACGTGCTCGGCAAGAAATATAAAATGTCGATGGACGACAGCCTGCGCATCGTGCAGAAGCTGTACGAGGAGGGGTACCTCACCTACCCGCGTACCAACTCCGAGTACCTCGCGACGGCGGAAAAGGATAGAGTGAAGAGCATTCTCTCGGGTGTTTCGGCGCTCGGATATCCGGTCGAATTCAAGGATAAAAAGACGATATTCGACGACTCGAAGATAGAGTCCCACTCGGCGCTGACCCCGACCGTCAAGATACCGAAGCCGGGCGCGCTGACCGAGGAGGAGAAGAAGGTATATCAGACGGTGTTCCGCCGCTTTGTTGCCGTTTTCTGCTCCCTGCCGTGTCAGGCTGAGCGTACGGAGATAACGATATCGGTCGGCGGCTATGAAGACTTTACGCTCAAGGGCACGGTAATTACCGAGCCGGGCTGGACGAAATATGACGACTATTCGTCAAAGGATAAGCTGCTGCCTCCGCTGAAAAAGGGAGACCGCGTAAATATTCTGTTCGAGCCGAGAGAAAAGGAGACCTCTCCGCCGAAGCACTATACGATAGAAACGCTGAATAACTATCTGAAAAATCCGTTCCGCGAGGAAAAGGCGGCTATGAAGAACGGTGACGCTGCGGACGAGGACGACAGCGAGGATTACCGCGCAATATTCGAGGGACTCGAGCTCGGAACGGAGGCGACACGTACCGGCATAATCGGAAATGCCCGTGCATCCGGCTATATCGAGCTGAAAAAGGATGTCTATACCATCCTGCCGGGCGGTGAATTTCTAATCGAATCGCTCTCCGGTATGGATATCTCGATGGATAAATATAAGACGAGCACGCTCGGTGTGGCGCTGAAAAAGGTCTTTCACGGAGAGTATACCGTTCGTGACAGTGTGGAGCTTGCCGAGCGTGAGATTGCCGAGATAATGGAGCGGCGGGAGCCGCTGCCGCCCGAAACCGACCGCGATACAGGCTTTTACGGTGATGTCGTCGGCGTTTGCCCCGTATGCGGAAAGAATGTCATACGCGGAAAGTTCAGCTACGGCTGCTCCGGCTATAAGGAGGGCTGTATGTTTAAGGTCGGACTGCGCATCTGCTCTCGTCCGATATCCGTCTCGAATATCCGGCTGCTGCTCGAGCAGGGAAGGACCGCCGTGATAGACGGCTTTGTCTCTAAAAAGACCGGCAGGAGCTTCTCTGCCGCTCTGCGCCTCGACGGGGATAAGGCAGTGTTTGACTTTTCGGGCAGCCCGCGCAGAGCTTCCGTACCCGAGATGCCGGTCTGCTCCTCGCGCTATGCAGGTACCGATCCGCGCGGCGACGGCGAGCTGCTATGACTGATATGAGATGATTTTCCGAGAAGTCGGATTGAATCGGACGGTTTTATTCGGGTTTTATTCGGTTGATAACACATGCTGAATTTTTGCACGTGAAAGCCTCCCCCTACACGGGGGAGGCTTTCACGCGCTGAATCCAAGCCTTACATTATCGGCTTGATTTTGATATGACTCAAGGTGTGGTTCGTCTCGTATTGATTCCGATATGACCAAAAACGCGGTCAGGCTTATGTCAGTCTCGTGAGTGTAATTTTTCGGCATTGCAAGGCAGAATTTAATAGCATCGGCGGGGCTGTAAAAATTCGTTTTTAACAGCCCCGCCGATGTTTTATTTTATTGAATTATTCCGTTTTTTTCCGCAGTTGCAGTACGGCAGACGTGCGTTTGTGTTCTGTACGGATTTTTGCTGCTTGCGTAAAAAATCAGTGAATGGTGTTTATACCGACGGTCATAAGTTGCTCTACACGCTCTCTCAGCGCGGGCTGCTCTTCAAGCATCGGATCTGCATCGAGCAGCTCTTTTGCCGTGCGCGATGCCTGCTCGACAGCCTGCTCGTCGGCACCGACCGAAAACAGCTCCGAATCCACAGCTCCGTGCTGTCTTGCCCCGCCGCCTGCGTGCGGGAAGAAGTCCCCCGGACCGCGCAGCTGTAGGTCGCGCTGAGCTATGGCAAAGCCGTCGTTTGACCTTACCATTATTTCGAGGCGTGAGCGTGCCTCGCTGCTGCGATTGTCGGAGACGAGCACGCAGTAGGATTTTTCGCTGCCGCGTCCTACTCTGCCGCGCAGCTGATGGAGCTGCGAAAGACCGAAGCGGTCCGCATCCTCTATTATCATCAGCGTTGCCTCAGGCACGTTGACTCCGACCTCAATGACCGTTGTCGAGACGAGAATGCTTGTCCTGCCCGCAGCAAAATCCGCCATAGCCCGTTCCTTGTCCGCCGACTTCATCTTTCCGTAGACGAGTCCCACCGGAATGTCGGGAAAGAGCGAGGCGAGCCGCTGCGCCGTTTCGATAGCTGTATGCAGCTGACGCTGATCCTCGCCGTCGCCGAGCTGCTCGTCCTCTGTATCCGCCTTTGCCTCGGCGGGACTGACCGCGGGACAGACGACATATACTCTGTGCCCCGCGAGCACGGTCTTTCTGATGAAGGCATCGAGTCGTTCGCGGTAGCTCTCACCAACGGCAAAGGTGTCTATCTTCTGTCTGCCGGGCGGCAGCTCGTCGAGGGTGGATATCGCAAGATCGCCGTACAGAATAAATGAGAGGGTTCTCGGTATCGGTGTTGCGCTCATAACGAGCACATGCGGAGACGGCGCCGCCGCACCGCTTTTCTCGGACAGCGCGGTGCGCTGCATTACGCCGAAGCGGTGCTGTTCGTCGGTTATGACAAGCCCGAGCCGATGAAAAACAACATCCTCGGATAGCAGGGCATGTGTTCCTATCACCGCGTCAAGTGCTCCGGTGCGAAGCTGCTCCTCGGTCGCGGCGCGCTGCTTTTTCGGGGTCGAGCCGGTTATCAATCCGACCTTTATCCCCGCCTGACCGAGCAGCGGCTCAAGCTCGCGGTAGTGCTGCTGAGCGAGTATCTCGGTAGGCGCCATCATCGCACTCTGTATGCAGGACTGCGCAGCTGTGAATATTGCGGCGGCAGCCACAACGGTCTTTCCGCTGCCGACATCTCCGGTCAATATTCTGCTCATCGGCGGAGCGGACGCATCGGCGCACATATCGCGTCCGATATCGGCTATCGCCCGTCGCTGTGCTCCGGTCGGCTCGAACGGCAGCAGCGAGTAAAACGGTTCGAGGTCTGCCTGAGCTATCTGAAAATGCCTGCGGCTGTCGAGCGATTGCTTTGACAGTCCCGCACACAGCGCAAAGGTCAGCATCCGCTCGAATGTAAAGCGCCGCATAGCCTTTTTGACCTCATCGCCGTTCTGCGGCAGATGCAGCATGCGCATAGCATCGGCAAGGTCGGGCAGACCGAGCTCCCGCCTTGTCGCTATCGGGATTATATCGTCACGCTCACACAAGCAGCCGGAGTCGAGCAGTGACTTTACCAGTCCGGATATCAGCTTGCTCGATATGCCGGCTGTAAGCGGATAAACGGGAACAAGCGCCGGCAACGGTTTCCCCGGCAGTACCGGCTCGAACAGCGGAGATATAAGCTGCGCCCTGCCTCCGGAGTAGCTCAGCCGACCCCAGAAGCGAAAGGTCGAACCGACTCTGAATATGTCTCTGACATACGGCTGATTGAAGTAGACGATGCCGACCGATGCCGAGTCATCGTAGGCGGAGAATTTGGTGAGATACCGTCCGCCGCTTATACGTGCGCTTGACGGGGCGCTCGCAACCGTCAGAATAAATGCGCCGACAGTGCCGTCCGGACAGCCGAGCAGCGACAGTATGTTTCCGCGATCCTGATATCCGCGCGGAAAGTGATAGAGCAGGTCACGCGCCGTAAGTATGCCGAGCTTGGCAAGCGCAGCTGCGCGTGTTCTTCCCACGCCCGGCAGCTCCGTCGTTCTGTCATTCATTCCGACCATGACCGTTACCTCCTCGTGATTTGCTTGCATTCAGCACCGTTGCCGACGGAGAGTGCCGTAATGACTCCGCCGTCTTTTGACCGTTCCCGTCAGCGGACGGCATATCCGTATATCGCACTTTTTGTCTCCGAAGGAATATAGGACATTGCGCGTCGCTGCCCCTGCCTTTATCAAAGCGATATGCTTGCGCGCGGATGATATATCCGTATACAGCTTGTCCTTTCCGCGCATGGTAAAAAACCGAGAATCTTCCCGCATTCTGTAAAAAGCATAAGACCTCCTGCCGAAGCATTGCTCTGCGGGAGGTCTTATTATGGGAGCTACCGCCTACCGCCGCACAGAACGCTTTTCTCCTTAATTATACCACGTCCGTGCTGCGCTTGTCAATCCGCCGGATACCGCATTCGCACGGTGCCGCGATAGTGCGGAGGTGCTGTACGGGCAACCCCGGCGGGAGAATATTTTGTCTGCGATTATGCGCCCGCCTTCTCCACTATCTTGACCGATGCGGCGGGAAGGGAGGTCTCGGAACAGATTATCTCGGTTATCTGTGCGACCTCGTTCGGCATCAGACCGTCGCTCTGGACTATGATTGTGGCGCTGTCGTCGGAGACGAGGGCTATGCAGTTTTCAAAACCCTTTGCAACAATAAGCGATTCGATGTTGGATTCCTGCTCTATCTGTGAGGCTATTTTGGAAATGCTTGCAAGTGCGCTGTCCTTTGACTCTTGGAGCGCGTCCTCGCTGTCGGCTACAAGCTGCAGTACTTCAAGCGACTCGTCACGCGCACGGCGGCGGCTGACCGATGCGCTCTGAAAATACTCTGCATCGGTGTCACCGGCTGCTGCTCCGCTGCCGGTCTTTTCTATGTTGTCCTTGTCTGCGTCGGCAGCCGCCTCGGCGGACGGGTCTCCGCCTGCCTCGGCAGCTATGTTTGAGCCGCCTCCGAGCGCGTAGTTGACCACGAGAGCGCCGCATATGAGCGCGAGCGATGCAATCACAGCAACGCTGCGCTTATTTATGCCGACGGAGCCGAGCTTTGTGAGTATCTTATGTTTACCCGTCCCTGCTTCGTCGGACGCTGTTTCCGCTGCGGATATTGCCGGCTTTGTTTCCGCCTGCTCGGCGGGTGCTTCCGTCTTTTCCTCGGGCAGTCCGACCTTGACCTCGGAATAACCTGCCGTGTTCTTGCGCATTATCGGAGACAGCGGCATTATTCGCTCAAGCTCCGAGAGCGTACCATTCGTTTTTTCGCTGTCGCGACCTATCGGCAGCGCCTTTTCCTCGCTCGACGCTGATTTTTTTGCGGTTGCCTTTATAACAGTCATACCGTTATTCCTTTCTTTCTTGTGCGTTTTTGTTTGATGCGGGCTGTGCGCCCCGATTGCGGTGGGTAGCTGCGCCGTTCGCTTAATATATATTCGCCGTGTCTGCCCGGTATTACTTGACGGAAACTTTTTTGCGTCAGCGTCATATAATTGTTCCGTCGCCGGGCTTTCACAGCCGCACCTGTCGGTGCGGCACTCATACCGACAGAATATACGGTGATAAAGCATACGCAAGTAAAGAGAGGTAGATAATATGAGAAAACGTCCTGTTGTAGCGGTTGCTCCACGCTGTGAGCAGTGCTCGGATAAGCTCTGGCTGCGAGAGCGCTGCATGAAATTTCTGTCCGGCGCGGGACTTGAGCCGGTCATGATACTGCCGCCCGATACTGCAGACGATGCCGCCGAGCTGCTCTCGATTGTCTCGGGTGTGATGCTTGTCGGCGGCGGAGATATACGCCCGTTTCGCTACGGCGCGGAGGATGCAGGCATCGGACGCGGCATTTCCGACGCGCGTGATTGGAGTGAGCTGCTGCTCGCACACGGAGCGATAAAAGACGGAGTTCCGCTGCTCGGGATATGCAGAGGAGCGCAGGTGATAGCCGTCGCGCTCGGCGGCGGGTTGAAGCAGAGCGTTCCCGCACACGAATCCGGAGAGCATAAAATTTATCTCTCACCTTACAGTATACTTCGCACCGGCAGCTTTTCCGCCGAATGCCGCTGCTGCGGATCCGATGGAATATACAGCTCTTCTGTGACCGACGGATCCGCATTCGATGAGGCAAATAATTTGTCGGCAGCCGACTCATCACTCGTTTCGGAAAAGCTAAACAGCTCTTATGCCGCCGAGCATGGCACCGCGCCCGAAGATATCTCAGCCGCAGCTCACGCTGCCTCTGCAGGATTCTTTACTTGTGATGACTGCATTCCGTTTTTTCCTTCCTCGGGCGAAGGTATATCCGTAAACAGCTATCATCATCAGTCGATCTCCGATCCGGGCGACGGGGCGATAACCGCAATGGCGGAGGACGGCGTTGCGGAGATGATAGAGCTTCCGGGACACCCGTTCTGCCTCGGGGTTCAGTGGCATCCTGAGATAGACCCGACCGATCCGCTGTCGCATAGAATAGCGGAGCTTTTTGCCGAGAGTGTATACCGCCGTCAAAAAGAAGTCCTCGGGATCTGAAATTATTGCGGTCGATTTATCGACTAAAGATATGAGTGTACGAACTAAAGATATGGGTGTACGAATTTCCCGATTCGGAAAAACTAAGGCGCTATACGTGCATTCTCTCGATAAGAAATGCGAGGCGTAATGCCTGCCGAGCATTTCGGACGATATCTTGCAAGGGTGCTATCGGCTGAGCAGTTATCAGGGGGATACATAAGGGGGAAACTGCGCCGAATAGGAGCGCAGCGAATCGCGGCGCAATCCCCCTTATGCCTGCTTTTCTTTCCTACGCTTTCTTTTTCAG